>JBJTMC010000199.1:0-2755 GCA_046063325.1 Novosphingobium sp.
ACGGGCACGTGCATTGATCGATCCGTTCATCACCGGTTCGCCAGAGCGGGATTAACTGCGCCTTGCCCCGCTTTCCGGGCGCGCGACATGTGGAGTAGCGAAATGGGTTTTTCGACGATGCGTCCGTGGCTTGCTGGCGGGGTCATGGCGGTGGCGATGGCGACGGCCGCCTATGCCCAGGACGACCAGGCGGCGTTCGAGGCGCGCTATACCCAGCTGCGCACCGCGATCCTTGCCAAGGACCGCGCCGCCGCCGAAAGCCTGCTCGCCGCCGACTACCAGTCGACCGACATCCGCGGCGAAACCCACACCCGCAGCGAAGTTCTCGATCGCATGGCGCAGATCCCGGAAGGGGTCGATCCGCCGCAGAACAAGGTGCTGAAGCTGACCGTTGCCGGAGACAGCGCCGCGGTCGAAAGCCAGATGACCATGCACATGAAGCGGCCAAGCGAAGACGGCGCCGAGATGACGCTCGAAATCACGGTGATCTCGGATGATACCTGGGTCCAGCGGAGCGGCAGCTGGCTGCTGCAGAAAAGCGTGCAGAAGGACATGAGCGTCGCCAAGGACGGCGAGGTGGTCTTCCACCAGGCGATCTGATGCGGCACGGACTGCTCTTGCTGGCGGCGGCGCTCGGCATTCAGCCCGCTGCCGCCCAACCCTCCCCGCAGTTCGTCTGCTCGGGTCGGGCTGAGGGTGGCCGCGGCGAAGCCGTCGGCGTCTTGATCCACATCGAACCGGACGGCAGCCGCGTGGCCAGCTATGCCACCTGGGATCCGCCGCTCGCTTCGACCACGCTCAAAGGCGGGTTCGAGCAGCCCGAACTGTCGCTCTACGTTCCCTATGATGCCGCGGCCAAAGGCTCGCTTGGCGCGCCAGGCGCGATAGTGGTTAGCCTGAGCGTCTTTTCCGATTTCCGGAAGCCGTCCCCCGCCAGCAGGCTCCAGGCGCGGCTTGACCAGCTGACCGCCACCGCAAGCCTTGACGCAGGCCCGGCCCGGCCCGTGACCCTGGCCGCGCTGCCGCTGGTGCCGGATATGCCGGGAACCGCCGCGCGAACCGGGACGATCGCCGCCGCCGACCGGCTGCCCGGCCGGATTGACCTGGCTCTGCGCGATCGCAAGGGTCGTTCCGCCGGAACCATGCAATACGACCTGTCCGGCACGGCCAGCCGCGATGCGCTGTTCGCCCGGGCCTGGATCCAGGCCGAAACGGCCAGCGCCGATTTCGGGAAATGCGAACAGACGGCTGACCGGGATTAGGTCGCCTATTTCTCCAGCTCGAACACCATTCCCACGTTGGCAAGCACCGTCGAAGGCCGCTTGTCAATTTTTGTCTCGGCATCGGCAATACCAAACCGCGCAACCGGTGCGGGCGCATCCCGGACATAGGAAAACTGATCGTTGACTGACACCACCCGGCGCACTTTCATGTTGAGCGCGCGGGCATAATCCTCGGCCTTGACCTGGGCATCGCGGATCGCCTCTCCCCGGGCTTCGTGCAGGCTCTTGGGGTCAATGTCGCCGCCATAGCCCCAGCCGCGCTGCACCCCAAGGTTGGTCGCCCCGGCGGCGGCCAATGCATCGAGCACTTGTCCGACCTTGTCGGGATTGCGCACGACGATCGTCAGCTGATGGGAAACGACAAAGCCGCGCTCATCGCTGTTGGGCTCCGGATTTCGGCCTTGCCGAAACTGGAACGACGCGGTGCGGAAATCATCCTTGCTGACGCCCAGCCCAGCGAGGCGGCTGCGCAAGCGGTCCATGCTGCTGGCATTATCCCGCATGGCCCCAGATGCGCTGGTCGCGAACGAATCCGCGCCAGCGGTTATCGTGGTCGTTTCCTCGATCTGGCTGGAATAGCCGACCCCGGAAACGGTAACGCGGGTGTAGCGCGAATCGTCCTGTGTATCGCTGGCCGACGCCGCGATCAGCAATGGAAGCGCGCAAAGTGCACTCAGGGCGATGACGTGCTTTCGGTCCATGGCAGTCCTCCAATTCTGGCTGCCATGAGATGTAGCTAAGTCTGGTTAAATCGCTATTATCGTGCCGAATTGTCTGCTTTTTGGGCCTGGAGAGACGACCCTCAGGCCGCCTCTTCCTTGCCCTTGAGCACGCGCACAGGTTCCTTGCGGCCTTCGACCACGTCCTTGTCCACCACCACTTCGGCGATGCCCTGTTCGGTCGGGATGTCGAACATCGTGTCGAGCAGCAGCCCTTCGACGATCGAGCGCAGCCCGCGCGCACCGGTCTTGCGTTCGATCGCGCGCTTGGCAATCGCCTCAAGCGCATCGTCGGTGAAGGTCAGCGCCACGTCTTCCAGGTCGAACAGCCGCGCGTACTGCTTGATCAGCGCGTTCTTCGGTTCGCTCAGGATCTTGACCAGGGCCTCGATATCCAGGTCTTCAAGCGTCGCGATCACCGGCAGGCGCCCGACGAATTCGGGGATCAGCCCGAACTTGAGGAGATCTTCCGGCTCGGCCTTCTGGAGCAGTTCGCCCACCCGGCGCTTGTCCGGGTCGGCGACATGCGCGCCGAACCCGATCGAGCGCTTTTGCAGCCGGTCGGCAATGATCTTGTCGAGCCCGGCGAAGGCTCCGCCGCAGATGAACAGGATGTTGGTGGTATCGACCTGGAGGAATTCCTGCTGCGGATGCTTGCGCCCGCCCTGCGGGGGCACCGAGGCCGTGGTGCCTTCCATCAGCTTGAGCAGCGCCTGCTGCACCCCCTCACCCGAAACGTCGCGGGTGATGCTG
>JBJTMC010000200.1:0-14928 GCA_046063325.1 Novosphingobium sp.
GCTGGAACCTGCCCGCCGACTATCCGATGGTCGCGCCCAACTATGCGGAAAAGCGCCGCGATCTGGCCAAGAAGATCGGCCTTGGCCGCAAGCCGGGCCAGAAGCGGGGCCGCAAGAAGGCCTCTTGATCGAACACCTTACCCGAAAATAACAGTTTCGGGTCGCAGTTGAAGAATCGCCCCGCCGGTCTATGATCGGCGGGCGTTTCTTTTTCTGGACGGAACCCAGGTGCAACAGAGTATCGACATTGAAGCCCTTTGCGCCGACCGCGGCCTGAGGATAACCGACCAGCGCCGCGTGATTGCGCGGGTCCTGTCTGAAGCGACCGACCACCCGGACGTTGAAAGCCTGCACGAACGCGCCTCGGCGATCGATCCCAAGATCTCGATCGCCACGGTCTATCGCACCGTGCGCCTTTTCGAAGAGGCCGGGATCCTCGAACGCCACGATTTCGGCGACGGCCGCTCGCGCTATGAGGCTGCTCCCGAAGCGCACCACGATCACCTGATCGACGTTGAGACCGGCAAGGTGATCGAATTCGTCGATCCCGAACTGGAAGCGCTGCAGCGCCAGATCGCCGAGAAACTGGGCTACCGGCTGGTCGATCACCGGATGGAACTGTACGGCGTCAGGCTCGACCGCGAGGGTTGATCCGCCAGTGGCCGCTACCCTTTCCATGCCGCGCCAGCTTTCGCTTCGGGCCTGGGCGAGAGTAACGCTGCGGCTGGCGGCAATGATCGTCCTGCTGCTGGTCTGCATCCCGTGCTTCTATGTCTACCGCGTGCTTGGCCTGATCAATCCCTGGCCGCGGGTGTTCCTGGGCGGCGTGGCGACCATCGCCGGGATAGAGGTGCGGGCGAACGGCCCGGCTCCTGCCGGTCCGGTCTTCCTGATCGCCAACCACGTCAGCTGGATCGATATTCCGGCGATCAGTTATGTCACCGGCGCGGCCTTTGTCGGGCACGACGGACTGGCGTCGATGCCGCTGCTCAAGTGGCTGTGCAAGATGAACGACACGGTCTTTGTCGCCCGCCACGACCGCTCCAGCGTGGCCGAACAGATCGAGCAGGTTCGCACCGCGCTCGCCGATACCCGCGCCCTTGCGATCTTCCCCGAAGGCACGACCAGCGACGGCACCGGCCTCCTCCCCTTCAAAAGCTCGCTGCTCTCCGCATTCGAGCCACTGCCCGAAGGGATTTCGGTTCAGCCGGTCCTGCTCGACTACGGCCCCGAAGCCGCGGCGATTGCCTGGATCGGGGAAGAGCACGGCCTCGACAACTTTCTGCGCATCCTGGCTCGCCGCCGCCCGGTTCCGGTGGTCGTTCAGTTTCTTCCCCCGCTTGCCGGTGAGCAACTCAACAACCGCAAGACCATATCCGCGGCAGCGCGCGACGCGATCATGCGGGCGTTAAACATTTAACATCCTGGTCATGCTTACAGGAGCGGCATGAAAAGCTTCCGCAAACAGCTCGTCCACGATCTCGAATCCGCGCCAGAGGTCCGCCGTTTCGGTTCGGGTTGGTTGTCGGGCTTTTTTGCCATTGTTCTGGCCCTGGCCGGCCTCTGTTTTGTCGCCGCACTGCGCTGGCAGATGAGCTTTGCGACGCCCGAACTTGGCCCGCTGCACGCCTGGCCGAATTTCCGCCTGCTGGTCCATGTCATCTTGCTCGCGGCCTACGCCTTGTCGCTGCTCAGCCTGTTGCTGCGGCCGCGCAAGGTGATGGGCTTTACCGCGCTGATCATCGTGATCGCAGCGACGATTCTGGGCGGGGCGAACGTGCAGCCACGCGAATCGAACGACTGGGGGATTTTCTTCGGGCTCGACTTCTTCGCCGTGAACATGATCGCCACGGGGCTGATGTTCGCCCCGATCGAGCGGATATTCCCACGCCTTCGTGATCAGCGCCTGTTCCGACCCGAATGGAGCGAAGACCTGTTCTACTACCTGGTCAGTTCGATGCTGGTGCAGGTCATCACCTTTCTCGCGCTGGCGCCTTCAGGCTTCGTCAACACCCATTCGCCCTGGCTCAACGGCCTGCGCGAGACCATTTCGTCATTGCCGTGGCTGGTTCAGTTCGCTCTCGCCATGGTGCTGACCGACATCGCGCAATACTGGTTCCATCGCCTGTTCCATACCGTGCCATTCCTGTGGGGCTTCCATGCGGTGCATCACAGCGCGCGGTCGATGGACTGGCTGGCCGGGGCGCGGATGCATTTCGTGGAGATCATCCTGCTGCGCGGCGTCACCTCGTTGCCACTGCTGACGTTCGGCTTCCTCCCCTCGGTGATGCAGGCCTACGTCGGACTGGTCTATGTCTATGCCTCGCTCGTGCACGCCAATCTGCGTGGGGATTTCAACCGACTGGGCCAGTTCGTGGTCGTTCCGCGTTTTCACCATTGGCACCATGCCATCGAGGAAGAAGGCTACGACAAGAACTTTGCGGTCCACTTTCCGGTGATCGACCGGATTTTCGGCACTTTCTATTTCCCCGACAGCGCCTGGCCATCGGGTTACGGCGTGGTTGAAGAGGTGCCCAAGGGCTATCTCAAGCAACTGCGCTATCCCTTCGTCCGCAAGGCGCAATAGCGCCCAGGCAGCATAGCGCTTCAAATTCGCACCGTTTTGCCGTATCGGCGCGGCCCATGCCCCCCCAAACCCCGCCCCCCAGGACCTACCGGGTCAAAAGCTTCGGCTGCCAGATGAACGTCTATGATGGCGAACGCATGGCCGAACTGCTGGCCGCCGAAGGGATCGTACCGGCACCCGAAGGCGAACAGGCGGATCTGGTGGTTCTGAACACCTGCCACATCCGCGAGAAGGCTGCCGAAAAGGTCTATTCCGATATCGGCCGCATTGCCAAGGAATGGAACCGCGAAGACGGCACCGCTCCGTTGATCGCGGTGGCAGGCTGCGTCGCCCAGGCCGAGGGCGAGGAAATCATGGCCCGCGCGCCCGCGGTCAGCATGGTGGTCGGCCCGCAAGCCTATCACCGTCTGCCCGCCATGATCGCCGACGCGGTCGAAGGCCGCCGCTCGGTCGATACGGACATGCCGGTCGAAACCAAGTTCGATGCCTTGCCCGCGCGCCGCAAAGTTGGCCCCAGCGCTTTCCTGACGGTGCAGGAAGGCTGCGACAAGTTCTGCACCTATTGCGTGGTCCCCTATACCCGAGGGGCGGAAATTTCGCGTCCATTCAGCGATCTGGTCGATGAAGCGAAGAAACTGGTCGATGCCGGTGCGCGCGAGATCACTCTGCTTGGGCAGAACGTCAACGCCTGGCGGGATGCGGATGGGCGCGGTCTTGAGAGACTGGTTGAGGAACTGGCGTTAATCCCTGATCTAGCGCGAATTCGCTACACCACCAGCCATCCCAACGACATGACCGATGGGCTGATCGAAGCCCACCGCGACATCGAAAAACTCATGCCGTTCCTGCACCTGCCGGTCCAGGCCGGAAACGACCGTGTGCTCAAGGCGATGAACCGCAGCCACACCGCCGAAAGCTATCTGCGGGTGCTCGACACGGTCCGCGCCGTGCGGCCCGACATTGCCCTGTCCGGCGATTTCATCGTCGGCTTCCCCGGCGAAACCGATGCCGAATTCGCCGACACGCTGCGGCTGGTCGAGCAGGTCGGCTATGCGCAGTGCTTCAGCTTCAAGTATTCCGCACGTCCAGGCACGCCCGCCGCGACGATGGAGGATCAGGTTCCGGTCGAAGTGATGGGCGAACGGCTCCAGCGCCTGCAGGCCGCGCTCAACGCCTCACAGCTTGCCTTCAACCAGGCCACGGTCGGCAGGCGCTGCACCGTTCTGGTCGAACGGCGGGGCAAATACGAAGGCCAGTGGCTTGGCAAGTCGCCGTGGTTGCAATCGGTCCACTTTACCGGAGAGGCCGCGATTGGCGATCTGGTGGAGGTTGAGCTGGTCGCGGCCGGGCCCAATTCGCTTGCCGCCCGGGTGTTGCATCCAGCCCACGTCTGACTGCTTTTCCACCGCCGCCTGCCCTGCCCTCGCTTGCGCGCGGCACCGGGGCGCTTATCCTTCCGAATCAGGGACCGCCTTGGTTCCGATTGAAAGGAGCGCGTCCTAACCCCTTATGGCCCGCAAACCTGCCCGCGCCTATGACGAGGCGCAGATCCGTTCCGCCCCCACCCGTGCCCGGGCGGCGCTTGAGTTCGAAGAGGCGACGATCCTGAGCGCCCTGTTCGGACAGTTCGACGCCAACCTTGTCCTGATCGAGAACCGGCTGGGCGTGTTCATTTCGGCCCGCGGCAACCGGGTCCAGATCGAAGGGCCGGAAGACAGTGTGGCCCGCGCCCGCGACGTGCTGAAGTCGATGCACCAGCGCCTGATGAAAGGCGAGGAGCTTGATCCCGGCGCGGTCGATTCGATCATCGTCATGTCGGCCGAACCGACGCTGGAAGGAATTGTCAGCGGGGATGACGGCGCCCCGCCGATCATGATCCGCACCCGCAAGAAAACAATCGTTCCGCGCAGCGCAACCCAGATCGAATACATGCGCGCGCTTGCAGCCAAGGACGTGATCTTCGCGCTCGGCCCGGCCGGCACCGGCAAGACCTATGTCGCGGTGGCCCAGGCGGTCAGCCAGCTGATCACCGGCAGCGTCCAGCGCCTGATCCTGTCGCGCCCGGCGGTTGAAGCCGGGGAACGGCTGGGCTTCCTGCCCGGCGACATGAAGGAAAAGGTCGATCCCTATCTGCGCCCGCTGTACGACGCGCTCTACGATTGCATGCCGCCTGAACAGGTCGAACGACGGCTTGCCAGTGGCGAGATCGAGATCGCCCCGATCGCCTTCATGCGCGGCCGGACCCTGGCAGACAGCTTCATCATCCTCGACGAAGCGCAGAACACCACGCGCGAGCAGATGAAAATGTTCCTGACCCGGTTCGGCATGAACAGCCGCATGGTGGTGTGCGGCGATCCCAAACAGGTCGACATTCCCGGCGGCCCGGCGATGAGCGGTCTGAACGACGCGGTCGCCCGGCTGGAAGGCGTGGACGGAATCGCGATAACCCGGTTCACCGTAGCCGACGTGGTCCGCCATCCGATCGTCGGCCGGATCGTCGAGGCTTATGAGGGGCAGGAGGGGTAAGCAGAGTTGGCTTTGCTATCCGGGATCCTATTGCTAGGTGCGCTGGCCGTACCGCTCCTGCTGGTTGCGGCGATGATCCGAGGATGGTTGCGGGCAAAAGCTGAACGCGCTGCACGGAAACGTGATCTGGAAAGCTTCGACTAGACTTTCCACGAGCTGAAAATGGGAATCAATGAATCTCGAAATTTCCATCGAGGCCGCCTGGCCGTCCCCGCCGGACTGGGAAACGCTGGCCGAGCGCGCCAGTGCCGCTCTTGCCGCGGTTGCGCCCGAACTCGGCAACCCGCGCCTATCCGCCTCGCTGCTGTTCTCTGACGACGCCGAAGTCCACGCGCTCAACCGCGAATGGCGCGGCAAGGACAAGCCGACCAACGTGCTGTCGTTCCCGATGCTTGAGCGGGCAGACTTGCTTGCCTTGCCAGCCGGTGGACCGCCCGAATTGCTCGGCGACATTGCCCTCGCGCTCGAAACCTGCACGCGCGAGGCGGCGGACAAGGGCCTAAGCCTTGAACATCACGCTGTGCACCTGATTGTCCACGGCCTGCTCCACCTGGCGGGATACGATCACGAAACCTCGCCCGAAGACGCCCGGACGATGGAAAATCTCGAAATAAAGGCGCTTGCGCAGATGGGCATTGCCGACCCATATGGCGACCACGATCTGACCTAGAGGCTGAAGCAAGGGGCGATGGCCGATTTACCTTCCGGAGACGGGGACAGTAGAAGCCTGCTGTCCCGCATGGTGCGGCGCTTCCTGCGCGGGAGCGATGCCGACCAGTCGCTGCGCGCCCAGCTGGAAGAGGCGATCGACGAGCACGAGGAAGACACCTCCGACACCGGCGGCAACGGTGATCTTTCCCCGCTTGAGCGGCAGATGCTGCGCAATCTGTTGCACTTTTCCGAGCATGATGCCGATGACGTGGCGATCCCGCGCGGCCAGATCATCGCGATCCCCAAAAGCGCCAACTGGGAAGAGGTGGTCGATGCCTTTTCCGAGCACGGCCACTCGCGCCTGCCGGTCTATGCCGAAACGCTCGACGAGGTGGTCGGCATGATCCTGATCAAGGACGTCTTTACCTATCTGGCCGAAGGAAAGGCGCCCAAGGACTGGACCCAGCTGATGCGCCAACCCCTGTTCGTGCCCCAGGCCCGCAATGCGCTGGACGTCCTGAACGACATGCGCGCCAGCCGCACCCATCTGGCCGTGGTGGTCGATGAATATTCGGGCACAGACGGGATCATCACGATCGAGGACCTGGTCGAGGAAATCACCGGCGAGATCGAGGATGAGCATGACGATGCCCCAACCGAGCTGCTGATCCCGCTGGACGACGGCCTGTGGGAAGCCGATGCCCGCGCCGAGCTTGACGACGTGGGTGAGCGGATCGACGCCCGGCTGGCCGAAATCGAAGAGGATGTCGATACGCTGGGCGGGCTTGCCTTCGTGCTGGCAGGGCAGGTTCCGCAGGTCGGCGCGGTGCTGGCCCATGACAGCGGCTGGCATCTGGAAGTAATTGGCGGCGACGACAAGCGGGTTACGCGGCTGCGACTGCATCCCCCGGTCCAGCCCGAAACGGCCGAGGACTAGGGCGCTTGGCCATCCGCCGTCTTCCCCCGCTGCGCGCGATCGAGGCTTTCGTGCGGATCGTCCGGCTCGGCTCGGCCCGGGCCGCGGCGGACGAGCTTGGCCTGTCGCCATCGGCCCTGTCGCGCCGCGTCTCCGCGCTTGAGGAGTTCATCGGCAAGCGGCTGTTCACCCGCCAGCACCAGGCGATGAAACTGACCGACGATGGCCAGGCCTTCTACGCCGCGGTCGGCCCGAAGTTTGACGAACTGGCAACCGCGGTCGAAGGCCAGGTGGAGAACAGCAAGCTGCTGCGCCTGCACCTTGGCGTGCTGCCGCTGTTCGGCACCCAGCGGCTGTTTCCGCGCCTGCCCGAACTGCGCAAGGCCCACCCGCGCCTGCACATCGATATCGATACCAGCCCGCACCTTGAATCGCGGGTTGGCGACACGCTGGACGCCGCGATCGTGTTGGCGCATCAGCCCGACCCGGCGTTTCATTCGGTGCGGCTCGATCACAACCGGGTCTATGCCTTTACGTCCAGGGCCCTGGCCGAGGAGATCGGCACCAGTCCCGACAAGGAAACCCTGTCACGCCAGACCTTCCTGATCCACACCGAACTGCCGGACAGTTTCGTGGCGTGGAAGCAGGCGCTGGGGATGCCCGACCTTGAACCCGCCGCGGTCGATCATTTCGATTCCGGCCAGATGATCCTTGAAGGCGCGGCCAACGGCCTGGGCGTGGCGATCATGCACGACGATCACTTTCGCCGCGCCCACGATCCGCGCCTTGCCAAGCTGTTCGATATCGAAGTCGAAAGCCCCTACTCCTACTGGTTCATCTGTCGTCCCCACGCGCTGGAAGTTCGGGCCGTGCGGATCTTCCACGATTGGCTGGTGAAAGCGGGACTTTGAGAGCGCTGGCCGCCCCGTTTGTCTGGCTGCTGCTTGGGGCGGCAGGCCCCGCCAATACCCCCTCGTTTTCGTGTTCGGGTACGCTGACGCCCGCGGAAGTCGCGATCTGCGCCGACCCGGAACTCGCGGCCTGGGACCGGGCGATCGCGATGTTCTATCCGGTCCAGCGCAAGCAAAACCAGATTGCCATAGCCCAGCAAAAGGACTGGCTGGCGCGCCGCGATCAATGCGGCACCGACAAGGCCTGCTTGCGGCAAGCGTTCTCCGATTGGCCCGGGTTTCCTGCGCCAGCCGGTTTCGGAGCCGGATTTGACCGGCCCGCCAGGTACGACACCGCTGGACTGGAAATCGCCCCGATCGGCAATGGATGGTATGCCTTCTCGGCCAATGCGATCCACATGGTGCTCGACCGGCGCGGCCGGTTTGTCACCGCCAACGAAGGCAGCATCGACGGGGTAGTGCAGCTGACCGGCGGGCGGGGCCACTACAGCGCCGAACCGGGCGATGAATACTCCTGCAAGATCGACTTCACCCGTCAGCCCGGCGGTTGGAAGCTGGATGACAATGGCCAGTGCGGTGGTGTTGGCGTAACCCTGACGGGCAGTTACCGTCCGCGTATGGCCAAACGGAAGTAGCTGGCAAAACGCGGACTAAAGGGCATCATCGGCGCATGAAACGCCGATTCGTCCTCGCCGCCCTGCCCGCCGCGCTGATTGCGCTGACCGGCGCGACCAAAGCCCGACCGAAAAGGGCCGCGCCGCCTCCGCCACCTGCCCCGTTGCCCGATGTGGTGCGCGTCGAGCTGGTGACCGAACTGGGAACGATCACGGTCGATCTTGATCACAAGCACGCGCCGATCACGGTCGAGAACTTCGTCCGTTATGTCGATAGCGGGCGCTATAACGGACAGGCGTTCTACCGGGCGATGAAGCTTGATTGGGGCACCCAGCCCAACGGGCTGATCCAGGCCGGGGTCCGCGACGGGGCCAAGCTGCTGAAGCCGATCGCACACGAGCCGACCAGCCAGACCGGGATCAAGCACAAGACCGGGACCCTTTCGCTCGCCCGCAACGCGCCGGGCACCGGGCAGTCCGACTTCTCGATCATGATGAGCGACCTGTCGGGGTTCGACGCGGTGCCCGATTCGCCCGATCCCGAAGCCCGCGCTGGCTATGCCGCGTTCGGCCAGGTGGTTTCCGGCATGGACGTGGCGCGCAAGATATTCGAGGCGCCGCGCAGCGCCACCCTGGGCCAGGGCGTGATGAAGGGGCAGATGCTCAGCCCGCCGGTCAAGATCCTGAAAGCGCGACGAATCCCCATTCCTGCCGCTTAGCAATGGTTTAGGCTTTTGCCGCTAGACCCCGTGGTGTTGCAGCCGGATGGGGATGGCAAGCATGAACGATTACGTTGGCGTACCGCCGCAGCGCAGCGGGTTCGGTTTTGGCCGAAGGGTCGCGTCGGGTGCCCCCCGTCCGGCCAGCGATTCCTTTACCCTGAGCAGTGCGGCGCAGGAATTCATCGCGCAGGAACGGGCGCGGCGCAGTGCCGAATACGACGCCGCGCAATCTATGGCGCCCGAACAGCAGGCCCCCGAGACGCCGCTGATCAACGATATCGATTTCGAGATCGGCGGCACCGATACCCAATACCTCGAAGTCGAGCTTGATCCGGGCGAGGCCGTGATCGCCGAAAACGGCGCGATGATCTGGAAGGACTCGCGGGTTTGCTTCGAGGCGATCCTTGGCGATGGCAGTGACAAGGGCCTGTTCGGCACAATCATGTCGGCCGGAACCAACCTGATCGGTGGCGAGAACCTGTTTCTGGGTGAGTTCCGGCATTCCGGCGGCGGCGGCAAGGCCCGCCTGGCGCTGGGCGGTCGCACCCCCGGACATGTTCTGCCGGTGCGATTGGAAGAGATGGGCGGGAAACTGGTCTGCCAGCGCGGTGCTTTCCTTGCCGCGGCCAAGGGCATCTCGGTGTCGGTTCGCTGGGCCGGACTCTGGACCGGGATGGAAGGCGGCGAAGGCTTTGTCCTCCAGGAACTGAGCGGCACCGGCTGGGCCTTCGTCCACGTCGGCGGCACCCTGATCGAACGCCAACTCAAGGACGGCGAGCAGCTCCACGTCGATGCCGGGTGCATCGCCGCGTTCGAACCCGGCGTGCGGTTCGATACCGAAAATGTCGGCGGCGGTCCGGGCGGCGCGATGAGCGCGCTTTACCGCGAAGCAAAGAACACCCTGGTCGGCGGCGAAGGCTGGCTGTTTGCACGGCTGACCGGGCCGGGCAAGGTCTGGATCCAGTCGCTGCCGTTCCGTCGCCTCAGCCGCACCGTGCTGGAAGAAGCCAATCTGCCGAGCGAGCGGACCACGTTTGGCGGCGACGGAACCAGGGTCGGCCTCGACGATATCGTCGATGGCATCGATACGGTCTCGAAGCTGTTCAAGTAGGCCGAAACGACGCAAGCCCAAATGACGCAAGCCCAAATGACGCATGCCCAAATGACGCATGCCCAAATGACTAGGGGCGAGGTTTCCCCCGCCCCTTTGCCTTTGCCGATCGGCAGCGTTCTCAGCTGACGGTCGCCTTAACGATCACGCCCGGTTCGCGCGGCGGCTCACCCTTGGGCAGCGCGTCGACGTGTTCCATGCCTTCTTCAACGACGCCCCAGACCGTGTACTGACGATCAAGGAAGGTCGCATCATCAAAGCAGATGAAAAACTGGCTGTTGGCCGAGTGCGGCGCGTTGGTCCGCGCCATCGAGCAGACCCCGCGCACATGCGGTTCGTTGTTGAATTCGGCCTGAAGGTCGGGCTTGGACGATCCGCCCATCCCGGTGCCGTTCGGGCAACCGCCCTGGGCCATGAAGCCGGGGATCACGCGGTGGAACTTCACCCCGTCGTAGAAGCCTTCGCTCGCCAGCTCGACGATCCGTGCGACATGACCCGGAGCCAGGTCCGGACGCAGCTTGATCTTGACGTCGCCGCCGCTGCTGAGATTGAGTGTAAGGTATTCGGCCATGGGTATCTCCTGCAATTTGCGGGCTGATATAGGGGGCCTGCGGACAAAGTCACGCCTTGAACCTTTGGGCGGTTGCATTTGCCTTTGACCGGCCTAGACCGGCGCCGATGACTCCCGATGACCTCGCTCCCGAGCTGACCCAGCACGACGCCGATACGTCGGGCGAAGCTGTGCGCGTGGACGATAGCCTGGACGAAGAGAACACCCTGAAGAAGGACTTTGTCCGCAAGGTCCGCGAAGCACTCGAAGCGGGAGAGACCGACGAGGTCTACAACCTGGTCGAGCCGCTCCACCCAGCCGACATCGCCGACCTGTTCGAACTGCTCGACGCCGACGAACGCCCGGCGCTGGCCAGCGCGATCACCGACTTGATGGGCAGCGAGGTTTTCGCCGAGCTCAACGATCACGTCCGCGAACTCCTGGTCGAATCGCTCCCCGCGGGCGAGGTCGCGGACATTGCCGAACAGCTCGACACCGATGACGCGGTGGCGATGCTGGAAGACCTCGACGAAGAGGACCAGCAGGCCGTCCTGGCCGAGATGGAGCCGGAGGACCGCGCCGCGATCGAGACCGCGCTGTCCTATCCGGAAGAGTCCGCGGGCCGCCTGATGAGCCGCGACCTGGTTGCGGTGCCCGAACACATGAGCGTCGGCGACCTGATCGACTTCCTTCGCGAAGACCGCGATCTTGCGACCGAGTTCTGGGAAGTGTTCATCGTCGATGCGCGCCACCACCCACTCGGCACCTGCCAGCTCAGCTGGATCTTGCGGACCCCGCGCCACATCGCGCTGACCGATGTGATGAAGCGCGACCAGACCCTGATCCCGGTGACGATGGACCAGGAAGAGGTTGCCCTTCGCTTTCAGAAATACGCGCTGATCAGCGCCGCGGTGGTTGATGACCATGGCCGTCTGGTCGGCCAGATCACGGTCGATGACGTGGTCCACATCATCCAGGAAGAAGCCGGCGAGGACGTGCTGCTGCTGTCCGGCGCGGGCGATGGGGACATCAACGAACCGATCCAGACCACGATCCGCACCCGCCTGACCTGGCTGGTGGTCAACCTGGGCACTGCGATGATCGCGGCCAGCGTGGTCGGATTGTTCCAGGGCGCGATCGCCCGCTATGCGGTGCTGGCGGTGCTGATGCCGATCGTTTCGGGCATGGGCGGCAATGCCGGAACCCAGACCCTGGCGGTGATCGTCCGCGCGCTGGCCACCAACCAGCTGACCAGTTCCAACACCTGGCGGATGATCGGGCGCGAATTCGCCATTGCCAGCGCCAACGGGCTTTCGTTGGGGGTGCTGGTCGGAACGGGAGTGGCGCTGATCTATGCCAATCCGCTGCTGGGCGGGGTGATCGCCGCGGCAATGCTGATCAACAACCTGGTCGCGGGGCTGGCCGGGATCCTCGTCCCCTTGACCCTGGACCGGCTCAAGATCGACCCTGCGGTATCCTCCGCGGTATTTGTAACCATGGCGACCGACGTGATGGGCTTCTTCTCGTTCCTCGGTCTGGCGGTGCTGAGCGGGCTCGCCTGATGGCGCTGCATCTGACCAAGGTGGCCTATGGCGCAACCTCGCTCGAGGACATGCGCGCCTGGTTCGCGAACCGCGGCGAGGAAGCACGGCTGACCACGCGTTACCTGCCAAAGCGGCACGAAGAGATCCTGGCCGGCGGTTCGCTGTTCTGGATCTACAAGCACCAACTGGTGATGCGCAGCCCGATCCTGGGTTTCACCGAAGCCGAGGGCGGCAAGACCCACATCGTCATTTCAACCGCGCTGATCCCAGTCCATCCCCGCCCCAAGCGCGCCCATCAGGGTTGGCGCTATCTGGAGGATCAGGACGCCCCGATCGACCTGGCAGCGGGCGAGGAAGCGGGCGAAGCCATGCCCGGCGGATTGGCAAGCGAACTGGCCCGGCTCGGCCTGGTCTGATCAAGGCACCGATTTACGCATGAAGTTTTGCTTTCCCGGTTGACGGGATTGTTCGCTATGGCTGCGGCAGGCTTCATGGCATCGGGGCGTTTCAACCCAGGGGGCATGAGCGGGAGACCCAGAAGACCATGCACTTGTTCGGCGCCTTCGATCTTCCCCACGCTGCGGCTGGTCTGCTGGTCGGCTTCCTGGTCGGCCTGACCGGGGTCGGCGGCGGATCGCTGATGACGCCTTTGCTGGTCCTGGTGTTCGGCGTCAGTCCCCAGACCGCGGTCGGCACCGATCTGCTCTATGCCGCGATCACCAAGACTGTTGGCAGCACGGTCCACGGCATGCGCGAGACCGTTGACTGGAAGATTGTCCGCCGCCTTGCCACCGGCAGCTTGCCCGCCGCCGTGCTGACCCTGCTCGCGCTCAACACCTTCCTCAAGGTCGGCAAGGATACCAGCCACCTGATCATGCTGGTGCTGGGCGTGATGCTGATCCTGACCGCGATCGGGATCCTGTTTCAGCGCCGTTTGCTTGCCTACGGCGCGACCCACCATCCGCCGGTGCTGAGCGACCACGCCCTGCTTCCCACTGTGGCGCTGGGCGCAACTCTGGGGGTGCTGGTCACGATTTCGTCGATCGGAGCCGGGGCGATCGGGATGACGGTGCTGCTGATGCTCTACCGGCGGTTGCCGGTGCTGCGGCTGATCGGATCGGACATTGCCCACGCCGTGCCGCTGGCGCTCATCGCCGGGTTCGGTCACTGGATCATCGGCGGGGTTGACTTTGCGCTTCTGCTCAACCTGCTGGCCGGATCGATCCCCGGGGTCATCGCCGGCAGCCTGCTGGCCAGCCGCGCGCCCGACAACCTGCTGCGTCCGGCCCTGGCCGGGGTGCTGATGCTGTCCGGCGTGAAGTTGCTGGCGGGCTAGAGCCCCTTCGCCACCACCCGCCGCAGGGCATTGGCATAGACGTCGGGCTCTTGCGCGCCGGGGATCAGGAACTTGCCCTGGACGATCATCGCCGGAACCCCGGAAATGTTCATGTCCCAGGCCGCCGATTCCTCGCGCCTGACGATCTGGCCCAGCGCCTCGTCGGCGATTGCGGCACGGGCCCCGTCGGGATCGAGCCCGATCGACGCCGCCACATCGGCCAACACTTCGGGATCGGACACGTTGCGGCGCTGCTGGAAATGGGCATCGAACAATGCGCGCTTCAGCTCGCTCTGTTTGTCCGCCCCGGCCTCAATCAAAGCCCACTTGAGCAGTTTGTGCGCGGCAAAGGTGTTCCAGATCCGGGTCGAAGGCTCCTCGCCTTCGCCATGCCAGCGAAAATCGTATCCGGCGCGGTCCCCGAATTCGAGCAGGCGGGCGCGATTATCGGACGATTCCTCCAGGCTGCGACCGTATTTGCGCTGCACGTGGTCGCGCCAGTCCTCGCCTTCCGCGGGCATTTCCGGGTTCAGCTCAAACGGCAGCCAGCGCACCTCGGCCTCGATCTCGCCCTCAAGCTGCGCCAGGCCCTGTTGCAGCTGCGAATAGCCGATGATGTACCACGGGCACATCACGTCGGAATAGATGTCGATCGTCAGTTTAGCGGGCTGAGTCATTGGTCAATCCACCATTTCAAAAGGTGATGGGCAATCGCCTGGGGCGGCGGAGCGAGGAACCGTCCGTCCTCGTCCCCGCGCATGGCCGCGGCCACCTCTTCGCGGGTGAACCAGTCGGCCTCTTCCAGTTCGGTCCGGTCAACCGTCAGCACGTCGTCCAGCGCCTGCGCATAACAGCCGATCATCAGGCTGGACGGGAACGGCCAAGGCTGGCTAGCGATATAGCGGACACTGCCGACCGCAACCCCGGCTTCCTCCAGCACTTCGCGGGCTACGGCTTCCTCGATGCTTTCGCCCGGCTCGACAAACCCGGCCAGCGCGGAAAAGCGGCGCGGCGGAAAGCGCGGCTGGCGGCCCAGCAGCAAGCGGCCATCATGTTCGACCAGCATGATGGTGACCGGATCAACCCGGGGGAAATGCTCGGCCTTGCAGACATCGTTGGTGCAGCTGCGCTGCCACCCGCCCTTGGCCAGCACGGTCGGGTTGCCGCAGCGCGCGCAATAGCGGTGCCGGGCGTGCCAATCGACCAGGCTGCGGGCCGCGCCGTAGCAGGCCAGTTCGTCCGGCTCGAGGCTGGTCATTGCTGCCCACAGTCGCGGATTTGCGGGCGCCACCGAGCCGATCAGGCTGGGCGATACTTCGGCAAAGCAGCCCTTGCCGCTTAGCAGCCCCAGGAACACCAGTTCGCTGTCGGGGGCCGCATCGGCCAGTGTGCCCCATTCCAGCCCCCCTTCGGGGGTGATAACCGGATCGAGCCCGTCAAGCTTGAGCAACCGCGCCCGC
>JBJTMC010000201.1:0-7578 GCA_046063325.1 Novosphingobium sp.
TGGCTGTCATTTGAAGAACAGCGAAGCGATGTCGTTCAAAGTCACGAACGCCGCCACGCCAAGCACAAGGGCCAGGCCGGTGCGGAACGCCCATTCCTGACTGCGGATTCCCAGCGGTCTGCGGCGGACTGCTTCCGCGGCGTAGAAAGCCAGGTGCCCACCGTCGAGGGTGGGGATTGGCAGCAGGTTGATGAATGCCAAATTAATTGAAATCAGGGCCGCGAAATCGACGAACGCCAGCCAGCCCAGCGACAGCCTTTCGCCCGAAAACTTGGCGATCTTGATCGGTCCGCCCATCTCCTTGACCGATCGTTCGCCAGTGATGATCTGCTTCAGTCCGATCGCCATGGTCTTCACGATCGCCATGCTCTTGGCAAAGCCATAGCCGGTCGCCTCGATCGGGCCGACCTGGCGGATTTCAAGCTGCCCGCCCGCGATCCCGAGCATGCCATAGCGGCTTTCGTTGCCGAACCGGTCGGTCACTACCCGTTCGGCCAGGCGAACCGGAAAGGTCAGGTCGCGCCCCTCCCGCTCGACCGAAACGGTGACCTGCTGATTGGGGTAGATCATCACCGCTTCGGCAATGTCTTCAAAGCCTTTCATCCGGCTGCCATCAATCGCGGTAATCCGGTCGCCCACCTGCAGTCCCGCCTCGCGCGCGGGGCTCTTGTCGGCAAAGCCGCCAACAACCGCAGGGTTGGACGGTACGCCATAGGCCATTGCAAAGGCGGCGATAATCGCCACGGCAACCAGCAGATTGGCCGCAGGGCCCGCCAGCACGATCAGCGTGCGCTGCCACAGCGGCGCACCGGGCATGGTGCCCTTGAGCGATTCCGCAGGAGCACCGGCCGGCGCCGGGTCCGGCTTGCTGCTGGCATCGGCATCACCGGCAAACTGGACATAGCCGCCCAGCGGAATCGCCGCGACGCGCCAGCGGGTGCCGCGCTTGTCGATCCGGTGCCACAGCTCCTTGCCGATCCCGATCGAGAACGCCTCGGCCCGCACGCCGAATATCCGCCCGGCCAGATAGTGTCCCAGCTCGTGCAGGACGACCAGGGGGCCAAGCAGCAGCAGAAAGGCCGCAAGGGTGAGAAAGAGCGACGGAGTTTCGATCAATTCAGGCAAGCTCCAGCAAGGACCGCGCGCGCTGGCGTGCGGTGCGATCGATCCACAGAACGTCTTCCAGCCCATCGGGTGCCGAAAGGTCGTTCACGCAATCCATCATTCGCGCCACATTATCCGCAATCTCTGTGAACGAGATATGTCCATCCAGAAATGCGGCAACGGCAACTTCGTTTGCGGCGTTGAGGACAGCAGGAGCCGCCCCGCCCGCCTCGGCAGCTTCACGGCAGATCCGCGTGGCCGGAAACCGCACTTCATCGGGCGCCCGAAAGCTGAGCTCGCCCAGCGCTGCCAGATCAAGCGGCGCGCAGGGCGTGTCCATCCGCTGCGGCCAGGCCAGGCACGAGGCGATCGGCACCCGCATGTCTGAGGGGCCAAGCTGCGCCAGGGTCGATCCATCGCGGTATTCGACCATCGAATGAACCACCGACTGCGGGTGAACCACGATCCGCAGTTTCTCCAGGCCGACCGGGAACAGGTGATGTGCCTCGATCAGTTCGAGGCCCTTGTTGAACATCGTCGCGCTGTCGACGCTGATCTTGGCGCCCATCGTCCAGTTGGGATGCTTGACAGCCTGGGCCGGCGTGGCTGCCGCCAGCTGCTGAGCGCTCCATTCGCGGAACGGCCCGCCACTGGCGGTCAGAGTGATCGAGCGGACGTGCGCCGGATCGTTGCCCGCCAGGCACTGGAAGATCGCGTTATGCTCGCTATCGACCGGGAGCAGCGTTGTTCCGCACCGCGCCACGGCAGCCGTCATGACGTCACCGGCAGAAACCAGCGCCTCCTTGTTGGCCAGTGCGACCGTCCGTCCCTGTTCGATTGCGGCCATGGTCGGGGTCAACCCGGCGCAGCCGACGATCGCAGCAATCGTGAGGTCGGCCGGCCGAGAAGCCGCTTCGACCAGTGCTTCGGATCCGCCGAGCGAGCCAATTCCGGTACCTGCCAACGCGGCCCGCAGTTCCGGCAGGTAGGCGGGATCGGCCACGACCGCCACTTCGGCCCCGAATTCGCGGGCCAGCGCGGCCAGTTCGGCCGCCTGGCAATTGGCCGTCAGCGCCACGATCCGCCAGGCATCCCGATCGCGCCGGATCAGGTCCAGCGTCGAGGCGCCGATCGAACCGGTCGCGCCCAGGATCGAGAGCGAGCGGCTGCTCATCCGCCAAAAACGTAGGAATAGAGCGAGACCAGGCCGATCATGAAGGCAACGGCCAGCATGCCGTCCGCCCGGTCGAACAGGCCGCCGTGGCCCGGGATAAGGTTGCTTGAATCCTTGACCCCGGCGCGGCGTTTCATCCAGCTTTCAAAGAAATCTCCGGTCTGCGCCACCACCGCAATGATCGCGCCGATTACCATGCAGCCCAGCAGACTGGGCCAGGCCGTCCCCATGGTCAGGAACAGTTCGCCCCCGGCCATGTCGACCCCGGAACCAAGGACCGTATCGGCAAAGCGGCGCGTCGTGACGATTTCGATCGCCAGGAAGGTCGCCAAACCCGCGCCCAGCATCCCGCCGACCAGGCCGGACCAGGTCTTGGACGGGCTGATCGACGGCGCGATCTTGGGCCCGCCAAAGGTGCGTCCGGTAAAGTAGGCGCCAACATCGGTGCCGATCACGCCCAGCAGCAGAATCAACAGCACCGGCCAACCGATCACCGCATCGCCGCGCAGCGCCATGATCACGAACCCGCCAAGACCGACATAGAACAGCCCGGCAGCCATCCAGATTGCCCGTCCCGGCAACCCCGGTTCAAACCGGCGAACCAGCCCCCACCATTCCCACAGCACGCCAAGCGCAATTCCCAGGATGAACAGGATCCACGCCCAGCCCCCCAGCCACAGCGCCGCCCCGGCAACCAGAACCATGGCCAGCGCAGATACAGCCCGGACGGACAGGTCGGACTTCTTCGCCTCATCGTCCGCCATAGCGCCGCTCCCTCTGTGCAAACTCGGCCAGCGCATCGCGCAGGTGATCGGGGGTAAAATCCGGCCATAGCACGTCGGCGAAGACCATCTCGGCATAGGCTGCCTGCCACAGCAGGAAGTTCGACAAGCGAACCTCACCCGAAGTGCGGATCAGCAGATCGAGCGCGGGCAAGCCGACCGTATCAAGTTCGGCTTCTATGCTGTCCGGCGTGATTGCCCCCTTTGCGGCGGCCTTCGCCGCGGCGCGGGCGATTTCATCTTGCGAGCCATAGTTCAGCGCCACCACCAGCGTCGTGCCGTCATTGGCCGCGGTGCGGGCGATCGCATCGTCGAGCAATTCGACGATATCAGCCGCCAGGAGCCCGTATTCGCCGATGATCCGCAGCCGCACGTTGTTGGCGACAAATTCCTCGAGATCGGCCTGGATGTAGCGCTTGAGCAGCCCCATCAGGGTCGAAACCTCGTCCTCGCTGCGCCGCCAGTTTTCGGTGCTGAAGGCGTAAAGCGTCAACACCTCCAACCCCATTTCGCGCGCCGCGCGGACCAGCGTGCGCACCGCCTCCACGCCGCGCTGGTGGCCCATCGCGCGCGGCAGGTGGCGCTTCTTGGCCCAGCGCCCGTTGCCATCCATGATGATGGCGACGTGACGCGCGCCCACGGTGGCGCGCCCGGACGTCACTTGCCGAGAATTTCCTGTTCCTTCTGCGCCGCGACAGCATCGGCTTCCTTGATGATTTCGTCGGTCAGCTTCTGCACCTCGGCCTCGCCGCGCTTGCGGTCATCTTCCGAGATTTCCTTCTTGTTTTCATCGGCCTTGAGATTGTCCATGCCATCGCGGCGAACATTGCGGATCGCGATCCGGGCCTTCTCCGCGTACTGGTGCGCCAGCTTGGCCAGTTCCTTGCGGCGCTCCTCGGTCAGATCGGGAATCGGCAAGCGAATGTTGTTGCCGTCGTTGATCGGATTGAGCCCCAGTCCGGCCGAGCGGATCGCCTTTTCGACCGGCGTGACATTGGCCTTGTCCCACACCTGGACCGAAAGCAGCCGCGGTTCGGGCGCGGAAACGGTCGCCACCTGGTTGAGCGGCATGTGGCTGCCATAGACCTCGACCGTGATCGGATCGAGCAGTGCCGTGTTGGCGCGCCCGGTGCGCAGCCCGCCCAGATCGTGGCGCAGCGATTCCACAGCCCCCTTCATCCGGCGTTCGAGATCTGCCTTGTCATAATTGGCCATGGGATCAGCCCTTCTTCACGATTGTCTGGGTCCCCTCGCCGCGCAGAACCTTGGCCAGGTTCCCCTGTTCGCGGATCGAGAAGACGACGATGGGAATGTTGTTGTCACGGCACAGCGCAACCGCGCTGGCATCCATGACCTTCAGGTTATCTGCCAGGACCGTGTCGTAATCCACGGCATCATAACGCTTTGCATTCGGATTGGTCTTGGGATCGCTGTCATAGACCCCGTCAACCGACGTGCCCTTGAGCAGCGCATCGCAGCGCATTTCCGCAGCACGCAATGCCGCGCCGCTATCCGTGGTGAAGTAGGGTGCGCCGACTCCGGCCGCAAAGATCACCACCCGGCCTTTTTCCAGATGCCGTTCGGCGCGGCGGCGGATCACCGGTTCGCAGACCTTGTCCATCTCGATCGCCGATTGCACCCGGGTCGGCACGCCAAGCTGTTCCAGCGCGTTCTGCATCGCCAGCGCGTTCATCACCGTGGCGAGCATGCCCATATAGTCAGCCTGGGCCCGGTCCATCCCCTTGGCCGCCCCGGCCATGCCGCGGAAGATATTGCCGCCGCCGATCACCAGGCAGATTTCAAGGCCCGATTCCTTCGCCGCCTTCACTTCCTGAGCCAGTTCGCCAACGAATTCGGGATCGATCCCGAACTGTTGGCTGCCCATCAGCACTTCGCCGGAAAGCTTGAGCAGGATGCGTTTGTAGGCGGGCTTGGACATGGGGGGTGCATCGCTCTCGGAAGGGTTTTTGGGGCCTTATACCGCTGGGGTGGCGATGCCAAGAACTGCACGGAGAATTCATGAGAAAAGGGCGCAGGCCGTGCAGCCCGCGCCCTTCCCGATTTTCCGTTATATGCCGAAGCTTAGTTCAGCCCGGCAGCCGCCGCGACTTCGGCAGCAAAGTCGCTCTCGACCTTTTCGATGCCTTCGCCGAGCTGGAAGCGGACATAGTCCTTCAGCACGATCTTGGTGCCAGCAGCCTTGCCTGCAGCTTCGACCACCTGGGCAACCGGGGTCTTGTTGTCCATCACGAACAGCTGCGACAGGAGCGCGTTGTCCTTGGCGAACTTGGCCACCGCGCCATCGACCATCTTGGCCTGCACTTCGGCCGGCTTGCCGGATTCGGCGGCTTTTTCAGCAGCGATCTTGCGTTCGCGCGCGATCATGTCGGCATCGAGATCGTCGGCATTCAGCGCCAGCGGGAAGGCGGCGGCGATATGCATCGCGATCTGCTTGCCCAGCGGCTCAAGCACATCGGCGCCAGCTTCGGATTCCAGTGCAACCAGCACACCGATCTTGCCGAGCATCGGCGCAGCGGCGTTGTGCATGTAGGGCACGACCAGGCCGCTGGCGACCGCAACGGTCTTCATCCGGCGGACCTGCTGGTTCTCACCGATGGTGGCAACATTGTTGGTCAGCTTGTCGGCCACGGTGCCGCCGTCCGGATAGGCCGCTGCCTTGAGCGCCTCGACATCATCCGAAGCGGCGCCCAGCGCGACTTCGGTGGTCTTGCGCACAAAATCCTGAAACTGCTCGTTCTTGGCGACGAAATCGGTTTCCGAGTTCACTTCGACCGCAACGCCCTTGGTGCCCGAAACGGCAACGCCGACCAGGCCTTCGGCCGCGGTGCGGCTGGACTTCTTGGCGACCGCGGCAAGGCCCTTGGCGCGCAGCAGATCGACCGCGGCTTCCATGTCGCCGCCGGTTTCGTCCATTGCCTTCTTGCAATCCATCATGCCCGCGCCGGTGCGATCGCGCAGGTTCTTCACGTCAGTGGCGGTATAGGCCATGTGACTTGTCCTTCTTGAAATAGACTGGCGACCGGGGACCTGCCCCGGCGCGCTCCAGGTTTGCGACGAAAGGCTCAGGCCTCGGTCGCGGTTTCTTCGGTGGTGACTTCGTCTTCGGCAGCCGGAGTTTCGACAACGACCTGTTCGACCGGAGCCACTTCCAGCGCACCGACATCGACGCCCGAATCGACCACCGCTTCCTGGCGGCCCTTGGTCGCAGCAGCGGCCACGGCGTCGCAGTACAGGCGGATCGCGCGGCTGGCGTCGTCGTTAGCCGGGATCGGGAAGGCGATGCCGTCAGGCGAAACGTTCGAATCGAGGATCGCAACGACCGGAATACCCAGCACGTTGGCTTCCTTGATCGCCAGCTCTTCCTTGTTGGCGTCGATCACGAACATCACGTCCGGAATCCCGCCCATGTCGCGGATGCCGCCGAGCGAAAGCTCCAGCTTGTCGCGCTCGCGGGTCAGGTTGAGGACTTCCTTCTTGGTCAGGCCCGCGGTGTCACCGACAAGCTGCTCTTCCAGAGTCTTGAGGCGCTTGATCGAACCGGAAATGGTCTTCCAGTTGGTCAGCATGCCGCCCAGCCAGCGGTGGTTGACGAAGTGCTGATTGGCCGAACGGGCCGCCTCGGCGATCGGGTCCTGGGCCTGGCGCTTGGTGCCGACGAACAGCACCTTGCCGCCCGCGCGGACGGTCGCGTCGACGAAGTCGAGCGCACGCGCCATCAGCGGCACGGTCTGCGACAGGTCAAGGATGTGGATGCCGTTGCGGGCGCCGAAAATGTACGGCTTCATCCGCGGGTTCCAGCGGTGGGTCTGGTGGCCGAAGTGTGCGCCGGCCTCGATCAGTTGCTGCATGGTGACGACGGGAGCCGCCATAGGTCTTTCCTTTCCGGTTTCACCTCTGGGAAGCTGGAACCGTGCGGATCGCTACCGCTGCGGCACCGGGATATGATGCTTCCCATGTGGATTTGCCCTGCATGTCCGGCGGAATGCCGAACCTGCGGGCGCGCGGCCCTTAACCGGATGGGCCCGCTAAATCCAGCGGAAAATGCCTTCCTGGTCCACCCACACGTTTCCTGCTTGACACGATGGAACAAATAAGGAACACAGTCGCTATTGGAACGGAATAGGAACTTTCTATCCGATCCCGGAGTTATCCACAAGCCTCTCCACAGGCGGCACGGAAGGATCTGGCGATGTTTGCGATTGAAATCTCGGTACTGTTGACGCTGGGCGGGTTCGCCGCTCTGACTACTCTGATCGCCTCAGCCCGCACCGCCCTGCCGCAGGTCGCCGCAATTCGCCAGGCCCTGGCCGAATGCCCTGACGGGCGCGCGATGCGCTTCACCGTGCAAGAAATTGTCGTGAGCTATAACGACGGCAAGGTCGTGCCGCTGCGTCGGCGCCGTTCAATCAGCCTGCCGCGTCAGCTCCCCGCACGCGCTGCCGCTTGACCCGCGAATAGATCAGGATCCCCACCGGGATGAGCGCCAGATAGATCGCG
>JBJTMC010000202.1:0-21953 GCA_046063325.1 Novosphingobium sp.
TCTGCACCTCGCGCACGGTGCTGGCCATCGAACCGATCGCCAGGAACAGCGAACCAAGCAGCAGATAGCCCATCGAGAAATACAGCACGCCCAGCCCCAGGAAGGCCGGCCAGCCGACCGCCGGGGCCGGATAGTCCGCCAAGGAATGCCCCGCCGCCAGCCACACCGCTCCCCCGGCCAGGCCCCAGACCGAAATCCCGACCCAGCTGACCGCCAGCATGGCGAACAGCTTACCCAGGAACACCGCGTCCATCGGGATCGCGGCGGCCAGGATTTCGATGATCTTGTTGCCCTTTTCCTCAACCAGGTTGGACAGCACCATTCCCGCCAGAAGCATGGTCAGCAGGAACAGCACGGTCTGGCCGATTTGCGCGGTGACGACACGGCTGCGAGTCCGGTCGGCGTTGGAAGTGGCGACCGGATTGACCGCGACGGTCGGGTACGTGCGCGGCGCGTTGCCAGCGGCCGTCGCGGCCAGCATCCCGACCCGGCCCTGCCACTGGTCGATCCGTTCCTGCGGGCCAGTCAGCGTTGGCGTTTCCAGCGTGCCGGTAACAATCGCGGCCAGATTGGCCTTGTTGGCCTGCATCGCCGAAACCGGATCGAACGCATCGCCCGGCTGCAAGCGCCGGACCACAACCAGCTCTGGCATGGAATCGCCCAGTTGGCCGCTCATGACTTTTTCTGCCGCCACCATCGCGTCGACATCCGCGGGGCTCATCGCCACGCCCAGCATCGGGCGATCGACCGTCTGCCGGATTTGCTGGCCGATCCCGCCGGCCAGCCCGCCGACCAGCAGCGGGAACAGCGGGCCCAGCAGGAAGAAGATGAAACTGCGCGACCACAGGATGGCCACGAAGTCACGCCGGGCGACGACAAAGGCGGCGGCCAGCGTGGAGAGCCGGCCGGAATGGGTTTGCTCGCTCACCGGCGGAACTCCTCTTTTTCGTCTTCAAGCGCCTTGGCCGCGGCCTCACCGGCAATCGCCACGAAGGCATCGTGCAGACCCGCCCGTTCGATCGATAGCGATTGGATGCCGGCCTCCCCTTCGATCAGGGCGCGCAGCAACGGTTCGATCCCGCTTTCGGGCAGGCTGAAATACCAGAAACTGCCCTCGCGGCGGGCATCGGCGGGCAAAGCCGCACGCCACGCGCCATCCAAAGCCCGGGTTTCCAGCCGGACCTGCGGGCGGATCCGATCCCGCGCCACATCGACCGGACCGGCAAACGGCACTTTGCCCCCGGCGATAATCGCCACCTCGTCGCACAGCCGCTCGGCATGGGCGATAACGTGGGTCGAAAAGATCACGGTGGTGCCCTTTTCGGCCAGCCCGCGGATCATCCGTTCCAATTTCCCCTGGTTAAGCGCATCAAGGCCGGAGAAGGGCTCGTCAAACACCACCAGCCGGGGTTCATGAACCAGCGTGCCCAGCAGCTGGACCTGCTGCGCCATCCCTTTGGACAGCTGGCGGATCTGGCGGTCAATCGCATAACCCAGGCCATGCTCCTCCAGCAATTCCTTGCCGCGCCGGCGCCCTTCGGCCAGCGGCAACCCACGCAGCGCGCCCAGAAAGGCAATCGCTTCGTAGGCTTTCATCGACGGATAAAGCCCGCGTTCTTCGGGGAGATAGCCGACCGTGTGGGCCACTTCGTGCGGACGATCGGTACCCAGGAGCCGGCGCACCCCGGCATCGGGATCGATGATCCCCAACAGCATCCGCAGGGTCGTGGTCTTGCCCGCGCCGTTAGGCCCCAGGATGCCGTAAATCGCCCCCTCGGGGACCGAAAGGTCAACCCCGTCGACCGCCGTAAAATCGTCGAATCGCTTGACCAGTCCGCGGGCCTCGATCGCCAGCGACCGGCCCTGCGTGCCGCCTGCATTGCCCGTCATCGGTCCATCGCCTAGCTTCATCATCACCGCGCCTTATGGAGCGCTTGTGAACAGGAGCAACAGGAACTTTGGTTAACGCCGCATCCACCGCATCGCTCAAGCACGATCTGGCGGCCGAAGCGCGGCGGCTGGGCTTTGCCGCTTGCGGGATTGCCCCGGCGGCGGAGGATCCGCGCGCGGCGTCCCGGCTTGAGCTTTGGCTGGGCGAAGCGATGCATGGCGACATGGCCTGGATGGCCGACCGGCTCCACCACCGCCGTGCCCCGCAAGGGCTGTGGGCCGAAGCGAAAAGTGTAATCGCACTGGGGATGAGCTACGCGCCGCAGGCCGATCCGCTCGCGTTGGCCGATGCGGCCGACCGGGCGCGGATCTCGGTCTATGCCCAGGGCGGCGATTATCACGACACGGTGAAGAAGGCGCTCAAGGCGCTGGCCCGCTGGCTGGTGGCCGAAGCGGCGCGGCGCGGGCTGGGCGATGCGGGGGTCAAGGTTTTCGTCGATACCGCCCCGGTGATGGAAAAGCCGCTCGGCGCGGCGGCCGGCCTTGGCTGGCAGGGCAAGCACACCAACCTGGTCAGCCGGGATCACGGTTCGTGGCTGTTCCTGGGCGCGATCTATACCACGCTGGAATTTGCTGCCGATGTTTCTGGCGATGACCGCTGCGGGTCGTGCGATGCCTGCCAGCGCGCCTGCCCCACCGATGCCTTTCCCGCACCCTACCGGCTCGATGCGCGGCGCTGCATTTCCTACCTGACGATCGAACTCAAAGAGCCGGTCCCGCTCGAATTCCGCAAGGCGCTGGGCAACCGGATCTACGGCTGCGACGATTGCCTCGCGGTCTGTCCGTGGAACAAGTTTGCGTCCAGCGCCCATGCCATGCGGCAATTCCTGCCCCGTGCCGAACTGGCCGCGCCGCGCCTGGCAGAGCTGCTCGCGTTGGACGATGCGGGCTTTCGCAAGTTGTTCTCCGGCTCTCCGGTCAAGCGGATTGGTCGAAACCGGTTCGTGCGCAATTGCCTCTACGCCGCGGGCAACAGCGGCGATGCGGCGCTGATCGGGCCGGTTCGTGCGCTCCTGACCGACCCCGACCCGGTTGTGGCCGAAGCGGCGTGCTGGGCGCTCGGGGAACTGGCTCCCTAGCGTCCCAGCAAATTGCGCGCCTGGCTGGCGATCTGGGCCAGCATCGCGGGGCCGACCGGCACTGCCGCCTGGGCCCGGGTGACGACGCGGCGGAACTGGGTGATCGCATCGCCCTGGCTGTCGACCCATTGCGCCACGGCGGTTCCGGCATCGCACTTGCGGCCCATCTTGTGGCGCAGGAAATCAAGCCGGATCTGCTGGAAATCGCGCGCCAGACCGTTGACCAGCAGGCGTTCCCACGGATCCGACGGGCTCATCCGGGCGGCGGTCTGCTGGGCCCAATCCAGTCCCATCCGCGCGCCAAGCTCGGCAAAGGCGGCGGTGATGTCACGCGCCGGGCAGCCAGTCTCGCGGGCCAGGCGGGAAATTCCCACGGCCCCATCGATGTCGCGCAGCTTGACGATCATGGCCGCATCGGCGGCCGGGGCTCCGGCCTCGATCAAGGCGTTCAGCATCCGCTCCGACTGGGCGCGGATTTCGCCCGACAGCAGGCTGTTAACGTCCTGGCTCAGCGCTGCGACCCCGCTGTGCAGTTCGGCGACCAGCTTTGACGGCGTACAGGTATGCCCGCCGACCCGCAGCAGATCGGCGACGTGATCGGACAGGGCCGAGGCGGCTCGGTCGAACAGCGTGATGCGCGCAGTCTCGCTCATCTTGCCGGTTTCGATCTGCTGCCACACCTGGTCCATGCCGAACAGGCGCTCGGCCGCGACGAAGGCGGCGGTAACCTGCGAAAGGCTGGCCCCTTCTTCCTCGGCCAGCTCAAAAGGATGGATCAGCCCCAGGCGGTTGACGATCCGGTTGGCCAGCTTGGTCGCGATGATCTCGCGGCGCAGCCGGTGATCCAGGATGTCGCGCTTGAACTTGGCCCGCATCGGCGTGGGGAAGGCATCCAGCAACTCGTCGGCCAGGCCCGGATCGTCAGGCAAGGCCGAATCCTCGATCGCGGCCTGCAGCGCCAGTTTGGCGCTGGACAGCAGCACTGCCAGCTCGGGGCGGGACAGCCCCTGGCCGTCGGCGGCGCGGCGCACGTAGATCTCGCTGTCGGCAAGGCCCTCGGTCTTGCGGTCAAGCTGACCGGTTGCTTCAAGCTGTTCGATCAGGCGCAGGTGCGATCCGGTCGCCGCTGCGCCGCCGGCCTGGGCGATCGACAGGGCAAGCGCCTGCAGCCGGTTGTCTTCCAGTACGATTGCGGCAACCTCGTCGGTCATGCTGGAAAGCAGTTTGACCCGCGCCGGTTCGGTCAGGCGGCCGACGCGCTTTGCAGCGGCAAGAGCGATCTTGATATTGACCTCATTGTCCGAGCAGTCGACCCCGGCCGAATTGTCGATGAAGTCGGTGTTGATCCGGCCGCCGTGCAGCGCGAACTCGATCCGCCCCGCCTGGGTGCAGCCCAGGTTGGCGCCTTCGCCGATCACCCGGGCGCGCACGCCCTCGCCGTCGATCCGCAGCGCATCGTTGGCCGGATCGCCGACCTGGACGTTGTTTTCCGCCCGGCTCTTCACGTAGGTGCCGATCCCGCCAAACCACAGCATGTCGACCTGGGCCTTGAGGATAGCGGTGATCAGGCTGTCGGGATCCAGGCTTTCCGCCTCGATCCCCAGCGCGGCGCGGACTTCCTTGCTCAGCGGGATTTCCTTGGCGCTGCGGGCGAACACCCCGCCACCCTTCGAAATCAGCTTCCGGTCGAAATCGTCCCAGCTGGACCGCGGCAGCGCAAACATCCGCGCCCGCTCTTTCCAGCTTTTCGCGGCGTCAGGAGCGGGATCGAGGAAGATGTGGCGGTGGTCGAACGCTGCGACCAGCAGGATCGCCTTGGACAGCAGCATGCCGTTGCCGAACACGTCGCCCGACATGTCACCGCAGCCCGCGACCCGCACCGGATCGCTCTGCACGTCGATGCCCATTTCCAGGAAGTGGCGCTGGACCGAAAGCCACGCGCCCTTGGCGGTGATTCCCATCGCCTTGTGGTCATAGCCCTTTGACCCGCCGCTGGCGAAGGCATCGTCCAGCCAGAAGTCGCGTTCTTCGGCAATGGCATTGGCGGTATCGGAAAAGGTCGCGGTGCCCTTGTCGGCGGCGACCACGAAGTACGGATCCTCGCTGTCGCGGATGATCACCTCGGATGGGTGCACCACCTTGCCGCCCAGGATATTGTCGGTGATCGACAGCAGCGTGCGGATGAACAGCTTGTAGCTGTCCTTGCCTTCGGCCAGCCAGCCATCGCGGTCGCGCGCCGGATCGGGCAGCTGCTTGGGATAGAATCCGCCCTTGGCCCCCGCGGGAACGATCACCGCGTTCTTGACCTTCTGGGCCTTCATCAGTCCCAGCACTTCGGTGCGGAAATCGTCGCGCCGGTCGGACCAGCGCAGCCCGCCGCGGGCGATCGGGCCGGAGCGCAGGTGGATACCCTCGACCCGGCGCGAATAGACGAAGATCTCGCGCCATGGCAGCGGTTTGGGCAGTCCGGGGACCAGCGCCGAATCAAGCTTGAAGGCCAGCGCCTCGTTCCCAGCGGGAGCGAAAGCGTTGGTCCGCAGCATGGCTTCGACCAGCGCGCGGTAAAGCCGCAGCAGGCGATCGTCGTTGATTGCCGAAACCTGGGCCAGTCCGGCGCGGATCGCATCCTGCGCCGCCGTTTCGGCGCGAGCGCGGTCGCCCTTGAAGGCGGGATCGTGCCGGGCGACGAACAGCGCGACCAGCTGGCGGGTGACCTCGCTGGCGTGTTGCAGGGCATCGACCACGGTCGGCACCGAGAAGTTGAGCCCTGCCTGGCGCAGATAGCGATACCAGGCGCGCAGCCAGTTCGCTTCGCGCGCGCCCAGCGCCACTGCGGTTATCAGCCGGTTGAACGGATCGTCCTCGGCCCCACCGTTCAGCACGTCGCTGATCGCCGCTTCGACCGCCTCGGTCCGTTCGAGCAGCGCCGCCGGGTCGAGCCCGGCCGGGGCGGACAGGACGAAGTCGTGAATCGTGCCAAGCTTTCCGCCATCAAGCTCGGTCGGGATATCCTCGATCACGCGGAAGCCAAAGTTCTCGAGCGCGGGGACGGCATCCGACAGCGGCAGCGAGCCGCTGCGCTGATACAGCTTGAGCCGCAGCACGCCGGGTCCGTCTCCGGCCATCACATGCAGGCGTGCACCGCGGCGCGGCCCATCCTCGCCCTCCTCGGCAATCCGGCGCAGGCGGGCGATGTCGATCGCGGCCTCGGCGGCACCGTATTCGGTGCGATAGGCCAGCGGGAAGGCATCGGCAAAGCGGTGCGCCATGGCAGCGGCGCGGCTGGGTTCCTCGCTGGCCGCGATTTCCGCCTCGACCGCGTCGCCCCAGCCGCGCAGCATCGCCTGGAGCTGGGCGTTGAGCGCGGCCTCGTCGGGCAGGACCGCCACTTCGGGCAGGTCCAGCACCACGCGGATCAGCGCCAGGTTGCCGTCGATCTGGGTCGACCAGTCCAGCACCGGCGCGCCCGACGCTTCGACCAGCCGGGCCTGGACCTGCAGGCGGGTCGCGGTCGCCATCATGTCGCGCGGGACCCAGACGAAAGCGAAGAGGTGGCGCATCAGCGGCGCAGCGATCAGCGCCAGCTTGGGCCGGGGGCGATCGGTCAGGCTCATCGTCGTGGTGGCGAGGCGCCCGATCTCGTCATCGCTGAAGCTGACCAGCAGGTCGTGTGGAAGGGTGGTCAGCGCGTGAACCAGCGCCTTGCCCGCGTGCCCTTGGGGCGACAAGCCGAAGCGGGTGGCAAGGTCGGCCAGCTGCGAGCGCAGGCGCGGCACCTGGGTCGGCGAGGCGGCCAGTGCGGCGCTGGTCCAGATCCCGGCGTGGACCGAAAGCGCCGTAACCCGGCCCTTCTCGAACACGGGTACGATGAACAGGTCGAGCGGGGTGCGGCGGTGAACCTGGCTGACGTGGTTGGACTTGACCACCAATGGCACCCGCGCACCGATCTGCTCGCCTTCAAACCAGGCGAAGGCGCGCTCATAGGAAATCGGGCCAAGCAGCACCTTGGCGCTCTTGCGGCAGATGCCGAGCGCGCCCGACTGGCTGCCATCGCGGTGGCGGGTGACATGACCCAGCTGGGTCAGCATTCCGTCCTTGAACCAGCGCAGCAGGGCCGCACCTTCGCTGTCGGGGCAGGTATCGGCATCGGCCGCCATAGCGATCTGCATCTTCGGCCAGTCCTGCACCGCGGCGCGGACATCGGCGAGCGTGCTGGTAAGGGTCTGTTCAAGCTGGCGTCGCAGGCGAGCGTCGGCGCGGTGCGTCTCGAGATAGATCATCGATTCGCGCTTTTCGCCCGCGGCTTCGCCCTCGACGATCTCGGTCAGCTTGCCCTTGGCATCGCGGCGCACGGCAAGGACCGGATGCAACAGCCGGTCGATTGCCAGACCATGGGTGGCGATCGCCGCCGCGATCGAATCGACCAGGAACGGCATGTCATCGTTGATCAGCGCCACTCGCATGAACCGTTCGCCCGCCGCGCCAGAGATCGATTCGATCGCGATGGTGGGAACCCCGGCCTCACGCTCAGCAGCGGCGGCGATGACAAATTCGGCGGCTTCTTCCAGCCCCTTCCCGGAAAACGGCGTGTCTCCGGGCAGCATCGAGACCGACAGGCGTTTGGCCAAGGTCTTGGAAAGAGCGGACTTCGAACTCATCGCCAATGCTCCTTGCAGCGGATCCGGCCGCCGACTCCAGCGTGTTATATTATTGCTATCATGTGTAGCATTTGTACGCACCCTAGTAGAAAGTGGTCTCAACCGCAACCACCTTGCCCCTAGGGAAATCGGCTTAGGCCAGGGCTTTCGCCGTTAATTCGAGACTGCGGCGGCGCAGGGCCGGATCGAAGATCGCGCCGGAGACGATGATCTCGTCCGCGCGGGTGCGTTCGACAAATCGGGCAATGTCGGCGCGGACCTTTTCGGGCGCGCCGACCGCGCTGGCCTGGCGCATATGCTCCAGCATGGCGAGCTGGCCGGGCGGCAGGGTCTGGCGATAGCCGGGCACCGGCGGCTTGAGGCGGCCCGGGTTGCCGCTGCGCAGCGCGACGAAGCTTTGGTCCATCGACGAGCCGAGCAGGACCGCCTCGGCGTCATCCTCGGCCGCGATCACGGTCATCGCTGCCATCACGTGCGGATGATCGAGCCACTGCGAGGGGCGGAACTGGCGGCGGTACTCGGCCAGGGCCTGATCGAGGTAGTCGGGCGCAAAATGCGAGGCGAAGGCATAGGGCATGCCCAGCGCCGCGGCGAGCTGCGCCCCGAACAGGCTGGAGCCGAGCATCCACATTTCCACCGCCGCGCCGTAACCCGGGGTGGCGCGGATCGGCATCTCGGGCTCCCCGGTCAGCAGCGCGCGCAACTCGACCACGTCCTGCGGAAAATACTCGGCCGCGCGGCCCAGGTCCTTGCGCAGCGCCTGACCAAAGCGGGCATCGGCCCCAGGCGCACGGCCCAGCCCCAGGTCGATCCGGCCCGGGAACAGCGCATCGAGCGTGCCGAACTGCTCGGCGATCACGAAGGGGTTGTGGTTGGGCAGCATGATCCCGCCCGAACCGATCCGGATGCTGCGGGTGGCATGACCGATATGGGCCAGCACGACTGCTGCCGCTCCGCCCGCAACCCCGTCCATCGCGTGGTGCTCTGCCACCCAGAAGCGCTTGTAGCCGGCGCTTTCGGCGCTGGCCGCCAGCGTGGCGGCATCGTCAAGGGCTTCACCCACCGTGCCGCCTTCGCGCACGGTTACCAGATCAAGGACGGATAGGTCGATCACCGGGGGGATGGTGCGGCGGGAGGCCCCAGTTGGTCAAGATAGCCCTGCGCGGTTTTTGCTGCCGGACTGTCCGGATCGGTCCGAACCACCGATTGCCAGCTCTTGCGGGCGGCATCATCGCGGCCGGACAGGACCGCGATTACGCCCGCTTCCAGGCCGATTTCGGGATCGACCGGCAGCAGCTGCGCGGCGCGCTCGATCTGGGCCTGGGCCTCGGCCAGCTTGCCCTGGCGGCGCGAAAGCGTGGCGGAGAGCAGCCAGGCCTGGGCGTTTTGCGGATCGGCCAGCCGCGCGGCTTGCAGCGCTGATGCCGCATCGGCATCGCGGCCGAGCGCGACCAGCGCCCGGGCCCGGTCGGTCTCAATCCCGGCGCGCAGCGTTGCGTTCAGCCCGGCCCGGGCGTCGCTGCCCGCCAGGTCGAGCGCCGCCAGCGCCGCGGCAGCATCGCCGCCTGCCAGCCGGGCGTTGCCCGCCAGCGCGGCCAGGCGGGCGCGTTCGTCGGCCTCGTTTGCCGGGGTGTCGTCGCGGGCCGCAAGGAACAGGGCGGCCGCTTCGCTCCATCCCTCGATCCGGGTCAAGGCCAGGGCGTGGCACTGCCGGGCCTGGGCCCGCTCGGTTCCCGATTTTGCCGCCTTGAGCCAATTCTGCGCCACCTCGATCGCGTCGGACGGCCGCGTCATGGCCAGGTCAAGGCACTGCTGCAGGCGGCTGGGCTGGGCTGGGGCACTGGGTGCTGGAGCCACGGGGGCGCTCCTTCGTCGATCGGTGGGCAGCGGCGCCTGGGGGAGCGCTCCGGCGGGGCCGACCTGGGCAAGCAGCGGAAGTAGCAGGGCAAGCGGCATGGATTCAGGTCCGGTCGTTTCAGCCCAGTGCGCCGATGGTTCGCAGCAACAGGGCAATATCGGCATCGCGGCTGAGCCGATGATCGCCGTCCTTGACCAGCGTGACCTGCACATCGGCTGAACGCAAGGTATCGGCCAGCCGCAGCGCCAGTTCCCAGGGAACGTCGGGATCCCGCTGGCCGTGGATCAGGCGCACCGGGCAATCGAGCGCGATCGGGCCATCCAGCACCAAACTGGCCTGGCCATCGGCCCAAAAGCCGGGAAAGGTCGGCGTGGGCTGCGGACCATAGGCATTCTCTTCCAGCACGGTTTCACCGGCCAGAAGCTCGGCCTGCTGCGCATCGCTGAATCCCCAGGCGGTAAAGTCCGGCGCTGCGGCGATCCCGACCAGCGCGGCGATCCGTTCGGGCGCGGCCAGAGCCACCAGCAGCATCAACCATCCGCCCATCGAACTTCCAATCAGCACCACCGGGCCGGGACAATGGGCATCGATTACGGCGAGAACCTCATCGCGCCACTTGTTCAAGGTGCCGTCCTTGAACTCCCCGTCGCTTTCTCCGCAGCCCGAATAGTCGAGCAGCAGACAAGCCCGGCCCTGGCTGACCGCCCAATCGAACACCGCGCAGGCTTTGCCTCCGGCCATGTCCGACATGTAGCCGGGGAGGAACACCAGCGTCGGTCCCGCGCCGGGGGCATGGCGGAGCGCAATCCGGCGACCGTCTGGCAAGGTGTGGAAGCGGGTTTTATTCATGTCTGCCTTTTGCGGGAGTCGACGGGGCAGGGCAAGGCGGTGAAGCTCGTCATTGCCCTGTAGCGAAAGCCGGTTAGTCTCCGCGCAAAAGACCAGGGAGAAAACCATGACCAGCCCGCTGCCCGAAGCCGCGCCCGAGGCGCCCTTGCTTGCCGCGAGCCGCCGTGCGGCGCTCAAACTCGGGATGCTGGGGCTGGCGGGTCTTGGCGCTGCGCCGGTTCTGGCCCAGGCGGCCAGGGGCTTTACCCACGGCGTCGCCAGCGGCGAACCCGGTCCGGGCCAGGTGCTGCTGTGGACCCGCTACGCGGCTGATCAGGATACGGCGCTGACCTGGGAACTGGCCGAAGATCCGGATTTCACGCGGATCGCGGCGCGGGGGGATGCGCTGGCTTCGCCCGCCAACGATTGCTGCGTCAAGGCCTGGGCCCGGGGGTTGAGGCCCGGACAGTGGTATCACTTCCGCTTTGTCGCGCCTTCGGGTGAGAAATCGCTGACAGGGCGCACCCGGACCCTGCCGGTCGGCAAGGTGCCGAAGTTCCGGATCGCGGTGTTTTCCTGTTCGAACTACGGGTTCGGCTGGTTCAACGCCTATGCCCACGCTGCCGAGGCGGGCGATTTCGACCTTGCGCTGCACCTTGGTGACTATTTCTATGAGTACAAGCGCGGCGAATATCCAGGCGCAAAGCAGGTGGTGGGCAATCGCCAGGCGCCGCTGGACGAGGCGATCACGCTTGCCGGATACCGCGAACGCTTCGCCACCTACCGGGCCGATCCAGACCTGCAGCGGCTCCACCAGATCTTGCCGATGATCGCTATTTGGGACGATCACGAAACCGCCAACGACACCTGGCAGGGCGGGGCGGAAAACCACCAGGCCGACGAGGGCGATTGGGCGGTGCGCAAGGCGGCGTCCGAAAAGGCCTACCGCGAATGGATGCCGGTGTCCGACGAATACTACGCCAGTTACGAGGTCGGCAAGCTGGCGACGCTGTTTCGTCTCGAGACGCGGCACCTTGCGCGGTCCGAGCAGCTCGATTTCGACAAGGTATTCGATACCGCCGCCCCCGGTCAGGGCGCCGCGGCGCTTGACGCCTTCCGCGATGGAGCCTGGCGCGATCCTTCGCGCGGGATGATGGGCGCGGCGCAAGAGGCCTGGCTGGCCAAGGGACTCAAGACTTCGGCGCGGGCCCACAAACCGTGGCAGGTGCTGGTCCAGCAGGTGATCATGGGCCAGCTTGCCATGCCGACCAACCTGGCCGAAGGCATGGCGGCGGATTCGGCGGACTGGCTGAAGAAAAGGATCGAAGCGGCCGTGGCGGCGTCTAAGGAGGGGCTGCCGTTCAACATGGATGCCTGGGACGGCTATCCCGCCGCGCGCAACCGGCTCTACAAGGCATCGCTCGAGGCCGGAGCCAATCTTCTCACCTTGTCGGGTGACAGCCACAACGCCTGGGCCTTCAATCTTGACCGCAAGGGCCAGCGGGTCGGCGTGGAACTGGCCGGTACCTCGGTCACTTCGCCGGGCGCCGAAGGATCGGTTCCCTGGCGCCGGCCCGATGCGCTGGCTGCGGATATCCTGGCGCGTAATCCGCAGCTCAAATGGTGCGATACCGCGCAGCGCGGCTATCTGACGCTGGAGCTGACACCCAGGGCGGCAAAAGGAGAGTTCCGTTTCATGGCCACGGTGCGCCAGCGCGGCACGGCGCTGTCCGGCACGAAGCGGATGACGGTGTTGGCCGGGCAGCGGCGGTTTCTGGCTTAGTTGCCCTTTAACGCCCGTTCGGTTAGGAGATCGGGCATGCAGACAGCGCGTTCCCTGATGCAGACTACTACTACCACCCCGGTTTGCCCGGGGCTGGCCGCTTTCGCCTAGACGAAACGCGCGCCGCCGCCCGGGTTCGGGCGGCTGGCGTCTCCTCTCGAACCTGTTCCGATCCAGACGCCGCCCCTTCCGGTGCGGCCCGGCTTGTGCCATGGCCCCGCCAAGCTAACGAGAGTGACCATGTCCGACATGTACAAGATCAGCCTGCCCGATGGATCGGTCCGCGAAATGCCCGCCGGGTCTTCTCCCGCCGATGTCGCGGCCGCGATCGGCCCGGGCCTGGCCAAGGCGGCGCTGGCGGCGCGGGTTGACGGCGAGCTGGTCGATCTGACCCGGCCCTTCGCCGGAGACGCCGCGCTGGCGCTGGTAACCTCCCGCGACGAGGCCGATGCGCTGGAACTGGTGCGGCATGACTATGCCCACGTTCTGGCCGAGGCAGTACAGGCGCTGTTCCCCGATACCCAGATCACCTTTGGCCCATCGACCGACGATGGCTTCTACTATGACTTCGCGCCCAAACACCGCCCCTTCACCGAGGAAGACCTGCCGGTAATCGAAGCGGAAATGCGCCGGATCATCCAGGCCGACAAGCCGCTGCGGCGCGAGGAGTGGAGCCGCGAGCAACTGATCAGCCGCTGGAAGCAGCAGGGTGAAAGCTTCAAGGCCGAATGGGCCGCCGAACTTCCCGGCGATGAGCCGCTGACGGTCTATTGGTCGGGCGAGGACTGGCTGGATATGTGCCGCGGGCCGCACCTGCCCAGCACCGGCAAGCTGGACCCGGCGGCGTTCAAGCTGACGCGCGTTTCGGGCGCCTATTGGCGCGGCGACCAGAACAACGCGATGCTCAGCCGGATCTATGGCACCGGCTGGCTGAACAAGAAGCAGCTCGACGCGCACCTCCACCGGCTGGAGGAAGCGGCCAAGCGCGATCACCGCAAGCTGGGCGGCGAGATGGACCTGTTCCACCTCCAGCAGGAAGCCCACGGCAGCGTATTCTGGCACCCCAAGGGCTACCTGATCTGGCGCGAGCTTGAAGCCTACATGCGCCGCGCAATCGACGGGGCCGGCTACCGCGAAGTCAAGACCCCGCAGGTGATGGACGCGCGCCAGTGGGAACAGTCGGGCCACTGGGGCAAGTACCGCGAGAACATGTTCGTCATTCCGGATGAAGTGCCCAACACCGAGGATGACGGCCCGGTCATTTCCGGCGAGGCCGACTGGATGGCCTTGAAGCCGATGAACTGCCCGGCCCACGTCCTGATTTTCCGCCCGGGGATCAAGTCGTACCGCGACCTGCCGCTGCGGATCTACGAGAACGGCTGCTGCCACCGCAACGAACCGCACGGCGCGCTGCACGGGCTGATGCGGGTCCGCCAGTTCACCCAGGACGACGCGCACATCTTCTGCCGCGAAGACCAGATCGTTGCCGAAGTGCGCGCTTTTTGCGAGCTGGCCGACCGGGTCTACAAGGACTTCGGCTTCACCTATTCGGTCAAGCTGGCGCTGCGGCCCGATCAGCGTTTTGGCAGCGATGCCGATTGGGACAAGGCCGAATCCGAACTGCGCAATGCGGTGATCGAGGCGGGGCTGGCGACCGAGGAATACGGCTGGGAGGAACTGCCCGGCGAAGGCGCGTTCTATGCCCCCAAGCTCGAATGGCATCTGACCGATGCGATCGGGCGGACCTGGCAGGTCGGCACGATCCAGTCGGACCGGGTCCTGCCCGAACGGCTCGATGCGAGCTACATCGGCGAGGACGGCGAAAAGCACCGCCCGGTCATGCTTCACCGCGCGATCTTCGGATCCTACGAACGCTTCATCGGCATCCTGATCGAGCACTTCGCCGGCCGCCTGCCGGTCTGGCTTGCTCCGGTCCAGGCGGTGGTCGCGACGATCGTGTCGGACGCCGATGGCTATGCCGCCGAAGTGGCCCAAGCGCTCAAGGCTGCGGGCATCCGCGCTGACACCGATCTGCGCAACGAGAAGATCAACTACAAGGTCCGCGAACACTCGCTGCAAAAGGTCCCGCACCTGCTGGTGGTCGGCAAGCGTGAGGCCGAGGAGGGCACCGTCGCGCTGCGCACTCTGGGCGCGGAACACCAGAAGGTGATGCCGCTGGCCGAGGCGATCGCCATGCTCCGCGCCGAGGCACTGGCGCCGGATTTGCGGATCGCCTAGGCTCCCGGGAAGAGGGCACAGGGGGGCGGACGATGGACCAGCAACAGCCAAGCGTTGCCGATGCCCGCATCGACGAGGAAGACATCCGGCTGACCACCGGGTTCGCCGATATCTTCACCGCGATCCTGCTGGTGGTTGGCGGCATACTGCTGGCGTCGATCCTGGGGTTTGTCGGTGGAATCGCCATCGTCGGCGCGGCCTTCGTGCTGGGCGGTCCGCTGGTCGAGCGCCGCCGCTTCGCCGCTTCGGGCAATGTTCTGGCGGTAGGGGCGGCGCTAGGCACCGGAGTTACCCTGGGCTGGCCCCTGGGCCTGGCCGTGCTGATTCCGGTCGCGCTGGTCAGTTACGGGTTCTGGTGGATCCACCGGGTGCCCCTGGCCCTGGCGCTTGCCTGGATGGCTGGTGCGGGCCTGATCACCGGGCTGGAGCTGTTCGATTCGTTTGACCGGTTCGAAGCGGTCGCCGCGGTTCGGGCGCTGCTCGCCGGGCTGCTGCTGTTCGGCGCAGCCATGTGGTATGACAGCCGCGATCCGCTGCGCCGCACCCGGCTTACCGATGTCGCGTTCTGGCTTCACCTTGGCGCGGCGCCGCTACTGGTCCACGGCTTTTTCAGCGTGACGGGGGCCGGGCCGTTCGGCGATGCCGATCAGGTTCGGCCGGTCTTCGTGCTGGGAACTTTCGCGGTGCTGGCGGCGGCCTCGTTGCTGATCGACCGGCGGCCGCTGCTCGCCTCTTCGTTCGTCTATCTCGTCGCGGCGACCTACCGGCTGATGCGCGATGCCAGCGCGGCTTCAAACCTGGGCGAGCGCGAGCTGGCCGCGGCGATGGCTCCGGCGGTGATCGGCGTGCTGCTGCTGTTCCTCGCCGCGGGCTGGACTCCGCTGCGGTCGCTGCTGCTGCGCGCCGTGCCCGCAGACCTGGCCCGTTTCCTGTCGCCCGCTGCCCGCCGCTCTGCGCCTGCGCCCGAACGGCCCGCTGCGCTTCCCGTCGAAGAGCATGAACCGGTGCGGCTGGTGCTGGGCTTCAACGATTTCTTCGTTGCGCTGGGGGCCGCGTCGCTGTTCGTCGGCTGTATCTTCGTCGGTGTGCAGCTGGTCATGGTCTTGTCGCACGGGGCCTTCATCGACGACGCCGGGCGCTATGCCGGCAACAATCCGGCGTTGGCGATGCAGGCGTTCGATTCCGGTGTGTGGCTGTTCTGGATCCCGATCGCACTGCCTGGCCTGGCGATGTGGCTGGTGGCGGAATACTTCGTTCGCATCCGCCGCATGGCGTGGCCGGCGATCGTTTCGGCAATTAGCTTTGGCTGGACCACAATGGCGTTGGGCGCCTATGCCGTTGCAGCCTGGTGGTACGCAACCAGCCGCGCCGAATTTGCCGAGCAAGTTGGGGTGCTGGGCAGCTCGCCGCCCCATCCTTCGGCGGCTCTGGCCTTGGGCATGATCGCCGCGGCCTGCGCCATCGCGGCGCTGGCCAGCCTTGCCTTCTGGTGGCGGCACCGCGTGCCGATCAGCTTTGCACTGGCTTGTGCCACCCTGATCCCGCTGGCCTTCGCGCCGGAGCTTGCCCGCCTGTTGAGCGGGCAGGAGGGCGCCTTCGAAGGATTTTCCGGGCAAGTCCGCCTGATCCTCTGCGGGCTCGCCGCTTTCGCAGTCGCCCTGGCCTGGGACCGCAGCGATACGGCGCGGACATCGCCGCGCTCAGACACGGCGTTCTGGATGCATCTGCTCGCCGGGCTGCTGGTGATTCCGTCAAGCTTCTCGCTGCTCCCGGCCGCCGCGCTGGGCCAGGTTGCGGCATTGATCGGCTTCGCCCTGCTGACCGTGCTGGCCGTCGCGATCGATCGCCGTGCCCCGCTGGTCGTGGGCTTGCCGTTCCTCGCCAAAGCCTTGAATGCGCTGGTCGGCGACCCGGCCGGACCCGTCCTGACCCTGATAACCCTGGTTCTGCTGCTGGCCCTGGTGCTGCGGTGGGACCAGGCCCGAAGCTGGCTGCTGACCCGCGCCGCACTGCAAGCGGCCTGAGGCCGGGTGCTGATCGGCCTTACGCCCGAACAGGTGGCGGTGGCTTTCGCCGCTGCACTGGGCGCCGCTTTCGTGCGAGGCCTGGCGGGCTTCGGTATGGCGATTCTGCTCGTCCCGGTGCTGGGGCTGGCGGTTCCCCCGCGTGAAGCGGTGGTGGTGGCGAACTGGCTGGGGCTGCTGATCGGGCTGGTCGGCCTCAAAAAGATCATCGGCGCAAGCGAGCGCAGCGCCTTCACCATTTCCGCCGTGGCCGTGGCGGTAACGCCACTGGGGGTCTGGCTTCTCGCGGTGACCGACCCGGCTTTGGCCCGGATGCTGATCGCCTTGATCGCGCTCGCTTCGTTCGTGCTGGTGTTGCTGCCCAAAAAGCCCGCGCACTATGCCCCCAGCGGCGCGGAAACCGGCGCAACCGGAATCGTTTCGGGCGTGCTGACCGGATTTGCCGGAATGCCCGGACCGCCGGTGGTGCCCTATTACCTGCGCCGCGAAATTGCCCCGCAGCTGGCCCGCGCCTCGATGATGACGATCTTCCTGGCGACCTCGATCGCCGGGGTCCTTTCCGCCTTTGCCCTGCGGGTTGCGACCTGGCGCGAGCCGCTGTTCGCCGCGGTGCTGTTTCCCGCGGTCCTGCTGGGCAACTGGCTGGGCCACAGGGCTTTCGGCACGATCAGCGATCGCACCTGGCGCAGCTTCACCGGCGGTGTGCTGGGCCTCTCTGCCTTCGCGGCGCTGTGGAAGCTGCTACAGGCTTAGGCTGGGAAGCAGCGGACCCGCGGCGGCGAGGCACAGCGCGCAGCCCAGCACGATCGCCCGGCGCAGCAGTTCGTGGCCGCGCGGCAAGGGAATCGAGGGTGCAAGAGCTTGGTCCATGCCCAGGATAATGCACCCCGGGCTCTTACCGAAAAGTTAATTTCAGGCCGCTTCAAACAGACCTTTGAGCTCCCGCTTGAGGATCTTGCCGTTGGCGTTGCGCGGCAAGGTTTCAGGCAGAAACAGGATCCGCACCGGCACCTTGAAGGCGGCCAGTCGCTCGCGCACATGGGCCTGCAATTCGGCCTCGCTGGCCGCGGTTCCGGGGGAAAGGTGGACCACGGCGGCCGGTTCTTCGCCCAGGGTGCGATGGGGAATGCCGACCACCGCCGCGTCGCTGACCGCCGGATGTTCGTAGAGCGCGTTCTCCACTTCGGAGGAATAGATGTTTTCGCCCCCGCGGATCACGATGTCCTTGGCCCGGTCGGCGATGAAGCAGAACCCTTCCTCGTCCAGATAGGCCAGATCTCCGGTGCGGACCCAGCCATCGACGAAGGTCGCCGCGCTGGCTTCAGGGTTCTGCCAGTAACCGGCGACGATCATCGGCCCGCGCGCCCACAGCTCACCAATCTCGCCTGTCGGCAATGTTGTAACCCCGTCCTCGCCGCGAATTTCGAGATCTGCCGTCGCCACCGCCGGGCCGCAGCTGGTCGGACGGTTGAGATAGTCCTCGGCCGAATGGGTGGTGACGGTCGCGGTGGTTTCGGTCATGCCCCAGCCGTTGCCGGGCAGCGCGCCGAACTCCTCATAGATCTTGCGGACCAGTTCGGGCGCAGAGGGCGCGCCGCCATAACCGATCGATTCGATGCTGGAGAGATCGTATTTCTCCCGCGCGGGATGCTCCAGCAGTTGCCAGGCGATCGTCGGCACCCCGCCGGTCGCGTTGACCTTTTCGCGCTCGATGATGGCGAAGGCCTTTTCCGGTTCCCACTTGTACATGAAGATCAGGGTGTGACCGCCCGCGATCGCGCCCATCATCGTCGCGCTGCAGGCGGTGGCGTGGAACAGCGGGATCACCGTCAGCAAGGTCTTGCGCGCAGGCTCGGGCAGCGGCTCGCCGCGCCGCAGCACCGATCGGGCCGCCGCATAGCCGCTCGACAGGATGTTGCTGGTGAAGTTGCGGTGGGTGCCCAGCGCGCCTTTGGGGTTGCCGGTGGTTCCCGAGGTATAGAGGATCGTTGCCGGATCGTCTGGCGCGATTTCGATTTCGGGCATGGCGGTGTCCGGCAGGCCCGCCCAGGCAGAAGACGGACCGATCAGGTCCTCCAGCCGTGTCGCGCCAGCAGGCGCCGTCGCCGCGCGGCTGACCAGCACCTGTTCCAGGGCGGGCAGTTCGGCGCGGTGCGGGGCCAGCCGCTCCAGCCGCTCGCCATCGCAGACCAGCACCCTGGCGCCCGAATTGTTCAGGCCATAGACCAGTTCCGGCCCGGTCCACCAGGCGTTGAGCGGCACGCAGATCGCACCGATCGAAACCGCGGCGAAGAATACCACCGGCCATTCCGGCAGGTTGCGCATGGCCAGCGCGATCCGGTCACCCTTTGCGATTCCCAATGTGCGGAAATGTCCGGCCAGGGTCGCCGCGGCGCGATACCAGGCATCGAAGGACACGCGCTCGTCTTCATAGATCAGAAACGTCGCATCGCCGTGGCCGCGCCCGGCCCGGGCCAGCGCGGCCAGGCTTGGCGGGGCATTCTTCCACACCCGGGTCGGCACGCCGCGAACGGCGACCGTTTCCATCTCGAAGGGCATACCCGGCGCGCAGAGCAGCGCCTGAACTTGTTCCACGCTCCGCGCCGGCCAGGATTCGGGAATTGCCATGCCTTGATTCACGCCGTTTTCTCCCAATTGGATCTCGGTGGTAGCGGATCGGCTGCCACGCTCAAGCAGGTTTGGCCGGTCACGCATGGCCTTGCGCAAGCGGCAGATTGTCCGCAAGGACGGCGGCATGACCAAGCCGACCGATCTTGCCGAGCTGAAAGCCAACGCCGCATCGATAGCGGGCCGGCTCAAGATCATGAGCCACCCGGAGCGGCTGATCATGCTGTGCCGGCTCGACGAAGGCGAAGCCTCGGTCACCGAGCTGGTCGCCCTTAGCGGCCTGTCGCAATCGGCGGTGTCCCAGCACCTCGCCATGCTGCGCGCGGAAGACGTCGTGACGATCCGGGGCGAGGCGCAGACCCGCTATTACAGCCTGAAAGACCCGGTGGTCCGCGCGATCATCCATTCGCTGTGCGATATCTGCGCCGAGGGCAAAGGCTGAGGCTGCAAGGGCAGGCCGAACGGTTTGCCCGCACCAAACCGCTACGCCGGAATCGCGTTGAACGGCACCCCCTTGTCCGGTCGGTAATCCTGCGGCAGGCCCAGGATCTTCTCGGCAATGGTGTTGAGCAGCACCTCGTCCGAACCGCCGGCGATGCGGCCGGTGGGGGCGTTGAGCCAGGAAGTGCCCCAGTCGGTCTTGACATAGGCATGCTCGTCGAAAGCCAGGCTGTCGGTGCCCTTCATGTCCATCGCCAGTTCGGACAGCTTCTGCCGGCTGCGCACCGCGACCAGTTTCTGCAAGGACCCTTCCGGCCCCGGCTGCATCCCGGCCATCATCAGCGCGAAGGCGCGGCGGGTGATCGAATCGAGGCCTGCGCGCATCGCGTGGTTGCGCGCGATCGCCGCGCGGATCCGCCCGTCCGCGATCGCTGGCTTGCCGTTCAGGTCGGTTTGCTCAGCCAGCTTGACGAATTCATCAAGGTGCGGACCGAACCCGGCGCTGTCGGTGGCGATATAGCGTTCGATCATCAGGGTGTGGAGCGAGACGCCAAAGCCCCCGCCGACCGCTCCGAGCCGCTGCGAATCCTCGATTCTTACGTCGTCGAAGAATATCTCGTTCACGTGGCTATCGCCGCCCGCCAGCTTGATCGGACGAACCTCGACTCCCGGCGATCGCATGTCGATCCAGAAATAGGTCAGGCCCTTGTGCTTTTCGACCGTGGGGTCGCTGCGCGTGACGATCACGCCGTAATCGCAGTACTGCGCCCACGACGTCCAGATCTTCTGGCCGTTCATCTTCCAGCCGTTGCCGTCGGGTTCAACCTTGGTGCGCAGCGCCGCCAGGTCCGATCCGCCCGAAGGTTCGGAAAACATCTTGCACCAGATCTCCTCGCCGCGCAGCGCCCTGCGCACGCGCTCCTTCACCCATTCCTTGTCCTCGCAGTAATGGATCAGGATCGGCACCGGCATTCCCAGCGAAATACCGAAGAACTGCACCGGCATGCCCAGCTGCATTTCCTCGCCATCGAAGGTGATCTTGTGGAGGTGGGTCAGCCCCTGGCCGCCGATCTCCACCGGCCAGTTGATCCCGGCAAACCCGGCGTCGTGCTTGGCCGCCATATATTCGCGGCCCAGCGCCAGGTCCTGCTCGACCGTGTTGCCGCTGCGCGCTTCGCGGGCATATTTCGGGGCCATCGCCTGCAGAAAGGCGCGGGCCTTGGCGCGGTAGGTTTCCAGATCGCTCATGCCTTTTCTCCGGTCAATTCGTTCACCAGCAGGTCCTCCCAGAACAGCAGACTGCCGCATTCCACTGCCAGGCTGCGGGCGCGGCGCATGTGCAGGTGCAGGCCCAGTTCCCAGGTCACCCCGATCCCGCCATGGATCTGCACGCAGTCGCGCGCGTTGGTGTCATAGGCTTCCGTTGCAGAGATCCGCGCGTCGGCAGCGGCGAGGAGGAACTCCTCAGTGCCTTCGCAGGCCGCGGCATGGATGCAGTTGGCGCGGGCAATCTCGACCAGGGCGTACATCTCTGCAATGCGATGCTTGATCGATTGGAACGCCCCGATCAACTGGCCAAAAGCCTTGCGGGTCACGGCATAGTCGCGCGCGATAAACAGCAGCGCCTCGGCCCCGCCGACCTGCTCGTGCGCGGTGACCACGGCCATGCGGGCCAGCACGTCGAGCGCCAGGGTGCGGGCGGCCGCGCCCAGCGCAACCAAGGTCGCCGGGGCGCCGTCAAAGCTCAGATCGGCGTAGAGCCGCGAATTGTCATAGCTTTCCACCGCTGTCCGGCGGGCACCGGACAAATCGGCCACCACCAGCGCCGGTTCGCCCCCGCTTTCGGCCCAGACCAGCGCCACATCGGCCTTGAAAGCGCCGGGCACCGCGGGCTTGGCGCCGGTGAGCCTGCCATCGGCGAAGTTCACCGCCGGGACCGGGGGAAGCGCGGCATTGCCCTCGGCGAAAGCGACGCAGCCGGTCGCCTCGCCGCTCGCCAGCCGGGGCAGCCAGGCGGCCGCCAGCGCAGCATCGCTGCCCTGGATCAGCGCCTGCGACAGGCCATAGCCGCCGGTCAGGAACGGCGCGCCCGAAGTCGCCGCGCCGCAGGCCTGCGCCACCAAGCCCAGCTCGGTCAGGCCCAGACCCAGGCCGCCGTGTTCCTCGGGAATCGCCAGCGCAGTCCAGCCCTGTTCGACCGCAGTATCCCAGAACGGCCCATCGTGCTGACCGACCTGTTCTAGCAGTTTCAGCAGGCGGTCCTTGTCCATCCGCGCGTCCAGCACGCGGCGCGATTCGGTGGCGATGGCCTGCTGGCCTTCGTCATAAAGTATCGACATCGGCAATCTCTCCTTGGCACCGTCTTAATCGTTCGATTAAAAAGGTGCAATCACCTGTGGGAGAGTTACGGCCATGACACCCGATCCGCTGTTCGATTTTACCGGAAAGGTCGCGCTGGTCACCGGC
>JBJTMC010000203.1:0-13261 GCA_046063325.1 Novosphingobium sp.
CTAGACCCGGCCAGAGAATCCGTTACGTTCCGCGCCCGTGCTTCGGGTCGCGGAGCGTTTCGGCATCATAGCAATGCCCCGTTCTTAGGGAGAGGGAAATGGCAACCGATTGGGCTGCAGACGTCAAGAAATATGCCAAGAACGCCGATGACGCGATCATCACCGGTATCGTTCGTTACTGCGGAATCGCCCTGACCAAGGTCGATTCGTCGCTGGTCGCTTTCTCCGATCCAAAGGAACTGGACCGCGTCCGCAACAACTTCCTCAAGAAGAAACTGGGCCGTACCGAAACCGATGACGTGCTCAACGCCGCGATCGCCAAGGTCGGTGAAACGATGAAGGCGGACCGGACCAAGAACCGCGTCACCGTCTATTACCTGCTGGCCGATCACTACAAGTCGCTGCCGCTGTTCGCGCCCAAGGCCAAGGCCAAGGCTGCTGCCACCAAGGCTCCTGCCAGGGAAGCCGCCCCCAAGGCCGTCGCTGCCAAGACGGCCAAGCCCGCTGCCAAATCTGCCGGAAAGGCCGCCGCAGCCGTGTCTGGCGCCGCGGCAGTAGCCGCGGCCTCCAAGAAGCCTGCGGCCAAGAAGGCGGCAGCTCCGGCCAAGGCTCCCGCAGCGAAGGCAGCGGCTCCGGCCAAGGCTCCCGCTGCGAAGGCCGCGCCAGCCAAGAAGGCGGCGGCCCCGGCCAAGAAGGCAGCTGCACCGGCGACAAAGAAGGCACCAGCAGTCAAGGCCGCTGCGGCCACCGCGGCAGCTGGCGGTGCGCTTGGCCTGGCCAGCGCCGCAGCAGCAACCGCAAAACCGGTAGCCGCGCCATCCCCGGCACCTGCCCCAGTCGAACCGGCCAAGGTTGCCGCCGCGGCCGTGGCTGCCGGATCCGCTGCGGTAACGACTGCCGCCACTGCGGCCCCCAAGGCTGCGGCGCCCGTCGCCTCTGCTATGCCTGGCGCTGCACGCGACGAGGATTCGGGGCTTGGCTGGCTGTGGTGGCTGCTTGGTCTTGCTGCCCTGCTGTTCCTGGCCTGGTATTTCTTCCTGCGCGGCCCGACCGAAGCGCCGGTGGCTGCCACCGAAACAACCGCAGCCGCAGACGGCGGGATCGTCGTCGGCGATGGCATGGCCAGCGCTGCCGCGGTTGATCTGACCGCCGCTCCGGCAGAAGGCACCGTCACCATCCCGACCGGCGCAGGCGTGACTGTCGAAAACCGCGACGCCAAGCCGGTCGTCAAGGTCTATTTCGACAGCGGCAAGATTGATGTCGCGCCGGCCTTCGATCCGGCGGCGGGCGGGCTGAAATCCTGGCTCGACGCGCACCAGGGCTCGACCCTTGCGATTTCGGGCTACGCCGATCCAAGCGGCAACGCCAAGCTCAACGCCGATCTCGCCAAGAAGCGCGCCCAGGCGGTTCAGGCGGCACTGGTCAAGGCCGGTGTGCCCGAAGCTTCGGCCCTGCTGGTCAAGCCTGACAGCGTGACCGACGCGACCGTCGCGAAGGATGCCGCGCGCCGCGTCGAAGTCGTCGTCAAGTAAGCCCAATCCGTCGCAACTTTTTGTGACACACTGCCCCGCCCGGTCTCCGGGCGGGGTTTGTTTTTGGGGCGGTTCGTTGCTTGATAACGGCTGGTTGGAGCGGTGCGAGTCAGCAACACGGGCCCGCGCCGGTCAGTCCTGCGCTTTGGCGGGAACCTGTTCCTCAACCTGAGCCGCGACCGGCGCAGATCGCGACACCCGCGGAACCCACCCCTTGGAAGCATCAACGAACCCGCCTTCGTTCTCGCTGCGGGCGGGTGCCGGCTCAAGCGCCAGCGGGGCAAGATCAGGCGGCAGAGTCACCGCCTCTTGCGGGATTTCCAATGCGGGAATCTCCGGCATCTCCTCGTGGCCTTGATAGGCCGCGTTGAATGCGCCGCGCAGGCCCCAGCCATCGGGCCAGCGGTAGAATGCATGGCGTCCGATTACGGCCACCTTGTCGAGCTTGTAGGCCCAGCCCGGCAGGACATAGTCAGCATGATAATGCGTGGCCATGCCGACACCGGCAAAGACCTTGCCATGCAATGCCGCAGCGGCTTCTGCCATGGTTTCGCGCCACAGCGCCGGAATGCGCGGGCGGGTCATCGCCCCGTCGCAGGCAAAGGTGAACTGGCACACGTTGCTGGTGCGCTGGAACACCACGGCACAGACATCGTGCGGAAATGCGGGATGACGCACCCGGTTGAGCACGACCTGCGCCACAGCGCGGCGGCCGTCGGCCCCTTCGAAGGCTGCTTCGTAGTACATCGCCAAAGCCAGGCATTGCTGCGCCCGGTCTGCGGTCGACAGCGCCAGCCCACCGGGAAGCGCGAACGGGTTTGCGGTCTGAAGCCCGTTGGCCACCAGCGGAATCGCCGCATTGGCCGTTTGCGCCGCACCGGCTTCGGTCACCAGGGACTGAGAATTCTGCGTGATCGCCAGCAGCGCTTGGACGGATTCGCCGGGCCGCGCCGGTCCGGCCGGGTGCGGCCTTGTGCCGACCGTCGCCGTTCGCGGCGGAACGATCCCCGCCAGCGATCCGAGCGCGGCCAGGCAGAACAAAACCTTCAACGGCATCGACAAGCGGGTCAGCGCCGCGGTCAAGGCCGGGGCCATGGTCATTTGGGACCGTACATCATCGGATCGATAACGGGCTTTTCGACGCCGAGGAAGCTGCGCAGCCGCCCCATCTGGGCAAGCAGGCCGTATTGGGCGAGCAGCAGTCCGGTATTGGCGGCCTGCGCTTCAACCGTGGCGTTATAGACCGAGTTCTGTGCGTCGAGCAGATCGAGCAACGAGCGGCGCCCGATCCCAAACTGCGCGCGATAGGATTCGCGCACGCCGCGCGCGACGTTGAGCCGTTCTTGTTGAATCTCGCTCTTGGCGCGCCAGTTCTCCAGGCCAATCCAGGCCTTGCGCACTCCCAGTTCGCTGTCGCGCTGGGCCTGGGCCAGGCCGAACCGCGCTTCGTCAGCCCCGCGATCGGCCTCGCGCACCTTGGCCGCGGTAACGCCGCCATTGAAGATGTTCCAGCGCATCACCACCAGGCCTTCATAGTCGCGGGTCGTGCCGCGATAGCCTTCAAAGTCCTTGCCCGCCCGGATCGATCCCTGCAGCCCAACCTGGGGCCAGTACTCGCTGCGGGCCTTGCTTGCGTTATAGCCCGCCGCCCGCAGTTTTTCCTCTGCCGAGCGGACCCGCGGATCGTTCACTTCGGCAACTGCGATCGCTTCTTCCAGCGATGGCGGGACGACGCGGGTGGGGTCGGGCGGGGTTGTTACCTCCACTTGCGCAATGCCGACCAGCAGCGCCAACTCGGCATTGGCCGTGGCCAGATCGGCATTGGCCTGAACCAGGCTGATCCGCGCCGACTCAAGCCGCTCGGTCGCCTGCTGTTTTTCCGAGATGCTCATCGCGCCCTTGTCGACCCCTTCGCCGACATCGGCGGCCAGATCGGTGTGAAACGCAAGATTTTCCTTCGCCGCTTCAAGGATGGAGAGTTGCACGACGACCTGCAGATAGGCCCGCGCAATGGCATAGGTTACGGACTCGCTGGCTTGTTGTTCATCCCATTGCGCCGAAGCAAGGCGGGCATTCTGCACCTTCACGCCATTTCCGCGGCGGCCGAAATCCCACAGCGGCTGATCCAGTCCGATCGTCGCATAGAGCGGCTTTTCATCAATCGACGAAAGTCCAAGCTGGACGCGGGCGTCGTTTTCAAGATGGCGCAGGCCCGCTGCACCGGTCACATCGACATTGGGCAACCACTGGCGCCGTGCCTGGTCCCGCCCTGCCTCAGCCTGTCCGATCCTGGCTTGAGCCTGTCCCAATTCGGGACTCTGGGCGAGGCCTTGGCGGACCGCCTGATCAAGCTTCAACGTATCGCCCAGCGCTGGTCCGGCGACCATCGATGCCACCGCCAGGACGGCGGTCGCACTCCGGAATGTGCCCCTTGAAATCATCGACAGCCCTCCTGATCGCTCGATCGACCGGGAACTTTTTTGCCGAAAGTTCTTGTTCCCAGTCTCTTATCTTCGCACGATGGCGGTGTTCCGCCACCTTCCAAGCCACCGCGCCCGTCCCGGAGTTTTGCGACCCGGCCGCTCTGGCGAAGGGTCGGTTCCGGTGTCCATGCGCGACCCGAGCGGTCATTTGGAGTTCGGGATTATTCGCACAAAGCGCTGCGTCCGAGAAGCCTGCTTTACACGAATCTTTCATGTGGTAACTAATGAGTTAACGAATCGGTCGCTCCCATTTCGCTTGCTCACAAAGCGTGTCGTCATCAACCGGATGATAATGGGTCGGCAAACTTGCCGTAAAATTGAAACAATGGGCGTCGACTCCGCGCGTGGGGATCGTTTGCCCAAATTGCGGAAGAGGAATGTTCCATGACCGACCTGACTGGCGACGGCATCAACGACCTGGATATCACGGCGGCAGGCGCAGCGGTCACGGTAGGCGGGGCAATCTTCGAAGACGCGGCAAAGGTCGGTTCCGGCACGGGCGGCTACAACACGTTTCTTGCGCTGAACGACAACAACGATGCCAACAGTTATGAGATCGGCCTGAACACCGACGATTCCAATCCGCTCGATCCCACCAACGCCGAGATCGACGCTTCAAAGACGCATACCGTACTGCTTTCGGGCATTCCGGTCACGATCGGAACAGGCACTGGCGCGGGCGGAAATGGCGGGGTCATTGGCGTTGCCTATTACGAATTCCGGGTCGATCTGAACGAGCCGAACAGCGCGCCTTCGACCCAGATTTCGCTCGACCAGTTCAAGATCTACACCTCCAGTTCGTCAACCGTCGAAAATCTCGGCCAGCTTGGCACTCCGATCTACGACATGGATGCAGGCGGCAACATCTCGATCCTGCTCAGCGAAGCGGGATCGAGCGGCAGCGGCACGGACGACTACGCCGTGCTTGTCCCCGTCAGCGCATTTGGAAACGTCAATCCGGCGACGACCTACATGTATCTCTATGTGCAGATGGGCGCTGCAGGGGCTGACTGGATCGGCACTGGCGGGTTTGAGGAATGGAACCTCCAGAACGCTGTCTCGCTGACCGGCATCAAGTTCAACGATCACAACAGCAACGGCATCAAGGACGTCGGCGACGAGAACCTCGCCGGTTACACCATGGAGCTGTACAAGGACACCAACGGGAACAACCAGCTCGATTCCGGGGATCAGTTCATCTCCAGCACTGTCACTGGCGTTGGCGGGACCTACACGTTCTTTGGCGTCGGCACGGGTGCCACCTATTTCGTCAAGGAAAACACCACCGTTGGTCCGGTCGGCGTCAACTTCGCCGTCACCACCGGCGACTACGAAACCGTCACGGTTGCTGCCAATGCGACAGGCGGCTCAACCCTCTCCGTTGCCAATATCGGCAACCATATCTTCACCCCCAGTATCGCGATCGACAAGGTCTTCGTGAATGTCACCGATGGTCCTGACGCCTCTGGTGGCACCACGGTAATCAACGGCGCAGGTGACATCGCCAACTATACGATCGCGGTAACCAACAACGGCGAACTCGCGTTGGTCAACGTGATCCTCACCGATGCGCTGGCCGATGGCGGCACGGTAACGGCCGTGCTCAGCGGCGGGTTCAACTCGGGCGATCTCGATCACGACAACGTCCTCGATATCGGCGAGACCTGGAACTACACCGCGCACCAGACGGCGACCCAGGCCGATCTTGATACCAACGGCGGCGGCGATGGTGACAAGGACAACACCGCGTCGGTCGTGGCGACTGTCCAGGGAGCATCGAACACCGTCTCCGCAAGCGACAGCGCCGCGGCGCCGATCGTACCCTCGGCGGCGCTTGCGATCACCAAGGTCTTCACCGGCTATACCGGCGGCAACGGCAACAGCCTGGGTGATGCAGCGGGCGATATTGCCCACTACACTCTGGTCGTTTCCAACACCGGCAACGTCACCCTGACCAATGTCACCGTGGTCGACCCGCTGACCGGGACCAATATCAACGTCGGCACGCTTGCCCCCGGGGCATCGCAAAATCTGGCAACCAGCTATACCCTTACCCAGGGCGATCTCGACAGCCGGGGTGGCGGCGACAACGATATCGACAACACCGCGACGGCAACCAGCGACCAGACCGGACAGGCCTCGGCGAGCGCAGTTGCGCCGCTGGTCTATCACCCGGATCTCGGGATCGACAAGGCGTTCGTCGGCTGGACCGACGGCAACGGCAACGCCGTCGGCGATGCGGTTGGCGACCATGCCAACTATACCATCACCGTCACCAACAACGGCAACATCACCCTCCACAATGTGGTGATCACCGACCCGCTGACCAACGCGACCTACAATGTTGGCACGCTTGCCGTTGGCCAGTCGGCGACGGTCAACGAAGTCTATGTCCTGACCCAGGCCGATCTGGATGGCGCGGGCAATGCCGGCATCGACTATGACATCGACAACACTGCGACCGCGGACAGCACGGAAACTGATCCGGTCAGCGATACGGCGACTGCACCGGAATTGATCACGCCCGTGATGACCATCGTCAAGACGATGACCGGGGTGACCAACGCGGATGGCAGCGTCGATGCCGATGGCAAGCTCGATGCGCCGACCGACGTCGCGCACTATTCGATCGTGGTGACCAACACCGGCAACACCACGCTTGAGGGCGTAGTCGTCACCGATGACATTACCGGCCACAGCTGGACAATCGCAACGCTTTCGCCGGGAATGGCCTGGTCAACCTCAGACGTTTACAGCGTCACCCAGGCGCAACTGGACGCGCTTGACGCGGACTCCAGCATCGTCAACATCGCAACCGCAACCGATGACGAAGCGGGCACGGTAAGCGACGATGCAACGGTCGGAGTCGATTACGCCCCGGCGATGACCATCGTCAAGACGATGACCGGGGTGACCAACGCGGATGGCAGCGCCGACGCCGATGGCAAGCTCGATGCCACCACCGACGTTGCGCACTATGCGATCCGGGTCACCAACACCGGCAACGTCACCCTGACCAACATCCATGTGGTCGATTCGATCACCGGCCACAGCTGGGATATCGCCAGCCTCGCGCCGGGCGCCTCGCAGGACTTCACCGACAGCTACAGCGCCACCCAGGCCCAGATCGACGCCGGGACCGACCTCCCCAATGTCGCCACCGCCACCGACGATGCGGCCGGTTCGGTCAGCGACGATGCCAGCGTCTCGATCCAGCAGACCCCGGGTATCACGATCGACAAGCAGTTCATCAATGTCACCGGCGGCAACGACAACAATCAGGCCGACGCAGTCGGCGATGTGCTCAACTACAAGATCCTGGTCACCAACACCGGAAACGTCACCCTGACCAATGTCGTGGTGACCGACCCGCTGACCAATCTGAGCACCACGATCGCCAGCATCGATCCGGGCAAGACGATTGAGCTGACCGAGCACTACACCCTCACCCAGAACGATCTCAACGGTGCGGGCAATGCCGGGACCGACCATGACATCGACAACACCGCGACAGCGGATGCTGATCAGACCCCACCGGTCACCGACAGCGTCGAAGTGCCGCTGGTTTACAATCCGACGGTCGACCTGGAGAAGCTGGTATCGAAGACGGGCGGGCTCGACCTGACCAACTATATCGATGCCGATACGGCTGCGGCGGGCTTCCAGAACGTTGGCGTCCAGCAAGCGATGTATTTTGCGGTAACCCTGAAGAACACCGGTAACGTCGACCTGACCAACGTTGTGGTGACCGACATCAACACCACCGGCGGCGGATCATCGACCGTCACGCTGTTCCAGAACGGCGCACCGACGGGGCTGGTGACGACCTTCACCGGCGATACCAACGGTGATGGCGAGCTGGACGTGGGCGAAACCTGGACCCTGTACTATTCGCAGGCGTTCGATCTGGGCCAGCATGTGAACACCGCCTATGTCACCGATGCCCAGAACGCGGTCGATAACGATGCCGCCTACTACTACGGCATCCAGCAGGGTCCCGGCACCCGCACCCCAGGCTTCTGGTCGAACCTTGGCGCGCAGTTCTGGGACGGTCAGGTCAATGAAACCAAATCCGGCCCGACCTTCACCAAGAACGGCGATCTGCTGATCTTCGGTCACACCAACGGCACGGTCGATTCGAACGGCGACGGGGTCATAAACTCCGCCGACAAGGGCCTGCTGATTGGTGATTTCAACCTCAACGGAAAGACCGATGCGGGCGAAGACACCTTCTTCATCGGCCTGGCTGACGCCAAGACCCTGATCAACGCGTCACAAAGGACCCAGAATGGCGACGGGGTGCAGATGCTTGGCCGTGACGTGATTGCGACCTGGCTCAACTTCCTGGCCGGTAATCCGATTGGCGACACGACCGATACCAACAGCCCGAAGCACTTCATCGAAGATGCGGTGGACTGGATGCAGACCTGGGGCGGCAAATCTGGAAACGGTGCACAAGGGAACCTTGGCGACAACGTCAAGACAGAAACCTTCGACATCTACGATCCGAACCACGCCGCCGTGAAGACCAACACAAGCCAGTGGCAGGCTCCGCAATTCGCCGGGGATCCCCATTCGGCCGCAGTCATGCATGGCGCGCTCGACGGGTATAACAACACCGGCGATATCAACGGGGTGCAATATGCGATGTCGGCGGACAACGGAAACGATGTCATGCTGATCATGGCCTCGCAATCGCAAAGCCTCTGAACCAGGTTAACGCGATTGACGGCGGCGGAGTAAAGTAGAAGACTCCCGGAAGAAGGGGACAGTACTTGCTTTCGCATTCCGAGGTAGAAATCCCCAAAGGCCGGCTAGCCCCGTGGTTAGCCGGTCCTTTGCGCCAGAACCGGTCAATCTATCTGAAGGTTGGCATCGCCGCGGCGGTGATCAACTTTTTCGCGCTGGTCACATCGCTCTTCACGATGACGGTCTATGACCGGGTTGTTCCCAACAACGCGACGGATTCGCTCGTCGGGCTGACGATCGGCCTGGCGATCGTGATCGTGTTCGATTTCATCCTGAAACTGCTGCGGGCCTATTTCGTCGACGTGGCGGGTGCCCGGATTGATCGCGACATCGGCAAGTCAATTTTCCAGCAAATTCTCGACATGCGGCTTGACCTTGGCAAGGGTTCGACCGGAGGACTCGCCGGTCTGGTCCGCGAGATCGAGACGTTGCGCGATTTCTTTGCCAGCGCCACGCTTAGCGCTCTGGTCGATCTGCCGTTCGTGTTCATCACATTGGGGGTGATGGCGATCATCGGCGGCTGGATCGTGATGGTCCCGATCGTACTGATCCCGCTGGTCATTGCGACCGCGCTGATTTCACAGCCGGTGATGCGGCGGCTTTCGGCAGAATCGCTTGGCGAGGCGCTGGGCAAACAGGCCGTACTGGTCGAAACGATCGGCAGCCTCGAAACGGTCAAGTCCGCCAATGCCGGCGCAATGCTGGCAGAGCGCTGGGACAAGGCGGTAACGGGCCATGCCGGTGCATCGCTGCGTCAGCGCGTGATTTCCACCGTCGCGATCAACATGGCCGGTTCGGTCCAGACGCTGGCCTATACCGGCGTCGTTATCTTCGGCGTCTTTGCGATCGCCAACCACCAGTTGACCATGGGCGGTCTGATCGCCTGCTCGATCTTGTCGGGCCGCGCGGTCGCCCCGCTCGGCACGATTGCCCACCTGCTGACCCGGATCAACGCGGCGCGGACCGCCTACCGCCAGATTGACCGGATGATGGAACAGCCACCCGAAGGTCCGGAAGGAAGCGGGCTGCAGATTGGCACGGTTCAGGGCGGGCTTGAGTTCCGCGACGTCGATTTCCGCTATCCCGGCGCGCCGGAACTGGCGCTGACCAAGGTCAATTTCCGGATCAAGCCGGGTGAGCATGTCGCGCTGATCGGGCCGATTGGCTCGGGCAAGTCGACCATCGCGCGGCTCCTGATCGGACTCTATCCGCCCACCAGCGGGCTGGTATTGATCGACGGAACCGACATTCGCCAGTTCGGCCCGCAATCCCTGCGCTCCAAGGTCGGCGCGCTGTTCCAGGACAATGTCCTGCTGACCGGATCGATCCGCGACAACATCATCCTGGAACGCGCCCATATCGACGAAGACGAGATGCTGCGCGCCGCGCAGGTCAGCATGGCGCACGATTTCATCTCGCAGTTTCCGTCAGGATACGACCTGATGCTGGCCGATCGCGGTGATGGCCTGTCTGGCGGCCAGCGCCAATCGATCGCCATGGCCCGGGCGCTTGCCGGAAAGCCGCCGGTCCTTATCTTCGACGAACCGACATCTTCGGTCGATACCGAAACCGAAGCGCGGCTATTGAAGAACCTGCGGGCCGAATTCGAAGGACGGACCTTGATCCTGATCACGCACCGGCCGTCGATGCTCGCGCTGGTTGAACGGGTGATCCTGATGGCTCGCGGCCGGGTCGTGATGGATGGCACCCCGGAACAGATCACCGGACGCGTCACCCAACTAGCTGCGGCGAGGTAGGTCATGGCCGGTTATCTGGACCTCATCAAGGGCAAGCAGGACGAACCCGAAATCGAAACCGCGCCCGACGAATTCGCGACCAAGAAGTCTGCGAATACAATGCTGTGGTTGATCGTCGGGTTCTTTGTCCTGGCCCTTGCCTGGGCAACTTTCACCAAGATCGACCGTACCGTGCACGGGATCGGCCGGGTCGTGGCAAGCTCGAAGATGCAGGTGGTTTCAAACCTTGAAGGCGGCGTGATCGAAGAAATCGTGGTCAAGCCCGGGCAGGTCGTGCGCAAGGGCGATATCCTGGTGCGACTCTCCCCTACGCTTTCGACGTCGCAGCTCGGCAGCAACGAGGCATCAGTCGATTCGCTGCGCGCCAAGGTTGCACGCCTGGAAGGCGAAGTCCGGGGCGTGGCCCCGAACTATGCCGGGGTCTCGTCCAATGCCGCTCAGGCCGAACAAGCACTGCACAGCGCCCGTATGGCCGAACTTTCCGGGATTTCCTCGGCGGGCGGCGCCCGCACCGTGCAGGCCGATCGTTCGGTTGCGGAAGCCGAAGCCGCGCTTGCGGCCCGCCGTTCCAACCTGTCCTCTGCGCAGCAGGAACTTGATATGCTTCGGCCCCTGGCCGCGCGGCAGATCGTCAGCCGGATCGATCTGGTCAAGGCAGAGAACGCCGTAACGGTCGCCCAGAACGAAGTTGCCGCCGCCGAAGCCGCGATCTCCCGCACCCGGGCCAGCGTGGCCGAAGCCCGCGCTTCGGGCGCCCAGCAGCGCAGCGACTGGCTGGGCCGCGCCGGGATGGAACTGTCCGCAGCCCGAGCCGAACTGTCCGCGCGCGAACGCGAATTGCCGGCCATGGCTGACAAGGTCGATCGCACCACGATCCGCGCACCGATGACCGGCAGGGTCAACCGGGTGCTCGTAACAACGGTGGGCGGTTCGGTTTCGGCCGGAATGCCCATCGCCGAGATCGTACCGACCGAAGACGCGCTGTATGTCGAGGCGATGGTCCGCCCGCAGGACATCGGCAATGTCCGGATTGGCCAGCGCGCCAACGTCGAGATTACGGCCTATCGCCAGGCGGTTTACGGAACGCTTGACGGCGAAGTGGTGACGATATCGCCCGATGCGGTGCTCAACGAAAAGACCGGAGAGAGCTTCTATACGGTTGAGGTGCGGACCACCTCAAAACTCAAGGAACCGGACGGCAAGCTGTTGCAGATCGGCCCCGGAATGGTCGCGAATGTCAGCTTGCTGGGCGAGAAGCGCTCGGTCCTGTCCTACATCTTCTCGCCGATAACCCGGCTGCAGGAAAACGCCTTCCGCGAGTAGGCGGAAAAAAAGGGCCGCACCGGAAAATCCGGCACGGCCCTTTCCCGTTGTCTGTTCGGCGTTCAGCGCAGCGAGACGACGTTGTCGCTTTGGCGCGGATCGCGGCGGTCTCCGCGGTACTGGCTGGCCATCGGTTCGTCATCGACCGTCACGACCCGGCCTTCCCCGAAACCGTTGAAGCGGGTCTTCATCGCCGCACCATAGGCGCCAAGCATGCCGACCTCGATGTAGTCCCCCGGCAGGATGTCCGCCGGAAGCAGGAACGGGCCTTGCATGTAATCGGCATCGTCGCAGGTTGGGCCATAGAACGCGAAAGTGCCCAGGGCATCAACCCGGCCTTCGGCCAGGCTCTTGACCGGGAAGCGCCAGCCGACATGCGCCGCATCGTAGAGCGCGCCATAGGCCCCGTCGTTGATGTACAGCTCATCCCCGCGGCGCTTTTCGACCCGCACGATCATCGAATTGTATTCGGCGCACAGCGCGCGGCCGGGTTCGCACCACAGTTCCGACGAATAGGACACCGGCAACGATTCAAACGCGCGGTGGATCACGTCGAAATAGTCCTCCAGCGGCGGAGGCTCCATCCCCGGGTAGATCGAGGGGAAGCCGCCGCCGACATCGACGATGTCGACCGTGACCGACGCATCGACGATCGCCGCGCGGACCCGCTCCATCGCCTGGACATAGGCAAACGGGGTCATCGCCTGGCTGCCGACGTGGAAGCACACGCCCAGCCAGTCCGCCACCTGGCGGGTCGCCTGGAGCAGCGCCCCGGCATCGGCAAGGTCGATCCCGAACTTGGAGGCCAGGCTCAGCTCGGAATAGTCCGAGGAGACCCGCAGGCGCACGCACAGGCGCAGGTCAGCCGCCGGGGTGCTATCGGCAGCAGCGGTCGCCTTGACGATCTTCTCCAGCTCTTCCTGGCTATCCAGGCTGAAGGTGCGCACACCGTGGACCGCATAGGCCTCGGCAATCGCGGCGGCCGGCTTGACCGGATGCATGAAGCACAGCACCGCCTCGGGCAGCGTTTCGCGCACCAGGCGCACCTCTGCGATCGAGGCGACGTCGTAGTGGGTCACACCCGAAGCCCACAGGACCTGCAGCAGGTCTGGGGACGGGTTCGCCTTTACCGCATAGAGCGACTTGCCCGGAAACTTCTCGGCAAAGAAGCGGGCGGCGCGCGCGGCGGCGTGCGGGCGATTGAGAATAACGGGTTCGTCGGGCGAAAGGGCGCGAACTACTGCCGATGCGTCAGGATAGCTGTGCAACTCAAGGGACCCCCAATAGGCCTTTCGGCCAGGTAACACGAAGACGAGGCTGCCTTGCGGTTATTGGAAGTCCCCATGGGGCAGCGGGGGTGCGCTATATCGATTCGGACCTGAACTGCAAGTGAAAATCACCCCTTGATCAGGTGCTC
>JBJTMC010000204.1:0-5615 GCA_046063325.1 Novosphingobium sp.
TCCCCAGCAGACCCAGTGCATCCCGGTGGCCGCCAATTCGCGGTAATAGTCCCACGCGGCGCCGTTCTGGGTCGTGCCGATCACGATCAGGCCGTCGGCCTTGCGCTGCTCTTCATAGCGGCCCGAAAGGTTGTTGGGGCCGTCCTGAAAGCTGACCAGGGTTTCGAAACCACGGGCCGAAGCGGCGGCGCAGATCGAACCGAGCAGGGCGTAGGTGAAGGGGTTGAGGTCCTTGCGGTCCTCATCCGGGCGGCAAATTGCCACCACGGCCAGTGTCCCGGTCTTGCCGGTGCGCAGCCGCGCGGCGTTGTTGTCGACGAAATAATTGAGCTTGCGTGCCGCTTCGGCCACGCGCAGCCGGGTCGCCTCGCTCACCACCGGATCCCCGGCCAGCGCGCGGCTGACCGTCGACTGGCTGACGCCGGCTTCGGCGGCCACGTCGAACGAGGTGACCCGGAACGTGCGAGGTTTGGTCTTGTCCATCACATCGCCGAGATGCCGCCGTCGAGCTTCAGCTCGGCACCGGTCATGAAACGGCTTTCGTCGCTGGCGAGGTAGAGCACGCCGTTGGCGATATCATCGGGCACGCCGACCCGCTTGAGCGGGATCTGCCGCGCCAGCTTGTCCATGATCACGTCCTTGGGCTTGCCTGTGTTGGACGCGATGCCATCGAGGATCGGGGTATCGATGAAGGTCGGGTGGACCGAATTGCAGCGGATGTCCCAGCCCATCTTGGCGCAGTAGAGCGCGACCGATTTTGACAGCATCCACACCGCCGCCTTGCTGGCGTTGTAGCCGGGCATTGTATCGCTGGCGATCAGTCCTGCGATCGATGAGATATTGACGATCGAGCCGGGCTGGGTGTCCTTCATCAGGGGCAGCGCCTTCTGGCAGCCGAGAAACACCGAATCGACATTGACCGCAAAGCCGCGGTGCCAGTCTTCCAGGGTGCAGGTTTCGATGTTGCCGCGCACCCCGATCCCGGCGTTGTTGACCAGAACCGAGAGTCCGCCGAGCCGCGCCCGCGCAACTTCGACCGCGGCAACCCAATCGTCTTCGCGAGTAACGTCAAGCTTGACCGCAAAGGCCGTGCCTTCGCCCAGTTCGGCGTTGATCGCTGCGGCCTGCTGCGCGGCGCCATCAGCGTTGATATCGGCCAGCAGCACCATAGCGCCCTCGCGCGCGAGCATCGCAGCCTGCGCTGCACCAAGACCCTGCGCCGCGCCGGTGATCAGCGCCTTTTTTCCTTGAACCCTGCCAGCCATTCCTATCGTCCTCCCACTATGTCCCGAGCGAGCAGCATCAACAGCCGGACGTCAATCCCCAAACCGCGCGCACGGGCGCTTTCGATGAATTTGTCCACGCCCGCCAACGCAACCCGATGAACGGTAATGTCCTCGCCATCGGTTCCGCCGCCCGGGCCGACTTTCTCCAGATCCTTCGCACGCAGCAAGGTGAAGCTTTCGCTGACCATCCCCGGCGAGGAGTAGAATTCGCCAATCACATCCATCCGCGCCGCGCGGTATCCGGTTTCCTCTTCCAGTTCGCGGTTCGCGGCGGCAGTAGCATCTTCGTTCGGTGCCGAATCGTCATCGCCGATCAGCCCGGCGGGCAGTTCAAGGCAGGCCCGGCCCAGCGGCACGCGAAACTGTTCGACCAGCAGGACGTGATCGTCCGCGTCGATGGCAAGGATTACCGCGGCCTTTATCCCCCGGGGGCGCGAAACGTACTCCCATTTGCCCTTGACCTTGGCGGTGATGAAACGGCCCGCCCAGACGATGTGTTCCGGCACTTCCTGCATGCGGTCGGCCTACACCAGCAGGTTGCAAAGCGCGAGCGGGGTTCACACCTCGATCAGGCGGTCGGGAAGCTCGTTGATGTCGTTCTCGGCACGCGGAAAGTGCTCCGCAAGCACCGCGCCGACCTGCTCGACCGCGGCGATCAGCCCGGCTGCGGGGCGTCCGGCGCGAATTTCGCGGACCAGGGCTGCCATCGCATCGCCCCAGACGTCGGGCGCAACCTTTGCGGCAATCGCCTCGTCCGCGACGATCTCGGCGCGGTGTTCGGCAAGGCTCAGGTAGATCAGGATCCCGGTGCGGCCATGGGTGCGGCGCTCTGCCCCGACCTTGAAATAGCGCACTGCACGGTCGCGAACCCGCGCATGCTTGAGCGGGCCTGGCACGAGCAAGAAGCGCAGCGGCTTCCACAGCAGGATCAGCCACATGCCCAGGAACTTTGCCGTGGCCGCCACAACCGCAACGACAAAAACCCATCCTGGGGTCCAATTGAACTGCCAATTGCCCAACAGCCAGTCGATCAGGCCGAGGTAGAAATCCGGGGCCCATGCCAGGGCCGTCAGCGCAAGAAAGGCTACCAGCGCAGACCACAACAGCGCGACATCTTGATAGGAATTGGATTCGGTGGCCAGAATCGTCACGATCTCGCCTGCGGTGTGGTGTTCGGCCGCCGACACTGCCGCGCCTACGGCGCTACGTTCGGCATCGGTCAAGGTGAATTGCTGGGCCATCCGTGTCTCCTACCAGCTGCCCGAAGCGCCGCCGCCACCGAAACTGCCGCCGCCTCCGCCCCAGCCGCCGCCGCCACCGCCGCCCCAGCTGCCGCCACCATCGCCGGATCCGCGGCTGATGCCATCCAGGGCGTTCCAGACAATCAACGGGCCCAGTCCGCTGCCGCCATACCGCCGTCCGCCGCGCATGCGGCGCAGCATCGGCAGGATAAAGAACAGGAAGAACACAATCAGCCAGATCACCGTTCCCAGCGGCACGTTCTCATCCGATTTCGCGCGCTGCGCATCGGCTTGCGCGGCGATCTTCTGCGCCTGATCGGGCGGAAGCTGCAGCTGCTGGATTAGCGCGTCGGTCCCGGCTTCGATCCCGCCGACCATGTCACCGGCCTTGAACTTCGGCACGATCAAGCGGTTGATGATCAGGCTGGACAGCCCGTCGGTAAGCGTGCCCTCCAGGCCATAGCCCACTTCGATCCGCAGCTTCCGCTGGTTCGGGGCGATGATCAGGATCGCGCCGTCGTTGCGGGCCTTGTCGCCCAAACCCCAGTGGCGGCCGAGCTGATAGCCATAGTCGGCGATGTCATAGCCCTGCAGGTCTTTCAGCGTGACCACCGTCAGTTCGCGCTGTGACTGGGCTTTCAGTGCGACGAGCTTCTGGGTCAAACGCGCTTCGGCGTCGGGCGGAAGGATATCCGCCTGATCGACCACTGGGCCGGTCAGTTCGGGAAATGTCTGCGCCAGGGCCGTGCCGGGAAAGGCCAGCACGGCTAGCAGGATCAGGATCAAGCGGCGAAACGCTGCCATGATTATGCGCCTTTCGCGGGCAGGGTGGGGTGCGCGCGCAAGGCCGCGTCCAGCGCGTCGGTTCCGGAAAGGATCGCCGGTTCGATGCGGCCCGCGCGAAAGAGCGGAAGCATCGCTTCGTCAATGATCCGCTTGCAATCGGCATTGCTCAACGTGCCTTGCAGCCCGGTGCCAACCTCGATCCGGACCTGGCGCTGGTTCGGCGCGACCATCAGAAGCACGCCGTCGTTACGCCGCGGATCGCCGATTGCCCACTGGCGGGCGACCCGCAACGAATAGCTCTCGATCGGCGCTCCGCCAAGGTCGGGCACGGTCATCACCACCAGTTGCGGACCGGCCGCGACGTTGAGTGCGGCCAATCGCTTGTCAAGCGCGGTCACAGTCTCTTGCGAAAGCACATGGGCGCTGTCGATGGTGTAGCTGGTCCGGGCAGGAGCCTGGAGCGGTTCGGCCACGGCGGCTTGCGCAGCCGGGCCCGCCGGGGCGGCCACAACTGCGGCCGGGTCATGCGACTCGGCCCAGGTGTAATAGAGCCCGCCCAGCACCAAGGCCGCCGCTGCCGCAATCGCGAGCAACCGCCCCGGACCGGCGTCTTCGCTGATCGGTTCGGGCTGGTCGTGCCCGAGCATCGGCTAACTCCCGCTCAGATCTTGCCTTCAAGGCTTGGCGCCACTTCGGCACCAGGAGTCACGGCCTGATAGGGCACCATCGGCTTCGCGCCATAGATCACCTTCGCGCCGATCGCGTCCGGGAAGGTGCGGATCGTGGTGTTGTACACGCGCACCGCCTCGTTATAGTCGCGCAGCGCCACTCGGATCCGGTTTTCCTGCCCTTCTAGCTGGCTTTGCAGCATCTGGTAGTTTTCGATCGACTTGAGGTTGGGATAGGCCTCGACATTGGCGAGCAGCCGTCCGAACCCGCCCAGCGAGGTCGACAGCTGGTTCTGCGCATCCTGGAACGCCTTCATTTTGGCCGGATCGGTCAGATCGCCGGGGTTGACCTGAATCGAGGTCGCCTTGGCGCGGGCTTCGACCACGCCGGTCAGGATACCCTTTTCCTGCTCCGCTGCGCCCTTGGCCACGGCAGCCAGGTTCGGGACCAGGTTGGCGCGTTCCTGGAAAACGGTCTGGACATCGGCCCACTTGGCCTTGGCCTGCTCCTCTGCCGTAGGCACGGAATTGATCCCGCACCCGGCCAGAGTTGAGGCGGCAAGCGTCACGACGGCAATCTGACCAAGACGGGTGGAAGAAATCGACATGGACCGGTTTCCCTGGAACGGGCCGCGGCGGGTATCGCCGGGCGATGCTGCGAATGTAGCCCTGCCGCGCGGCAGTTCAAGCACAGCTGGCCAAGTGCGCGAAAAATCAACGCCTTGTTGCCCTTGCGTGCAAACCATGGCAGCAACGGATGGGGGTAATTCCGGTTGCCGGACAATCGATTGAAAGAAAGGGGACGCGAAATGGGAATGATAGGTGAATTCAAAGAGTTCGTGAACAAAGGGAACGTCATGGACCTGGCGGTCGGTGTGATCATCGGCGGTGCATTCGGCAAAATCGTCACAGCACTGACCGACGATCTCATCATGCCGATTGTTGGCATGGTGTTTGGCAATCTCGATTTCTCCAGCCGCTATGTCGTGCTGGGCGGCGGCGAAAAGGTTACCGAAGGCATGTCGCTGGCGGCTGCCAAGGCTGCAGGTGCCAACGTGCTGGCCTGGGGCGATATGGTCAGCGTGATCCTCAACTTCCTGATCTTGGCTTTCGTTATTTTCCAACTGGTCAAGTTCACCAACCGGATCAATCCTCCGGCCGCAGCTGCGCCGGCTGGCCCGAGCGAAGTCGACCTGCTGACCGAGATCCGCGACGCGCTGAAGAAGTAACGGATTTTCCGAATAATTTTCAGGGCAGGGGGCGTTCGTCGTCTCCTGCCCTTTTCATTTACCCGAACCTGCCTATATTGGGTTTTGCCGGTTTCGACCGGCTATGGCGATAAATTGCGGCGTGCAATAGGCACAGCGGACCCGGGGGCGGTACCCGGCGGCTCCACCACCTCTCACTTGGCAACAGGCGGGAAATGACGGGGCCGAACTAGGATCGACGTGTGTTGAAAAGCGTTGTTTTCGCCCGGGCTGAGTAACCCGTTCAAGGCTCAAAACTCACAAGTGCCAACGACAACGAAGCACTTGCTCTCGCTGCGTAATCTGACGGCCTAACGGCCTGATCTTACAAGGTTAGAGCACGGTTCGGACCGAACCGGGTAACAGAATCGGAAACCGGGCGTCCGG
>JBJTMC010000205.1:0-4303 GCA_046063325.1 Novosphingobium sp.
GGCGCGTCCGGGTCTAGGCTCTTCGCAATTGCAGCGAAAGTGGGCGCTGCTGGCCGTGGAGGACGGCCGCGAGGAGGACGATCAAGTCATGGAAAGTCTGGTTTCGACCGAATGGCTCGCCAACGAAATGGGGGCGAGCGATCTGAGAATTGTCGACTGTACCAAGCATCTGCCAGGCACCGGCCGGGATCCCCAGGCCGAATACGAAGCCGGCCATATCCCCGGCGCGGTATTCATGGACCTGGGCGATCTGGTTGACAGCAATGCGCCGGTTGAAAACACCCTGCCCCCTGCCGCAAAGTTCGCCAGCCGGATGCAGTCGCTCGGCCTGGGCGATGGCAGCCGGATCGTGCTGTACGATGACAGCGCGGTGAAAACCTCGGCGCGGGCCTGGTTCATGCTCAAGATGTTTGGCGCCCACGACGTCGCGATCCTCGACGGCGGGCTCGCCAAGTGGAAGGCCGAAGGCCGCCCGCTCGCCCAGGGCAAGGAAACCCTGCGCCACCGCCACTTTACCGTGTGGCAGGACGACAAGAACGTGCGGACCAAGGCCAATGTGCTGGCCAACCTCCATTCCAAGTCCGAACAGGTGGTCGATGCCCGCGGCGCAAAGCGCTGGTCGGGTGAGGAAGCGGATCCGCGCCCCAATATCGCCAGCGGGCATATTCCCGGTTCGTACAACGTGCCGTTTACCGAGGTCTACAACGCCGACGGCACCTTCAAGGACAAAGCCGGGATCAAGGCCGCGTTCGAAGCCGCCGGGGTCGATATGGACAAGCCGGTGATCACCAGCTGCGGCAGCGGGGTTACCGCCTGCGTGCTGATATTCGCGATGCACCTGGCCGGAAAGGACGATGCCGCGCTCTATGACGGCAGCTGGACCGAATGGGGCAACGATCCCGACACCCCCAAGGCTGTCACGACGGCCTGAGACATGGCGGGTGGTGCGGACGACGAAGGGCTGAGCCCTGCCACCCGGCTCGTCACGGCGGGACGCAAGGCGGAATGGACCGGAACGCCCGCTGAGCCGGGCGCGGTGGTCAACCCGCCGGTGTGGCGCGCCTCCACCCACCTCTACCCGGACAGCAAGGCGCTCCACGCGGGCAAGCCGAACACCGACGGCCATTTCTACTATGGCCGCCGCGGCGCACCGACCCAGTGGGCGCTGGCCGACGCGCTGACCGGGCTGGAACCGGGCGCCGCCGGAACGGTGCTGTATCCCTCGGGCGTTGCGGCGCTGGCTGGCGCCCTGCTCAGCGTGTTGCGCCCGGGCGACGTGCTGCTGATGACCGACAACGCCTATGAGCCGACCCGCAACATGGGGCGTGGGCTGCTGGCTGACTTCGGGATCGAGACGCGCTGGTTCGATCCGCTGGATCACGCCGCATTCGAAGCCGCGCTGGATCCGCGCTGCAAGGCGGTGCTGCTTGAAAGCCCCGGCAGCCTGACCCTGGAAGTCTGCGACGTGCCCGCGCTGGCCGCGATCGCGCGGAACAAGGGCCTGGTGGTGGTGCTCGACAACACCTGGGCCGGGCCCTTGGGATTCCCCGCGCTGGAGCGCGGCGCGGACATTTCGGTGATGAGCCTGACCAAGCATGTCGGCGGCCATTCCGACCTGATGCTGGGCAGCGCCAGCGCCGGAAGCGCCCACTATGCCCGTCTTCGCCGCACGGCCCAGGCGCTCGGCCAGGTGGTTTCTCCCGACGATTCCAGCCTTGCCCTGCGCGGCCTTCGGACCATGGGAATTCGCCTGGGGCAGGAAACCTCAAGCGCGCTTGAGCTAGCTCGCTGGCTGGACACACAGGCGTCCGTCGCCCGGGTTCTGTGCCCGTTGCTGCCCGGTTCGCCCGGACACGAAATCTGGGCCCGTGATTTCACCGGCGGCTGCGGCCTGTTCTCGTTCGTGTTCAAGAGCAAGGACGGCGCGGCGCGCGACGCCTTCATCGATGCGCTGAGCCTGTTCGGGATCGGCTATTCGTGGGGCGGCTTTGAAAGTCTGATCACCCCGATCGACCCGGCCTCCTTGCGCACCGCCAGCGCCTGGCCGCTGCCGGGCATGGATGGGGCAGACCGGTTTGGCGTGCGGCTGTCGATCGGCCTGGAAGATCCGGGCGATCTCAAAGCCGATCTTGCCGCTGGGCTGGCCGCCTGGAGCGCGGCATGATCCTGCTCGCGATCAAGCCCGAGGTTCCGACCAGGCTGATCGAGAAGCATCGCACGATCGCCGATCTGGTTCGGCTGCTCGATTCGTGGGGCTTCGATATCGGCGCCACCCGGATCTCGGTCTGGACCGCGCTGGTCGTGGTGATCATTGTCGTCGGGCTGGTAATCTTCACCCGCATCGCGACCCGCGCGGTGTCACGGATGCTGGCGCGACTGACCGCGATCGACCCGGCTCAGCGGTCGCTCGCGGAAAAGCTGACCAACCTGACGATTTGGGGAATCGCGATCTTCGTCGGGCTGGATCTGCTGGGGATCCAGCTCACCGCGCTAACGGTTTTTTCGGGCGCCCTTGGCCTGGCGGTCGGCTTTGGCTTGCAGAAGACTTTCGGCAACCTGATCGCCGGAATCATCCTGCTGATGGACCGCTCGATCAAGCCCGGTGATGTCATCGCGGTCAACGACGGGACCAACAGCGTGGTCGGCCAGGTCAGCCGGATCGGGATCAGGGCGGTCTCTGTGGTCACCCGCGACAAGAAGGAATTTCTGATCCCCAACGAGAACCTGATGATCAATCAGGTGGAAAACTGGTCTTATTCCAGCCGCGACGTGCGGATCAAGGTGCCAGTGGGGATCGGCTATGGCAGCGATATCGAGCTTGCCGAAAGGTTGATGATCCAGGCCGCACTGGATACGCCGCGCGTTTTGCCATTTCCCGCCCCGGCGGTCCTGCTGCTGAATTTCGGCGAAAATGCGCTGCAATGCGAAGTGCGGCTGTGGGTCGACGATCCTGAAGACGGCATTGGCAACGTCCGGTCGGGCCTGCTCAAGCGCGTGCTGAAACTGTTCCGCGAAAATGGCGTGAACCTGCCCTATCCGCAGCGCGACATCCACGTAAAGGACTGGTCGCAGCCGCCCTCTCCGGCACGCCGCAAAAGCTGACCTAATCGCCTGCAAAGCCATTCTGGCTGGCGCTTGGCAGCCCCTGCGCGCATTTCGGCGCAATGGAACAGTCCCTTCATACCGCAGGCAAGGTCTGGCTGGTCGGCGCTGGCCCCGGCGATCCGGACCTGCTGACCCTGCGCGCCGCGCGCCTGATCATGCAGGCCCGCCTGATCGTCCATGACGGTCTGGTCGATCCCGCGATCCTGGCACTGGCAAATTCGCGCGCCAGGCTGGTCTCGGTCGCCAAGAGCCGCGCGCGCCACACCCTGCAACAGGACGAGATCAACGCCCTGCTGGTGCGCGAAGCGCTGGCCGGCAGCGACGTCGTGCGGCTCAAGGGCGGCGATCCGTTCATTTTCGGACGCGGCGGCGAAGAGGCCGAAGCCTGCCGCGCGGCGGGAATCGCGGTTGAAGTGGTTCCCGGGATCAGCGCCGCGATCGGCGGCGCCGCGGCCGCACAGATGCCGCTTACCCACCGCCGCTCGGCCTCGATCGTCAGCTTCGTCGCGGGCCAGTGCAAGGGCCTGACCGAGCAGGATTGGACCGGGCTGGCCGGCAAGGGCCGCACCCTGGTGATCTACATGGGTATCGCCACGGCTGATGCGATCGCGGAAAAGCTGATCACCAACGGCCTTGCGCCCGACGTGTCCGTCGCGGTGATCGAGAACGCCACCCGTCCGACGCAGCGCGTGCTGCGCAGCACGCTGGCCGGGCTTGGCGCAGTAGTAGCCCGCCACAAGGTCAAAAGCCCCGCCCTGATCGTGATCGGCGAGGTCGCCGCCGCGCCGTCCGACGAACCCCTGCACGCCCTTGCCCTGGAGGCCATCCAATGAAGATTCTGACCGGCAACGATCTAAAGACCGGGGCCGTGACCTGGTGGGACGGAGTGCAATGGTCGCTCCACGTCGAGGACGCGGTGGATGTCGGAGAGCATGCCGATTCCATCCTGGCGCGCGAGATCGCGACCCAGCGGGTCAATGGCGGCTATGCCATCGACGCCACGAAGGACGCTGACGGCGTCCGCCCAGGCCACATCAAGGACCGCATCCGCGCGCTCGGCCCGACCGTGCGCCCCGACCTGACTTTGAAGCCGGCCGATCCCGAAGCCGGAAACTGGGTGATCTGATGTACAAGTACGACCAATACGACCAGCAGATGGTCGATGCCCGCGTCGAGGAATTCCGCGACCAGACCCGCC
>JBJTMC010000206.1:0-6815 GCA_046063325.1 Novosphingobium sp.
CCCGCTTCCAGCCGCGCCTGGGCGAGGATCGGGGCGACGTCGATGGAATAGGCCCGGCGCAGCGCCTGGAAGGCCATCATCGTGTCGTTGGCCTCCTGCGCGGCGTGCAGCGCCTGCCGGTCAACCAGCAGCGCCCGGGCAAAGCACTGCGCGATGGCCTCGGCGCTGGACAGCATCGATTCGATCGGATCGGTGACGTTGTGCGACTGGTCGAACATGTAGCTGGGGTTGAAGCCGTCCCGCGGGTTCGCCTCGGCCTCGACCAGCTCGTTGAACACCAGGAACAGCTGGTGCGGGTTGATCGAGCCCGAATCGAGATCGTCGTCGCCGTACTTGCTGTCGTTGAAGTGGAACCCGCCCAGCTTGCCAAAGCGGTGGAGCCGGGCAACGATCTGCTCGATGTTGACGTTGGGGGCATGGTGACCCAGATCGACCAGGCACCGGGCCTTGGGGCCAAGTTCCTGCGCGGCGAGGATCGAGCTGCCCCAGTCCGAAATCACGGTCGAATAGAACGCGGGCTCGAACATCTTGTGTTCCAGCAGCATCCGCCAATCGTCCGGCAGCGCGGCATAGACCTGCGCCGCCGCCTCAAGATAGCGGTCCAGGCTGCGGGCGAAATCCTGCTGGCCGGGAAAGTTGGTGCCGTCCCCCACCCACACCGTCAGGTCGCGGCTGCCCAGTTGGCGGCCGATCTCGATACATTCGATGTTATGCTCAACCGCTTGCTGGCGGGTCGCCTCCAGCGTCGAGGACAGCGAGCCGGTGTTGTAGCTGTGGGCCTGACCGGGCTGGTCCTGGAACGTGTTCGAATTGACCGCGTCAAAGCCCAGGCCAAGGCTGGCCGCCTCTTCGCGCAAGCCGCCGTAGTCGCTGACCTTGTCCCACGGGAAGTGCGGGGAAACCCGCGGGGTGGCGCGGCTGAGCTGGTTGATTACCGCGCAGTCTTCCAGCTTCTCGTGGATATTGGTCGGCTCTCCGGCAATCGGGAACTTGGCAAAGCGAGTGCCGCCGCGCCCCGCGCCCCAGCTTGTCACCGCAACCAAGAACCCGGCCCCGCGGGTCTTGACCGCGTCGATATCCACGCCGCTGCGTTCCAGCTTGCGGCCCAGCGCGGCATAATCCTCGTCCAGCGCTGTCATTTCGCGGGCATTGGCTTCGGCAATCAGGTCGGCGGAGAGGGGGAGGTTGGTGGACATGACGCTCACTTCCTGGGGGCGGGCTTGAGGAAACCCTGCATGGACAGCCAGGCGACGAACTGGTCGATCACGCCGGTGGTGGTGGTGCCGGGAATGCCCAGGCCAAAGCCGTGGTCGCCGGTCTGGTAGCCGTGGATCTCGACCGGACGCCTGGCGGCAAGCCAGGCAGCGGCGATCGGAAAGCCCTTGGACGGGAACAGGCTGTCATTCAGGGCAATCGCATCGAACAGCGGCGGGGCATCGGCGGGCACGGGTTCGGCATCCTGCGGGCCGTAGATGTAGCCGACGAAATCGGGCCGCTCGGCTGGCGGGGCATCCAGCGCCACCCGGCGCGAGGTCATCGCCCCGGCCGAAAAGCCAATGATCCCGACCCGGGCCGGATCGACGTGCCACTTGGCCGCGTTGCTGCGAACCATTGCGATCGCCGCGCGGGCATCAGCCGGAGCAAAGCTCTGCTTGAGCAGCGCCCCGTCCATCGGGCTGCCGATTTCCTTCATCATCATCTGGCCGACGAACTTGCTCGATTCCGCCTCGTCCTTCGGGGTCTGGATCAGGCGGTATTTGAGGACAAAGGCGGTGATCCCGCGATCGGCCAGCGCGCGGGCGACCATCCAGCCTTCGTGGTCCATCGCCAGCATCATGAAGGCCCCACCGGGCGCGACGACTACGGCCGCGCCGTTGGCCTTGCCCTTCTTCGGGAAGACCGGGGTCAGCGTTGGATAGGTCACGTTGCGCACCGCATAACGCCCGGCGAACCTGACCCAGTTCTCGCCGACCGGGGAACCGGGATTGGCCGCACCATAAAGCGGGATCGCGCCTGGTTCGGCCGGAGCACTGGTCGGCACCGCCTGCGGCATCTGCGCCAGCAGCGGGGCGGCAAAACCGAGCATTGCGGCCGCAAACAGGGTGGTCTTTTTCAGCATTCCCGTCCTCTCCGGTTGCCCCTCCTCCCAAGGGAGGTGAAGGCAGTGTCTAGCGCGTAAACGCCTGGGCGTTGCCGGCATCGACGTTGATCATGTTGCCGGTCGATTTTGCCGATGCATCGCTGGCCAGCCAATAGGCGGCTTCGGCGATATCCTCGGGCAGCACGTCGCGCCCCAGCATCGAACGCTTGCGGTAGTGTTCCTCAAGTTCGGCGCCGGAATCGATCCCGTGGGTTCCGGCCCGCTCCTTGCGCCAGTCTCCATCCCAGATCTTGCTGCCCTTGATCACCGCATCGGGGTTGACCACGTTGACCCGGATCCCTGCAGGTGCGCCTTCCAGCGCGAGGCAGCGGGCAAGGTGGTTGGCCGCGGCCTTGGCGCTGGCATAGGCCGAGGCCCTGGCGGCGGCGGCCACCGCGTTCTTCGAGCCGATAAATACCACGCTGGTTCCGCCCTGGTCCTTCATCGCCGCGAGCAGCGGCCAGGCGGCCCGGGCGGTCAGGAAATAGCCCTTGGCCAGCACATCGTAATTGCGGTCCCACAGCTCCACCGTGGTCTCCGCAATCGGCGCGGAGCTGGCGATCCCGGCATTGGCGACCAGCACGTCGAGCCCGCCGAATTCGCGCGCGCAGGCGGCGAAGGCGGCCTGGACCTGGGCCTCGTCGGTAACGTCGCAAGTCGCCGCGCGGACCACGTCCTTGCCGAACTGCCTGGCAAAACCGCCGCGGACATCCTCGACAGCATCGCCATCCCGGTCGGCCAGCATCACGCAGGCCCCTTCGGACAGGAGCCGCGCCGCCGTAGCCGCGCCGATCCCGCCAGCTCCGCCGGTCACCAGCGCGATCCGCCCGGCCATCGGCTTGGGCGCGGGCATGCGTTGCAGCTTGGCTTCCTCGAGCAGCCAGTATTCGATGTCGAAGGCTTCCTGCTCGTCCAGCGCGATGTATTCGCCGATCGCCTCGGCCCCGCGCATCACGTTGATCGCGTTGCCATAGAATTCCCCGGCCAGCCGCGCGGTCGTCTTGTCGGTCGCAAAGGTGATTCGCCCTACCCCGGGAACCAGCACCACGACCGGGTTGGGATCGCGCATCGCGGGCGAATTGGCCCGTTTGCAGCGTGCGTAATAGGCGGCGTAGAGATCACGGTAGGCTGCGATCCTTTCCGCGAGATAGGCATCGTCCTGCAGCCGCGCGGGATCAAGCACCAGCGGTGCGATCTTGGTGCGCAGGAAGTGATCGGGGCACGAGGTGCCCAGCGCGGCCAGCCGCTCCAGTTCTGCCGAATTGACGAACTCCAGCACCTCGGCATCGTCGGACCAATGGCCCAGCTTGCGCCGCGCGCCGGTCATCAGGGCGCGCAGACGCGGCATCAGATCGGCGGCGATCGCCGCGCGGTCAGGCGCGGTTGAGGTTACTGCGCCGCCAAAAGCAGGCTTTTCGGCCAGCTTGGCATTGAGGTAATTCGCGGCATCGGCGATCAGCTGGACGGTGTGTTCGTAGCAATCCCGCGCGCTGCCGGCCCAGCAAATGATCCCGTGGCCCGCCAGCATCACGCCTTCGACCCCGGGATTGGCCGCGACATAGTCGCGCAGCATCACGCCCAGGGTATAGCCCGGCCGTTTCCACCCCAGCCAGCCGATCCTGCCGCCCCAGATCTCCTGCGTCGCGGCCTCACCGCCCGAACTGGCGGCAAGGGCGATGATCGCGTCGGGATGGACGTGGTCAACATGGGCGAAGGGCAACAGCGAATGCAGCGGCGTATCGATGCTCGCCGCGCGGCCGTTGAGATTGAAGGTGCAGTGCGGCAGGTAGCCAACCATCTTGTCGTCGTCGTCGGGCCCGGCGTAATGCGCTTCAAGCCCCAGCAGCCTGTCCTGATAAAGCGTCGCGAAACCATCGAGCTTCATCGAGCCGATGTCTCCGCCCGATCCCTTGACCCACAGCACCTCTACCGCCGCACCGCTGAGCGGATCGGTCTCGGTCAGTTTGGCCGAAGTGTTGCCGCCGCCGAAATTGGTCACGGTCAGATCGCTGCCGAGCAGGTTCGAGCGGTAGAGCAGCAGTTCCTCCGGAGAAAGCCCGGCCGCAACCGAGTCGTCCCAGCGGCTGGCGGGCACTGCAAAGGGCAGGGCCGCGGCGGAAATCGAGGTCTGGGCGTTCATGGCATCCCTTGGCTTTGACATAGCGATTGACTCGCGTTGCACCCCGTGTAGCGATTTTGCTGGAAATGATCAATTGCGATTGATAATGATTGTTTGAACAGGAGCGGGAGAGGATCGGGTGCCCGAGGGCGCGACCATTGTCATCGATATCGGCAAGACGCTGAGCAAGGTTTCGCTGTGGTCGAAGGACGGGCGCTGCCTCGACAAGGTGACGCGCCCAAACCAGACGCTATGCGCCCAACCATACGTGCCACTCGATACCGCGGCCACTGCCGATTGGGTGATCCAGACGCTGGCCCGTTTTGCCGATCATCCGGTCGAAACGATCGTCCCGGTGGCCCACGGTGCGGCGGTCGCCGGGATTCGCCGCGGCGTCCTGGCTTTCGTTTCACCCGACTACGAATGGGCAATGCCGACCGCACAACTGGCAAACTACCGCGCCGGCCGCGATCCCTTTGCTATCACCGGTTCGCCCGCCCTGCCCGCGGGGCTCAACCTGGGGGCGCAATTGTATTACCTCGAGGCCGAAGGCGGCTTCGACGGCGTAACCCTGATGCCCTATGCCCAGTACTGGGCGTGGCTGCTGACCGGCACAGAGCGCAGCGAAGTGACCAGCCTGGGCTGCCATTCCGACCTGTGGGCCCCGGCCGAAGGGGACTTCTCCCCGATGGCCAAGGCGCGCGGCTGGGCCCAGCGGTTTGCGCCGCTGGTTTCCGCCGGAGACGTTGTCGGCACCCTGCTGCCCAACCTGGCCGAACGCACCGGGCTGTCCCCGGCGGTCCGCGTGCTGACGGGGCTGCACGATTCAAACGCTGCGCTGCTGGCCGCGCGCGGCTTTCCCGAAATCGCGAGCAACGAAGCCACCGTGCTTTCGACCGGGACCTGGTTCATCGCGATGCGGCTACCCGCCGCGCCGGTTGACCTTTCCGCCCTTCCCGAAGCGCGCGATTGCCTGGTCAACGTCGACGCCTATGGCCAGCCGGTTCCTTCGGCCCGGTTCATGGGCGGGCGCGAGATCGAAAGCGTGATCGAAATCGACACCCGCCGGGTCGATATCAAGCCGGATCAGCCCGCGCTGCTGGCCGCGGTCCCGCAGGTGATCGCGGACGGGGCGATGATGCTACCGACCCTGGCCCCCGGCTGCGGCCCCTTCCCGGACCGGGCTGGAGGCTGGGTGAACGAGCCCAAGGATTGGTTCGCGCGCCGCGCCGCGATGTGCCTTTACGCCGCACTGGTCGCCGATCGCTCGCTCGACCTGATCGGCAGCGCTGAGCGCCTGCTGGTCGAAGGCCGCTTTGCCGAGGCCGAGGTGTTCGTCCGCGCGCTGGCCGCGCTGCGCCCGGATACGGCGGTCTATACCGCCAACGCCCACAACGACGTTTCGTTCGGCGCACTGCGGCTGATCGATCCAGAGCTGCGCCCGCAAGGCGAGCTGGTCCGGGTCGTGCCGCTCGACCAGGATTTGACCGCATACAAGGCCCGCTGGGCCGAACAGGTGGAGAGACTGCAATGACCACGGCTACCCCGGGCAAGGAAAACTGGCGCGATACGATCCTTGCAGGCCTGGCGAACTATATCGACGCCGGTTCGATCGTCGCCGCTTCGGTCGCGCTCAAACCGTGGCAGGACAATTTCGGCCTGTCCGAAGGGTTCCTTGGCGTGCTGGGCGCCTTTGGGCCCAACGCGATTGGCGCCGGGATCGGCGCGCTGATCGGCGGGCGGCTGTGCGACCGGCTGGGCCGCAAGAAGATCTACCAGTGGGACATGCTGATCTACGCCGCGGGCATGGCCCTGCTGGTCTTTGCGGTGGCCCCATGGATGATCGTTACCGGGTTCCTGATCGTCGGCCTGGCGGTCGGCGCGGATATTCCGGCCAGTTGGTCGCTGATCGCCGAGCAGGCCCCGGACGATCGCCGCGGCAAGCATTCGGGCGTCGCCCAGGTGCTGTGGTATCTTGGCCCGGTGGTCGTGCTGCTGATGAGCCTGGCGCTGACCAACCTGGGGCTGCTGGGATCGCGGATCGTCTTTGCCCACCTGCTGCTGCTGGCCCTGGGCCTGACCTTCCTGCGCAGCCGGATGCGCGAATCGCAGCGCTGGGAGGAGACGCAAAGCGCGGGGGCGAAACGTCCCAAGCTGTCTTCGCTGTTCCGCGGCAAGCATCTCGCCTCGATCCTGGGTCTGGTTGGCATGTACGGGTTCTGGAACCTGTGGGCCGGAACCAACGGCTTCTTCTTCCCCTATATCCTCCAGACCGTCGGCGGGACCGGGCAGGCGGCCGCCACCGCGATCCAGGCGCTGTCCTTCGCGATCGGCATGGCCAGCATCTGGTTCGTGTTCATGCGGCTGTCCGACAAGGTCAACCAGCGCACCCTGTTCGGCTGGTCTGCGGTGATCCAGGTCGTCGGCATGGCGCTGCTCGCGGTGTTCCCGCTGACCATTCCGGTTGCGCTGCTTTATGTGTTCCTGCTGCAGTTCGGCGGCGGTTTCGGGGCGCAGAGCTTTTTCCAGCTGTGGAGCGCCGAACAGTTCCCCACG
>JBJTMC010000207.1:0-5191 GCA_046063325.1 Novosphingobium sp.
AGCTGCAGTTCGCCGCGCCCGGCCACTTCGAAGCTGTCCTTGTCGGCGCTTTCGGTGACCTTGATCGCCACGTTCGATTCGGCTTCGCGCTCCAGCCGGTCGCGGATCATGCGGCTGGTCACCTTGGTGCCTTCGCGGCCGGCCATCGGGCTGTCGTTCACCGCGAAACGCATCGACAGGGTCGGCGGATCGATCGGCTGGGCATAGAGCGGCTCGGTCACCGAAGGATCGGCGATGGTGTTGGCCACCGTCGCCTCGGTAAGGCCGGCGATTGAAATGATGTCGCCAGCGCGGGCCTCGTCGACCGGAACCCGCTCCAGCCCGCGGAAGGCCATCAGCTTTGAAGCGCGGCCCTGTTCGACCACCTTGCCGTCCCGGTCGAGCGCGTGGATCGGCGAATTGACCTTGATCGTCCCCGACTGGACCTTTCCGGTCAGGATCCGGCCAAGGAAGTTGTCGCGGTCGAGCAGGGTAACGAGGAACTTGAAGGGTCCGTCAACGTCCGCTGCGGGGGCGGGGACGTGATTGACGATCTTGTCGAACAGCGGGGTCAGCGTGCCTTCGCGCATGCTGGGGTCTTCGTTGGCATAGCCGTTACGGCCCGATGCGTAGAGTACCGGGAAGTCGCATTGCTCGTCGCTTGCGTCGAGGCTGACGAACAGGTCGAACACCTCGTCGAGCACTTCCTGGATGCGCTCGTCCGGGCGGTCGATCTTGTTGACCACCACGATCGGGCGCAGGCCCAGCGCGAGCGCCTTGCCGGTGACGAACTTGGTCTGCGGCATCGCCCCTTCCGAGCTGTCGACCAGCAGAATCACCCCATCGACCATCGAGAGGATGCGCTCCACCTCGCCGCCGAAGTCGGCGTGGCCGGGGGTGTCGACGATGTTGATCCGCGTGCCGTTCCACTCGACCGAAGTGCACTTCGCCAGGATCGTGATCCCGCGTTCCTTTTCCAGGTCGTTCGAATCCATCGCCCGTTCCTCGACCCGCTGGTTGTCGCGGAAGGTCCCGGATTGGCGGAACAACTGGTCGACCAGCGTGGTCTTGCCGTGGTCAACGTGGGCAATGATGGCGATATTGCGCAAAGGCAGCGGGGCGGACATGGAATTAACTCGCTTGTGGGGGGAGGGCGCTTGCTGCGCCGCAACATGGGGCGCCCCCTAGCCGAAAGGGCTGCGGGGGGCAAGCGCGGGGGCCATTTCACTTGCAGATCAAGGCGGTCTGTGTTCCAGTTTCGGGATTGGGCCGCCACGGCCACGGTACGGAGGGGGATTTCATGTTGGATTGGATGATTTTGCCGTTCAAGCGCTACGCTGAGTTCAGCGGACGATCGCGGCGGATGGAATACTGGTCGTTTACCTTGCTGAACTTCGTGGTTTCCGCGGTCATCCTCGGCATCCGGTTCGCCAGCGGCGGCTTTGCCGAATTCGTCGCGGCCAGCCAGGGCGGCGGCGGGGTGTTCGCGATCTATGGCGTGATGTTCAGCGGCGTGGGAATGCTGCTCGTGGTGTGGTGGCTCGCGACTTTCATCCCCAACATTGCGGTGACGATACGCCGCCTGCACGATCGCGACATGTCGGGGTGGTGGTATCTGGGGTTCTTTGTCGCCAACTTCATCCCGCTGGTAAATATCGTGGCGGGCCTCGCCTTTCTGGTGCTTATGTTCCTTGAAGGCACCAAGGGCCCGAACCGTTTCGGGCCGGATCCGAAGAACCCGAACGCCGACGCTGGCGTCTTTTCTTGATCGATTGAGTAAACCAGATCGCCGCGCGGACTCGGTTCGCGCGGCGGTTCCTTGTCCGGGGTGAATGAAATGGAATGGATAATCCTGCCTTACAAGCGCTACGCCGATTTCAGCGGCCGCTCGCGGCGGATGGAATACTGGATGTTCCGCCTGTTTGAATTTGGCGTGTTCGTTTTCGGTTTCATCCTGCTGGGGCTGGTTTCGGGTGCCGCTGGAAGCCTGGGCGGTGATACGGCGGGCGGCATGGTTGGGGGCCTGGGGTTCCTGGTGCTGATGCTGTTCTTGCTTGGATCGTTTGTTCCCGGGCTCGCGGTAACGGTGCGGCGGCTTCACGATACGGGCAAATCAGGCTGGATGATCCTGATATCCCTTGTGCCGTTGATTGGGCCGATCGCCTTGCTGGTCTTCCTGTTCAGCGATGGTGATCGCGGCGACAACCAGTACGGCCCCGATCCCAAGGCGCTGACCGATCATGCCGGAGACATTTTCGCCTAGAGTTCCCGCAGCGCCTGGGCCGGCTTCGCGCGCAGCAGCGGCAGCGACGCGGCCAGGGCGAAGCCGATCACCAGGGCGATGCCAAGGCCGAGTGTAGCGAAGATCTCGGTCCAGCCGGGCAGCCAGTCGAACTCGAACAGCTTGACCACCACCAGCCAGGCGGTGCCCAGGCCAAGCGCCAGTGCCACCCCGGCCAGGACCAGCGCCAGCAGCGCATATTCCGCCAGTTGCAGGCCAAGCAGTTGCCCGCGGCTGGCCCCCAGCACCCGCAGGATCACGTTGTCGTAGATCCGGCTGGCGCGGGCTGCGGCGATCGCGCCGAGTAGCACCGCAATTCCTGCCAGCACCGCGACCGAGGCGGCGGCAAGGATCGCAAGACTGACCTGGCGCAGCAGGTCGCGCGCCTGGTTCAGCACGCCGCCAACTTCGATCACCGAACTGGCCGGGAAAGCCTTGACCAGCGCGCGCAACATCCCGCCCTTTTCCGCGCCCTTGGGCAGGTTGATCGTGGCCGCCAGGTTGTGCGGGGCATCGGCGATGGCATTGGGGCTGAACACCAGAACATAGTTGAAGCCCATCGAATCCCAGTCGATCCGCCGCAGCGAGGCGATCCGGGCGGTGCGTTCTACCCCCAGCAGGCCGATGGTCAGACTGTCCCCGATCTTGAGGTTCAGCGCCTCGGCCAGCTTCTCGTCGATCGAGACCAGCGGTGCGCCGGTATAGCCCTTGGGCCACCACGTGCCGGCCGTGATGGAATTGCCTTCGGGCACCGTGTCTGAATAGGTCAGCCCGCGTTCGCTGCGCAGCGGCCAGGCTTCTTCGGGAATTTCCTTGAGGTCGGCCACGCGGATCATCCGGTCAGCCGGGCCATAGCCCAGGATCGCACCGCGCAGCGCCGGAACCATCCGGACCCGCGCCCCCGGGGACGTCGCAGTGACGGTCCTGGTGAAAGCCGCAGCCTGATCGCGCGGCACGTCGAGCACGAAATAGTCGGGCGCGCGCTGCGGCACCCGCGCGGCGATATTGGCATCAAGGCTGGTCTGGATCGCGGCCAGCAGGACAAAGGCGGACAGGCCAAAGCCCAGCGCGGTGACCAGTGCGCCGGTCTGCGCGCCGGGGCGGTGCAGGTTGGCGAGGGCGATGCGTAGCAGCGGACGCTGCGGCCGGGGCAGGCGGGCCGCAAGGGTGCGGATCGCCCAGCCCAGCAGGCCCAGAAGCGCCAGCAGCGCCGCAGCCCCGCCCAGGAAATAGGCAACCAGCAACGGCTGGCGGTTGCCAAGCAGGGACAGCGCGGCAATGCCCGCAAGGCCCAGCCCGACCGGCAGGGCGGCGTCGCGCCAGCGGCTGGCGAGCGGTGAAACCCGCGCCCGGAACAGCGCCATCGCCGGAAAGCGCCGCGCGGTCAGCAGGGGCGGTGCGGCAAAGATCAAGGCGACCAGCAGGCCATAGGCGGCGGCGCGGGCCAGCGCGGCCCCGTCCAGCACCAGGCCCGGCGCTACGGGCAACAACCCGTTCAGAGCGGCGCCCAGCAGCGGGGTGACCAGGACCCCGGCCACCAGTCCGGCAAGGCTTCCGACCACGGCCGCCGCCCCGATCTGCAACAGATAGACGCGCGCAATATCGCCGCTGGTCGCGCCCAGCACCTTGAGCGTTGCGACACTGCCGCGCCGCGCCTCGAGATAGGAGGAAACCCCGCCGCCGATCCCGATCCCGGCGATCACCAGCGCGGCCAGACCGACCAGGACAAGGAAATCGCCCATCCGGCTGACGAAGCGTTCGGCCCCCGGCGCGGCGCGGTCGCGGGTGCGGGTCTCGAACCCGGCGGAGGGGAACTGCGCCTTCAGCCGCGTGGCGGCCTGCTCGGCATCGCGGCCCCCGGCAAAGGCGATCCGGTACTTGCTGCGGTACATCGCCCCCGGCGCGGTCAATCCGGCGCGGGTCGGAACATCGGCGCGGGCGATGATCACCGGGCCAAGGGTAAAGCCTTCGCCCAGCCGGTCGGGCTCATCGGCGATGATCCCGCTGACCTTCAGCGTGGCCGTGCCGATTTCCAGGGTCTTGCCGGGAACCAGATCGAGCCGGTCTGCCGCGCCCTGCGCGATCCAGACTTCGCCTTCGCCGGGCGATCCCGCCGTGCGGCCATCCGTGAGCGTGAGCTTTCCGACCAGCGGCCAGGCGGAATCGACCGCCTTCAATTCAACCGGCGCGGCAAGGCTTCCGGCGCGGGCCATGGCCTGCATCCGCGTGCCGCCCGAAACCTGGCCATAGGCGGCGAAAGCGGCAAGCTCGGCCGGGGTTGCGGCGCGTTGCCACACCGCAACCTCAAGATCGCCGCCCAGGAACGCGCGGCCCCGGCTGGACAGTTCCTGTTCGATCGCGCCGGTCAGGGTGCCGATCGCGGCCAGCGCGCCGACCCCCAGGAACAGGCACACCAGCAGCAGCCGCAGCCCGCGAAAGCGGGCGGAAAGGTCGCGCCGGGCGATGGTCCAGGCAGTGCGCCAGCCGATCATGCCGGGGCGCTGTCGCTCGCGATGCGGCCGTCGGCCAGCGCGACGATCCGTTCGCAGCGCTGGGCCAATTCGGCGTCGTGGGTGATGATTACCAGCGTCGCCCCAGCCTCTGCGCGGCGGGCGAACAGCAGATCGACGATCCCCGCGCCGGTCGCGTGATCGAGGTTGCCGGTCGGCTCGTCCGCAAAGACCAGTGCGGGGCGCGGGGCCAGCGCCCGGGCAATCGCCACACGCTGCTGCTCGCCGCCCGAAAGTTGCGCCGGGTAATGGTCAAGCCGGTGGCCCAGGCCAACCGCGGCCAGTTCCTCTGCGGCCCGCGTGCGCGGATCGGGCAGGCCCGCCAGTTCCAGCGGGGTCATCACGTTTTCCAGCGCGGTCATGGTCGGAAGCAGGTGGAAGGCCTGCAGCACCACCCCGATCCGGCCGCGCCGCGCGGTGG
>JBJTMC010000033.1:0-5592 GCA_046063325.1 Novosphingobium sp.
TTGATCACGAAGCTGGCCCCGTCGAACACCAGTTCGTCCTGCCCGCCGACCCGGTTGAGGTAGGCCAGCGGCAGCCCGGTATCGACCGCGCGGCGCTTGGCCACCCCGTCGATCCGCAGGGTATCCTTGTCGATCTCGTAAGGGCTGCCGTTGATGCAGATCAGCAGCTCGGCCCCGAAATCGGCCAGGTGGCGGCACACGTCGGGATGCCAGATATCCTCGCAGATCGGCAGGCCGATCATCACCCCCTTGAACACCACCGGTTCGGGCAACGGGCCGGGCTGGAACAGCCGCATTTCATCGAAGGTGCCGTAGTTGGGCAGTTCGTGCTTCAATCGGATCGCCGCGACCTTGCCAGCATCGAGCAGCGCTACGCCGTTGTGCAGGTTGCCATCGACCACGAAAACCGAACCGACCAGCATGGCCGGGCCGCCATCGGCCGTGGCCTGCGCCAGCACCTCAAGCTCGGCCGCGGCCCGCTCGATCAGGGCGGGCTTGAGGACCAGATCCTCGGGCGGATAGCCGATCAGCTGCATTTCCGGGAAGACGATCAGGTCGGCGCCCGCGGCCCGCGCCCGGTCGCGCGCAGCCAGCATCGCGGCGGCATTGCCGGCGATATTGCCGACCGACTGGTTCAATTGGGCGAGGGTTATCGAAAGCGTATCGGCCATGGGGCTTTCCTAAGCGCTGCCGGCGCGTTAGCCAATGCCCAGAAAAAGGGAGAGAGCCTGTGTTTGAAGAGGCATTTGCCAGCGCCGACCTGCCCGGAGCCGTGGGAATGATCGTCGATCGGGACGGGGTGCGCTATGCCCGCGCGCTGGGCGTGACCGATATCGACAGCAAGACCCCGCTGGCCGAAGACACGCCCTTCCAGATCGCCTCGATGACCAAGGCACTGGCCACGGTTGCGGCGCTGCAGCAGGTCGAGGCCGGACGACTGAGCCTGGACGGGCCGATCGGCGCGGTCCTGCCCGAACTGGCGGACGCCCAGGTGCTGACCGGCTTCGACGCCCAGGGTAAGCCGCAGACCCGCCCCGCGGCGCGGCCGATCACGCTGCGCCATTTGCTGACCCATACCGCCGGGTTCGGCTATTTCTTCATCCATCCGGAACTGTTGCAGTATTTCGCTGCGGTCGGGATGCCGGCCCCGGGATCGAAAGACGGGATCCGCACGCCGCTGCTGTTCGATCCGGGTGACCGCTGGGAATATTCGGTCTCGATCGACTGGGCGGGCCTGGCGGTCGAAGCGGTGACCGGCGGCACGCTGGGAGATTACATGGCCCAGCACATCTTTGCCCCGCTCGGCATGGGCGGGACCGGTTTCCACGATTCGCTGCCCGTCGGCGCGGCCCAGGTTCATGCCCGCGGCGAAGACGGCGCGCTGAAGGTCCAGCCGATGTTTCTGGGCGGCGGCGAATACCACAACGCCGGGGGCGGCCTGATCGGCACCGCGCCGGACTATGCCCGGTTCGTCCGGATGATCCTGAACGGCGGCATGCTGGACGGCCGGCAGGTGCTGAGCCCGGCCATGGTCGCCGAAATGAGCCGCAACCAGATCGGCCCGATCCGCGCCGGTTACATGGGCAGCGCGATGCCGCACCTTGCCCCGCCGTTCGATGGCTTTCCCGATCAGCACACCGGCTGGACCCTGGGCTTTCTGACTAACCCCGAACCCGGCCCCAACGGCCGCAGCGCGGGCAGCCTCAACTGGGCGGGAATCTTCAACTCCTATTACTGGATCGACCCGGCCAAGGGAGTGGGCGGGGTGTTCATGAGCCAGCTTTCCCCGTTCGGCGATCCCGGCGCGCTGGCCTGCTTCGGCGCGCTGGAGCGGATGGCTTACGCATAAGGATTAGCGTCCCTTGAACACGGCGGCGCGGCGCTGGACGAACGACAGGATTCCTTCGGCGGCGTCCTCGCTTTGCAGGACCCGTTCGCGGATTGCGGGAATTTCCGCGATTGCCGCCGCTTCACCCGCTTCGCTGAATTTGCGGGCCCCGGCCTTGGTGGCCTGGATGCCAAGCGGAGCATTGGCGGCGATCAGGCCGGCCAGTTCCATTGCACGATCAACCTGGCGCCCCGGGGCAACGATTTCCTGGACGAAACCGATCCGGTGGGCCTCGGCGCTGGAAAACTCGTCGCACAGCAGCAGGTGATACATCGCATTGCCCCAACCGGTACGGCTGAGATAGCGAAAGTGCGCGCCGCCGAACGGGGCTATTCCGCGCTTCGATTCCATCTGGCAGAACTGGCAATCGTCCGCCGCGACCACGATATCGCCTGCCAGCATCAGTTCGATCCCGATGGTGAAGCAGATCCCCTGAACCGCGGTGACGATCGGTTTGGAGCATTGGCGGCTAAGGCCGAAGGGATCGACGTTGCCTTCGGGGATCAGCCTGGCGGTGGCGCCGGGACCGAAGAACTTGGGCATGTCCAGCCCGGCGGTGAAGTCGCTGCCTTCCGCGCAGATCACCCCGACCCACAGTTCGGGATCGCGATCGAGCAGGGTCAGCGCCTCGGACAGTTGGAGCATCATGTCCGGATCGAACGCATTCTTCTTGGCCGGGTTGTCGATCGCGATCTTGAGGATGCGGCCCGCGCGTTCGTGGCGGACCTGGCCGGGGACGGTGCTCATCGGGGACTTCTCCTTGGGCGGATTCGAATCTATATGATGATCATAATGCAGTTGTGTATGATAACCATCATATAGAACGTCAAGCCGGAGTTTGTGCGCCATGGGACATTCGCAGGCCAGCAAGGCCGAAAGCCGCGAGCGGATCCTGACCGAGGCGGCCCGCCGCCTGCGCGAAGACGGGCCGGACGGGCTGGGCATTGCCGCATTGATGCAGGCGGCGGGTCTGACTCACGGGGGCTTTTACGCGCATTTCCCCTCGCGCGCGGCGCTGCTTGAGGCGGCCCTGGCCCGCGCGCTCGAGGATGGCCAGCGCGCATCGCTTGCTGCGCGCGCGGCGCAGGGCGATGCGGGGCTGGACGGACTGGCGCGGTCCTATCTCAGCCGCGCCCACCGCGATGAACCGACCACCGGCTGCGCGATCGCCGCGCTGGCGGGCGAAATCAGCCGCGCGGATCCTAGCGCGCAGCAGGTCATGCGCGAAGCGATCGAAAGCATCGTAGCCCGCACCGAAGCGCTGATCGGCGCCGGGCCCGACAGCCGGGAACGCGCGCTTGCGGCATGGTCCACGCTGGTCGGCGGGCTGGTGCTGGCCCGGGCAACCGCCGGGTCGCCGCTGTCGGACGAAGTCCTTGCCGCCGCGCGCGCCGGGGTGGCTCACCTTTAGCCGCACGCAGGCAACGCATCGGCGCGGCGCGGCCATCTTTGCCGTGGACAGCCGCTCCGCTTGCGCAGCGGCGGCTTGGCGCGCAGCCCCGGGCACCCTATCTGCTGCGCCAGACCATGCCGCTCCGAATCAACCGCGACGATCCCGCCTCTCTCAACAACCGCCTGGCCGGGCAGCGCTCGGCGCGCTGGCGCTGGATCGGCGGCCTCGGGCTGGGCCTTGCGGCGGTCGGCGGGCTGGTCCTGGCCTTTGGCGGTGCGCCAGGTGCGCCCCTGCCGTTTCTGGCCGCGGGCGTTCACATCGCTGCGGCCAGGCCGGTGCACAAGCCCACCAATTGCGCCCCGCGCCCGGCCGAACTGCAGCAGGAGCTGACCCGCATCGCCGCCGGATTTGATGGCAAGGTGGGGATCGCGGTCAGCCAGGCAGGCTGTGACTGGACGGTCGGAGAGCGCCAGGACGAATACTTTCCGCAGCAAAGCGTGTCCAAGCTGTGGGTCGCCCTGAGCGTGATGGACGCGGTCGATCGCGGCGCGCTGCGGCTGGATCAGGCGCTGGTACTACGGCCCGAAGACCTTGTCGTGTTCAACCAGCCGATGCGCTGGCAGCTGCTCCAGCAGGGTTCGCTGACCCTGCCGGTCGGCTCGCTGCTGCGCGATGCGCTGTCGCTGTCAGACAACCTTGCCAACGACAAGCTGCTGTGGACGGTCGGAGGCCCCGACCATGTGCGCAAGCTGCTGGCCGGGCGCGCGCTGGCCGGGATCCGCTTCGGCCCCGGCGAGCGCCTGCTGCAAAGCACGATTGCCGGGCTGACCTGGACCCCCGAACTGGCGCAGGGCAGCAATTTCGATCAGGCCCGCGCGCGGCTGCCGATCGACCAGCGCGAGGCGCTGCTGGCGCGCTATGTCGCCGATCCGATGGACGGCGCCACCCCCGGCGGGATCGCCCGCGCGCTGGGCCATCTCGGCATGGGCGATCTGCTTTCGCCCGAATCGACCCAGGTGCTGCTGGGCATCATGGAACATTCGCGCAGCGGGCCGATGCGGCTCAAGGGCGGCGTGCCCGCCGGGTGGAAGGTCTATCACAAGACCGGGACCGGCCAGGAACTGCGCGGGCTGGCAACCGGCTACAACGACGTGGCGCTGTTCGTCGCGCCCGATGGAACCGCTTACGGCGTGGCGGTGATGATCGGCGAGACCCGCCTCCCGATCCGCGCCCGGATGGAAATGATGCAGGACGTATCACGATCGGTGGCGCGCTGGCACGAAGCCGCCCGCACCTGAATTTGGCAGCCGCGAAACGAAAGGCCCCGCCGGATCGCTCCGGCGGGGCCTTCGTTGTCCGTCATCGGAACGGAAAGGCTTACGCCTCGCCGTCGGCCGCTTCGGGGTTCAGGTATTCGCCCGCATCGGCGTCGGTGCCGTGGGTTTCACCCTCGACCGTGGCGAGCGGATCGTCGCCCATCGCAGCTTCGGGACCCTGGGCCAGTTCGGCGGCGTGCTCTTCCGCGGCACTGTCGGGAGCGATCAGGCTTTCCTGCAGCTTGCGATAGCTGGCACGCAGCGCTGCGTCGCGGCTGGAAGCGGCCACCCGCAGGCGGTTCATGCCCGCGCCGGTCCCGGCGGGGATGAGACGTCCGACGATGACGTTTTCCTTCAGGCCGATCAGGCTGTCGCGCTTTCCTTCGACCGCCGCCTGCGTCAGCACGCGGGTGGTTTCCTGGAACGACGCGGCCGAGATGAACGAGCGGGTCTGGAGCGAGGCCTTGGTGATGCCGAGCAGCACCGGCTTGCCTTCCGCGGGCTTCTGCCCCGGGGCCAGCTTGGCGTTGTACTCGTCCATTTCCTCGCGGTCGACCTGTTCGCCGGCCAGCAGCACGGTGTCGCCGCCGTCGGTGATCTCGACCTTCTGCAGCATCTGGCGAACGATCACCTCGATGTGCTTGTCGTTGATCTTCACGCCCTGCAAGCGGTACACTTCCTGGATTTCCGCGACGAGGTATTCGGCCAGAGCCTCTACCCCGAGCACTTCCAGGATTTCGTGCGGGTTGGGCGAGCCCGAAATCAGGTTGTCGCCCTTCTTGACCCAGTCGCCTTCCTGAACGTCGATCACCTTCGACTTGGGGATCAGGTATTCCACCGGATCGCCCTCTTCCGTAACGATCGCGATCTTGCGCTTGGCCTTGTAGTCGCGAACGAATTCGATCCGACCCGAAGCCTTCGCGATGATCGCGTTGTCCTTGGGAATGCGGGCTTCGAACAGTTCGGCCACGCGCGGCAGACCGCCGGTGATGTCG
>JBJTMC010000208.1:0-4642 GCA_046063325.1 Novosphingobium sp.
GCTGGAAAGCGTCCAGAACGCCAACGATCAGGCCACCTGCGCGGCCAGGGCGATCACCGGCGATCCGCAAGCCTACGGCGCAACGCCGTGGTTCTGGTCGAACCAGTACGACCTCAAGCTGCAGACCGTCGGCCTCTCCGCTGGGCACGATGCCACCGTCCTGCGCGGCGATCCGGCCAGCCGCAGCTTCTCGGTCCTCTACCTCAAGGGCGGAAAGCTGGTCGCCTGCGACGCGGTCAACATGATCAAGGACTATGTCCAGGCCCGCAAGCTGGTCGAAGAAGGCGCTGCAATCGCGCCGGGGGATCTGGCGGATACGAGCAGGCCGCTGAAGGAACTCGACCGGGTCTAGCCTTCCTCGCGCCGGTAAGCGGGGAGCGCCAGGCCGAAGCGGATCGCGCTGGCCCGCAGAAGGAATCCGGCAACCGCCGCGAGGGTCCAGACCAGTTCGCGCGGGCCTTGCAGCACGGTTCCAAATGCACACAGCGCGGAGGACAGCGCCGCTGCGGTCACGTAAAGTTCGGGCCGCATCAGGATGGATGGGCGTCCGGCCAGAACGTCGCGGATGATCCCGCCGACGCAGCCCGTGACCACGCCCATGACTGCCGCTGGAACCGGCGCTACGCCAAACGCCAGCGCCTTGGCGGTGCCCAGCACGGTATAGGCTGCCAGGCCCAGCGCGTCGGCATATTCCAGCAATTGGCCCTCCCACCAGCGGCGCGGGGTGAACCACGCCAGCAGGGCCACCCCCAGACAGACCGGTGCAACCCAGGGATCGCGCACCCAGAATACCGGCGCGCCGATCAACAGGTCGCGCACCGATCCCCCGCCGACCCCGGTGACCAGAGCGAAGAACGCCATGGTCACGAAGGTCTGCCGCAGCCGCGCGGCCAGCAAGGCTCCGGTCAGGGCAAACACCGCCGTCCCGGCCAGATCGAGCGCGGCGGGGATCTGCGGCAGGTCAGCCATGCAGGACCTGTCCGATCAGGGTTGCCATGGCGATGCAATCGCGGTCGGCATAGGCTGGGCCGATCACCTGCATACCCACCGGCAAATGGCCCGCCGCGCCGACCGGCAGCACGGTGGAGGGCAGCCCCGGGAAGGTGACCATCCCGGCATAGCCCAGCACCGCCTCCACCCCGACCGGCTTGCCGTTGATTGCAATCGTGCGCTGGCGCATCGGGGTGTCGTCGTGCGGAAAGGCCGGGACTGCGCAGGGCGGGGCAAGGACGAAATCGACCGTCTCGAACAGCGCGCGCCACTGCCGCTGGACGCGGGCTTGGATATCGAGCAGCACGAACCAGTCCGCCGCGCTGGCCGCCACTCCATCGGGGCCGGGTGCGCCCGCCGCCATGGCTATGCCCAGCATCCGCATGTAGGCGCGGTGTGCGGCCTCCAGATCGGGCAGCAGCGAGCGATCGTGGACAATCACCGCGCCGGCCTTGGCCAGTTCTTCCAACGCCGCCTCGATCGGCGCGCGGACGCTGTCGTCAACTTCGGCCAACGGGTGCTGATCGAGGTAGAGAAAACGCGTGCCAGCAAGCGGGTGGGGATTGCGCGGCAAGGGGCGGTCAAGCGTCAGGTCGAGCAGGAGGGCAAGATCCTCGCCGCTGCGGGCCAGCGGCCCGACTACGCCCAGCGCGATGCCGTGGCCGTCGGTGCCGGGGAAGTCCTGGCCCTGGTTGTCAACCACGCCCCAGGTGGTCTTGTGGCCCCAGACCCCGCTGAAGTGCGCGGGCACGCGGATCGATCCGCCGATATCGCTGCCGTATTCCGCCGCGACCATCCCGCTGGCGAGCGCCGCCGCCGACCCGCCCGAGGAGCCGCCGGGTGAGCGCGCGGGATCGTGCGGGTTGAGCGTGCGGCCATAATTGGGGTTGTTGGCTTGCCAGTCCGCCAGGAACGGCGGAATATTGGTCTTGCCAAGGAAGATCGCTCCGGCGCGCTTGAGCCGCTGCACCACCAGGGCATCGCTGGTGGCCACGAAGTCGCGGTGTTCGGCGATCCCCCAACTGGTCGGCAGGCCGGCCACGTTGAAGCTTTCCTTGATCGTCATCGGCAGCCCGAACAGCGGCTGGTCGGCGCCGGGCTGTCGGCCGTCCAGCGCCCTGGCCGCACCGCGCGCGCGGTCGAAATCGCGGATCACCACGGCGTTGATCGCGCCGTCCTGTGCCTCGATCCGCGCAATTGCGGCGTCGACCGCTTCCAGCGGAGACATCTCTCCCCGGGCGATCGCGGCGGCGGTGGCAATGGCGCCGGGCTGGTCGGTCAGTTTCGGATACATCGCTTGCTCTCCCGCTTCGGGCAAAGCCTATCGCGCGTTTGCGGGCCCGTCACCTGCGGACTGCTTTGCGCCGCCGGAAGAGCAGGGTGGTGCCCAGCAGGCTGGAAAGGAGCGCGACGGTGGACAGGATCCACAGCAGGACGTGGCTGGTATCCTCGCGGCCCGCCGGATCCATGATGTGCAAACCCCACATCAGGTCATAGGCCCGCCACCAGCGGGTGCGGACGGCCAGCACTTCCCCGGTATCGGCATCGATGTAGACGCGGGTGCCGTCGGCAAAACTGGCCTGCCAGCTTGGCCGCGGACGGCGCAGGTCAAGCGGGGCGGCATCGGCGGCGAAGCGGCGGACTGCGGCAAGCGGCGGTGGCGCAGCCAGCGCCTGTTCGGCGCGCTGCCCTGCTTCCAGCACCGAAACCGGATCGATCCGGCTGCCGTCGCCGGCCGAAAAGCGCTGCTTCGATTTGTCCGGCAGCGTCGCGATCCAGATCGGCTGGCCAGACTGCGAAACCAGTTCCAGCTTGCCCAGCGGTCCGGCGATCCGGGGCAGGGCCAGCCCGGCGGGATTGATCGTTTGCGGCGCGGACCGCAGCTCGTCTCCGCGCACCGTCTCGATCGGGCGCAGGGTCATGAACAGACCGGAAATCGTCCAGAGCAGCAGGGGCAGCGCCGCCGCCCAGCCCAGCCAGATGTGCCAGCGGGCGAAGCGTCGCATCAGCAATCCCGCGCCGCCCAACCGCCTCAATCCTCGACGTGTTCGCGCAGCTTCTCGATCAGAACCTGGATGCGGGTGGCCGCTTCGCTGAAGGTGACGATGTCTTCGCGGTTGTTGTTCAGCCGGGCTTCCTTGGCCGCTTCGGCATAGCCTTCCAGATCGACTTCCAGGGCATCGACCAGCATCTCGATTTCATCGGTGCTGAGCTTCAGGGTAATATCGGCCATCGTATACGCTCCGGAAAATCAGATGTGGATCGGCTTGCCGGTCACGGCCATCGCCGCTTCCTTGACCGCTTCGGAATGGGTCGGATGGGCGTGGCAGGTGTAGGCGATGTCTTCGCTCGTCGCGCCGAATTCCATCGCCTGCGCGGCCTGCGCGATCATCGTGCCTGCGACCGAAGCGATGCACCACACCCCCAGGACCCGGTCGGTTTTGGCATCGGCGATGACCTTCACGAAGCCTTCGGGTTCATGGTTGGTTTTGGCGCGGCTGTTGGCCATCATCGGGAACTTGCCGACCTTGATCTCGCCGCGTTCCTTGGCGGCTTCCTCGGTCAGACCGACCCCGGCGATTTCGGGCACGGTATAGACCACCCCGGGGATCACGTCGTGATTGACGATCCCGGTCAGGCCCGCGATGTTCTCCGCCACGGCGATGCCTTCATCCTCGGCCTTGTGGGCCAGCATCGGCCCCGGAATGCAATCGCCGATCGCCCAGACACCGTCGACCGAGGTGCGGAAATCGTGGTCGATTTCGATCTGGCCGCGCGCGTTCAGCTCCAGCCCGATCTTGTCGAGGCCCAGCCCTTCGGTGTGCGGCCGCCGCCCGATCGCAACCAGCACGCAGTCGGCCTCGATAGTTTCGCTGGCGCCGCCCTTGGCCGGTTCCAGCGTCAGCGTGGCCTTCTTGCCCTTGACCGCCGCGCCGGTCACCTTGGTTCCCAGCTTGAGGTCCATGCCCTGCTTCTTGAAGATCTTGGCGGCTTCCTTGCGCACTTCGCCGTCCATTCCGGGCAGCAGAGCATCGAGGAATTCGACCACGGTGACCTTCGCGCCCAGCCGCCGCCAGACCGAGCCCAGTTCCAGCCCGATCACCCCGCCGCCGATCACCACCATGTGGGCGGGAACCTTGGCCAGCGCCAGCGCGCCGGTGGAATCGACGATGATGCTCATGTCGTTATCGACGTCCACGCCGGGCAGCGGCGTCACGCTCGATCCGGTGGCGATCACCACGTTCTTCGCGGTGTAGGCCTTGCCCGCCACTTCGACCGTGTGGGCGTCCTTGAACGCGCCGTAACCCTTGAGCCAATCGACCTTGTTCTTCTTGAACAGGAACTCGATCCCGCCGGTCAGCCCCTTGACCGCATCGGCCTTGTCGGCCTGCAACGCGGACAGGTCCAGGTCGACCTTGCCCAGCTTGACCCCGTAACGGGCCAGCGCGCCGCTGGCGGCTTCCTCGAACTTTTCCGAGCCGTGGAGCAGCGCTTTCGAAGGGATGCACCCGACGTTGAGGCAGGTTCCGCCCAGCGTTTCGCGCCCTTCGACGCAGGCCGTCTTGAGGCCCAGCTGCGCCGCACGGATCGCGCCGACATAGCCGCCGGGTCCGGCACCGATGACGATAAGGTCGTAGTCGTATTCAGCCAT
>JBJTMC010000209.1:0-5239 GCA_046063325.1 Novosphingobium sp.
CTCCGCAAAAACCCGCCCGGCACCCCCTTGCGGCCCCCCGGCACCATCGCTATAGGCCGCGCTTCGCCGCTGCGATCCGGAGACGTGGGTGAGTGGCTGAAACCAACGGTTTGCTAAACCGTCGTACTGGTAAATCCGGTACCGAGGGTTCGAATCCCTCCGTCTCCGCCATTTCCTTCTAGCATTCCCGCCTCCCTTCGGGGTTACCCTCCGATCGAGGCGAGGTGGGGAGTTGCGCCGCTGTTGCCCTGGCGCAGGCGGTGTTCGGGCATCTTGGTTGCGGTCAGCGCCGTGATCCGGGCGACAAGTTCGTCGATCTGTTCGTCCTCCTGCAGGAGCGGGCGCAGATCGATGCCCGCATCGCCGAACAGGCACAGGTGCAGCTTGCCCTTGGCCGACACCCGCAGCCGGTTGCAGCTGGCGCAGAAATCCTTGGCGTAGGGGGCGATGATGCCGATCCGGCCGCGCCCGCCGGGGGCGGCGAAATCGGTCGCGGGACCGGCTCCGGGCTCGCGCGGCAGGCGCTGCCAGCCGTTCTGCTCAAGCCGGTTCGCAATCACCGCCCCAGCCAGGTGGTGTCGTTCGAAAAAGTCCGGATTGTCGTTCGTCCGCATCACTTCGATGAAGCGCAGCGTCAGGTCGTGCAGGGCGACAAAGCCGGCAAAGGCATCGAGTTCATCGTCGTTCACGCCGCGCATCAGCACGCTGTTGAGCTTGACCGCGGCAATCCCGGCAGCGCGCGCGGCCGCGATGCCGTCCAGCACATCGCCCAGCCGGTCGTGTCCGGTGATCGCCGCGAACCGGGCCGGATCGAGCGAATCGACACTGATGTTGAGCGCGCCGATCCCGGCCGCGGCATAGTCCGCCGCGCGCTCTGCCAGGCGATAGCCGTTGGTGGTCATGGCGAGCTTGCGGATCCCGGGAACCCGCGCGACAGCTTTTGCGATTGCGAGCAGTTCGGGTCGCAGGCTCGGCTCCCCGCCGGTAAGCCGCACCTTCCACAGGCCGAGGCGGGCGAAGGCGGACACCAGGCGGCGGACCTCGTCGACCGACAGGTTGGACGGCGCCCCGGCCTGCTTGCGATAGCCTTCGGGCAGGCAATAGCTGCAGCGAAAGTTGCACAGGTCGGTCAGCGACAGCCGCAGGTATTCGAAGCGCCGCCCGTGGCTGTCGGTCAGCGGTGGCACGGCGGTGGTCACTGCACCAGCGGCCCTTCGGCAGCCGCCAGGGCGACCCCTTCGATCTTGGCCTGCGCGGCCAGCACGGAGAGGTATTGCGACACCGCACGGCGCCAACTCGCCTCCTCGAGATAGGCGACGATCCGCTCCTGCACGGCATCGAACGGCAGTTGCCGCGCGTCCTGGCGGCGCCCGGCGCGGATCACGTGGACCCCGAAGCGGGTCTTGACCGGATCGGCGAACAGTTCGCCTTCGCCCAGCGAAAACAGCGCCGCCTCGAATTCGGGCACGGTCTGGCCCGGCCCGATCTGGCCGAGGTTGCCGCCCTGCTCCTTCGAGGGGCAAGCGGAATGGCGCTGCGCCAGTTCGGCAAAGGCGCCGGGATCCTGCTGCAGACGGCGGATCGTGGTCCGCGCATCGCCGGTGGCGAGACCATAGGCCAGGCTATCGTCCGGCGCGGCGGCGAACAGGATGTGCTCGGCCTCGACCAGCGCCGGTGCGGTACAGCGCTCCTTGTGCAGATCGTAATAGCGCCGCGCGGTCGCCTCGTCGGCCTGCGGGGTGCGGACCTGCGCGGCCAGCAGCGCTTCGATCCGGGCCTCTTCGGGGTCGAGCACGCGGCCCTCTCCGTCGTGCAGCTCGCCCGCCGCGATCTCCAGCCGCTCGGCTTCGTCGAGCAGCAGGCGCCGCACGACCAGGGCCTCGGCCGCGGCGGCCCAGGCGATGGCGGCATCGTCGGCGGGATGGTGCTGCGCTTCGGCGGCGATCGCCTGTGGCGGAATCTCGTGCCCGTTTACGGCCACGCGTGGCAGCTCAGCAAGGTCAGCCATGACGCGCCGCCATCTTGCGCGAGCGCACCACCTGATAGCCCGGACGCCAGATGTAGCGGACCGGCGCGGACAGCATGTGCACCAGGCGGGTGAACGGGAACAGCAGGAAGATCGTCAGCCCTAGGAACAGGTGGAGCTTGAACACCAGCGGGACGTCGCGGATCACCAGATCAACGTCGGGCTGGAAGGTGAAGATCCCCTGCGCCCAGACCATGAACTTGATCATCTCGCTGCCGTCGAGGTGCTGCGCGGACAACGGGATCGTGGCAAGACCCAGCGCCAATTGCAGCCACAGCAGCAGGATCACCATGTTGTCGGAAAAGCTCGACGCCGCGCGGACGCGGGGATCGAAGAACCGGCGGTGGATCAGCAGGGTCGCGCCGACGATCGCGGCGGTGCCGGCAACGCCCCCGGCGATCATCGCCAGCAGCTGCTTGGCTCCGTGCGGAATACCCAGCGCATCGAACACCGCGATCGGGGTCAGCAGGCCGACCAGGTGCCCGGCAAAGACCAGCAGCACGCCCGCGTGGAACAGCACCGACCCCCAGATCAACTGCCGCCGCCGCAGCAGCTGGCTGGAGCCCGCGCGCCAGGTATAGGGCTCGCGCTCGAACCGGATGATCGATCCAAGCGCCAGCACCGTCAGCGCGATGTAGGGATAGATCCCGAAGAGCAGGTGATGGATGAAATCAGCCATGGGCTGCGCTCCTTTCGGATTCGGGTAACTGGAAACGGGACACCATCGCCGCGGCCTGCGGACATTCGGCCGCGGCACCGGGGGCAGCGGGTGCATCGAAGCGCACCTGCTCCTCCTCCCATGCCTTGTCGAGCGCGGCGAGGTCGTCGGGATCGTCGGCCGGGGCGATCTGGGCGGCGCTGTCCTCGGCCCCGGCAAGTTCGGCCAGCACCCGCATCGGCGCGGCATAGGGCGTGCCCTTTTCGGCCAACCGAGCGGCTAGCGCAGCGATGATTACGCCCGGCTGGGCGAGTTCATCGAGGGCCTGCGCCGGGGGCAGCGTCGAGAGGTATTCGAGGAACAGCGGCAGGTAGTCCGGCAGTTCGTTGGCGGTGATCTCCAGCCCGGCCGCTTCATAGCGCTGGCGCAGATCGACCATCGCCTGGCCGCGATCCCGGCTCTCGCCGTGGACGTGTTCGAACAGGTGGAGCGACACCGCCCGGCCCCTATCGAACAGCGCGACGTAGGTTTCCTGGCTGTCGAGCAGATCGTCGCTGCCAAGCGATGCGGCGAGCGGGTTTAACGTCGCGCGCTGGGCCGGGGTCAGCACGCCTTCGTCGGCCAGCAGCGCGGCGAAGGTCGGCGCGGCCTGCTGAACCGCCTCGTCGGGATAGCGCAGCAGCGCCGAAAGGATGCGAAGGGTCAGGCGCATCAGAACACCTCCCCTGCAATGTGTGGAGACGGGGTCTGCAGTTTCTTGCGCGCCGGAGCGCCGAACAGGTTGGCGTCCGACGAGCCGCCCGAGCAGCCGTTGCCGAACGAGAAGCCGCAGCCGCCGCGTTCGTCGTACATGTCCTCGGCATCCTCGCGGTGGCCGGTGGGGATGACGAAGCGGTCCTCGTAGTTGGCGATTGCCATCACGTGGTACATCTCCTCGATCTGGCCCGGGGTCAGCCCGACCTCGCGGGCGATGCCCTCGTCGATCACGCCGTTCACGGTCTTGCCGCGCATGTAGGCGCGCATCGCCAGCATCCTCTCGAGCGCGTCGACCACCGGCGCTTCCTTGCCCGCGGTGAGCAGGTTGGCGAGGTACTTCACCGGAATGCGCAGGGAGCGCACGTCGGGCATGCCGTTGTGGGCCGAGATCTTGCCCGCGCTGGCCGCCGCATTGATCGGCGACAAAGGCGGAACGTACCAGACCATCGGCAGGGTGCGGTATTCGGGGTGGAGCGGGAAGGCGACCTTCCAGTCCATCGCCATCTTCCACACCGGCGAATGCCGCGCCGCTTCCAGCCAGGCTTCGGGCACGCCGTCCTTGCGGGCCTGTTCGATCACCGCCGGATCGTTGGGATCAAGGAAGATATCAAGCTGGGCTTGGTAGAGATCCGCGACATTCTCGGCGCTGGCGGCTTCCTCGATCCGGTCGGCGTCGTAGAGCATCACCCCGAGGTAGCGGATCCGCCCGACGCAGGTTTCGCTGCAGACGGTCGGCTGGCCGGCCTCGATCCGGGGATAGCAGAAGATGCACTTCTCGCTCTTGCCGGTCTTCCAGTTGAAGTAGATCTTCTTGTAGGGGCAGCCCGAGACGCACATCCGCCAGCCGCGGCACTTCTCCTGGTCGATCAAGACGATGCCGTCTTCCTCGCGCTTGTAGATCGAGCCGGAAGGGCAGGCTGCGACGCAGGTCGGGTTGAGGCAGTGCTCACACAGTCGCGGCAGGTACATCATGAAGGTGTTCTCGAACTCGCCGTAGATCTCCTTCTGGACGCCCTCGAAGTTGTAGTCGGCGCTGCGCTTGGCGAATTCCCCGCCAAGGATTTCCTCCCAGTTGGGGCCGCCTTCGATCTTCTCCATCCGCTGCCCCGAAACCAGGCTGCGCGGGCGCGCCGAAGGAAAGGCCTTGCTCTCGCCGGCCTGCTGGAGATTGGCGTAATCGAAGGTGAAGGGTTCGTAGTAGTCGTCAATCTCGGGCAGGTCGGGGTTGGCAAAGATCTTCGCCAGCAGCCGCCACTTGCCGCCCATCCGCGGCTGCAACCGGCCGTGGCGCAGGTCCCAGCCGCCGTTCCAGCGCTTCTGGTTCTCCCAGTCCTTGGGATAGCCCACCCCGGGCTTGGTCTCGACGTTGTTGAACCAGGCGTATTCCATGCCGTCGCGGCTGGTCCACACGTTCTTGCAGGTCACCGAGCAGGTGTGGCAGCCGATGCACTTGTCGAGGTTCAGGACCTTGCCGATCTGGGCGCGTACCTTCATGCCACGCACTCCCCTTCGCCGAGCGGCGCTTCGAGCCAGTCGACCTTGTCCAGCTTGCGCACGATCACGAACTCGTCGCGGTTCGATCCGACCGTGCCGTAATAGTTGAAGCCGTAGGCCTGCTGGACATAGCCGCCGATCATGTGGGTGGGTTTCAGGATCGCGCGGGTCACCGAATTGTGGATCCCACCGCGCTGCCCGGTCAGCGGCGAGCCGGGCACGTTCACGATCTTTTCCTGCGCATGGTACATGAACAGGGTGCCTTCCTTCATCCGCTGCGAGACGACCACGCGGGCGACCAGCGC
>JBJTMC010000210.1:0-2583 GCA_046063325.1 Novosphingobium sp.
GCAGGGCGCCTTCGACCTGATCTTTGCCAGCCAGGTGCAGTTCAACACCGGCCGGATCCTGGGCGGCATCGCAGAGCTTGCCGCGCTGGCCCGGCCCGATGGGCCCTGGGTGGTAATCGACGGCTATCACGGCTTCATGGCCGTGCCGACCGATCTGGCCGCCGCGGCCGACCGTGTGTTTTACCTGGCCGGGGGCTACAAGTACGCCATGGCCGGCGAAGGGGCGTGCTTCCTCCATGCCCCGCCCGGTTTCGGTCCGCGCCCCGAAGTGACCGGCTGGTATGCCGCTTTCGACGATCTTGCCGCGCGGCAAGGCGGGGTCGGCTATGCCCCCGACGGGCGGCGGTTCCTGGGCAGCACCTTCGATCCAAGCGGGCTGTACCGGTTCAACGCGGTGCAGCGGATGCTGGCCGCCGAACGCCTCGATACCCCAGCAATTTCAGTGCATTGCGGCGCGCTCAAGCAGCGCTTTCTTGCGGCAGACCCCCTGCCCGAGCTGACCTTGCTGAGCGAACCGGCGGCGCGCTTTGCAGCCTTGCAGGGCAAACAGGCACCCGCGCTGTACGCGGCGCTGTCCGCGCAAGGCATCGTCACTGACCTGCGCGGCGATGTGCTGCGGATCGGCTTCGGGCTTTATCAGAATCAGGGCGATGTCGATGCCTTGCTTGACCGGATCGGTCAGCCCCGCCCGCGATAACCGGCCACACCCTGATCGGGCACCCACAGCCCTTCGGGCGGCGCGGCGCTTTGCCAGAACACGTCGATCGGGATGCCGCCGCGCGGATACCAGTACCCGCCGATCCGCAGCCAGCGCGGCTTCATTTCCGCGAACAAGCGCTGGCCGATCCCGACGGTGACATCTTCGTGAAACCCGGCGTGGTTGCGAAAGCTGCCCAGGAACAACTTCAGGCTTTTTGATTCGACGATGGTTTCGCCGGGCGCATAGTCGATCACCAGGTGCGCGAAATCGGGCTGGCCGGTGACCGGGCAGAGCGAGGTAAACTCCGGCGCGGCGAACCGCACCAGGTACAGCGAACCGGCCCGGGGGTTGGGCACATAGTCCAGCACGGCAGCGTCCGGCGAAGCGGGAAGCGCACTCTGCTGGCCCAGATGCAGCGGAGAAGGTGTGTCTGTCATGTCACGCGCCATGCCTCCATCGCGGGCAATGCACAAGTCGGCGGTTGGAACCGCGCGGTTCACTTCCTATTCAGTGCAAGGCGGGCTAGCCGCGGAAAGTCGCGCAACATGACCAGGGACACGAAACTTTGGCGGAGGCCGGTGATGGCCACGACCGGCGCTGCGGCGCTGGCGCTGGCGCTTGCCCCTGCTCCGCTGGGCGCCCAGTCGGTCAATGGCTGGCAGCTGCCCGGCGCAACGGTGCGGCCCGCTCCGTCGGGCGCGCAGGGGCCGGTTGACCGCGACAATCCGGTGATCACCACAGCGGTCCCGCGTCAGACCCCCAGTCCCGACCCGCAGCCATCGGCATCTTCCAGCCAGCCTGCCACCGCTGCGGCGTCTACCACCCCGGCCCGCGCTGCGCCCAGGGCAACCACCGCAGCGCCCCGCCCTTCTCCTTCTGCCGCCGCGCGCCCGGCACCCGGTTCCGGCACCGTCCCGCTTGCGCCGCCCAGTACGAGCCAGCCGTTTCCGGCCGGGTCTGCTACGGACGATGCGGCGCTGGCGGTCCCCTCCGCCTCCGCTATCCCGACCGACCTTGCGGCCACGCCTGCCCCGCTGCCCGCGCCCGCACCAGCCGCGACGGGGTGGTACTGGCCATGGATCGCCGCGGGAACCGCGCTGCTGGCTGCGGTGTTTGCCTTGCTGTGGTGGCGCCGACGGCGTGAGCCGGGGGCAAAGGCACCCGCCTTCGAACGCCCGGTCGTCGCGGCTGCGGCAGCAAGCCCGCAGCCCCAGCCTGTCCCCCAGCCGGCCGCCGCGCAGCCCGATCCGCAAGCCGTTCAGGCTCCTGCCCCAACGCCCGAGCCGCAAGCCGCCGCGGCTGCGCTGCCTGGTCTGAGCATTTCGCTGGTTGCGCAGCGGATGAATGCCTCGCTGATGGCAACCACTCTCAACTACGTGCTCAGGCTGACCAACAACAGCAGCGGACTGCTCTCCGCGCTGGCGGTCGAGGGCGACATGATTTCGGCCCATGCCTCGCTGCCGCCCGAAGCCCAGATCGCCAACGACAACCAGCGACTGGAGCTGCGCCATGCCCTGGTCGAACTGGCCCCGGGCGAAAGCGCCGAATTTACCGGCGACTTCCGCCTGCCGCTGAGCGCGGTGACTCCGATTCGCGCCGGGGACGCGGCCTATTTCGTACCGCTGGCGCGGCTGCGGGTGGAGGCGAGCACCGCCGGGGGCGATTCGCTGGTGCAGGTCCAGACCTTCGTGGTCGGCGAGCTGTCAGAGGCTCCGGGCGCGGCATTGCGTCCGTTCCGGCTCGATCTGGGGCCGCGGACCTATTCGAAACTGGGACAGCGGGCGGTCAATTAAAGCCCTTTCCCCCTCGACAGCGGGGCGCGTCCGGGTCTAGGCTCTTCGCAATTGCAGCGAAAGTGGGCGCTGCTGGCCGTGGAGGACGGC
>JBJTMC010000211.1:0-11300 GCA_046063325.1 Novosphingobium sp.
CCCGCTGGCCGGACTGATCTAATCCGCCTTGCGCAGGGTGATCATCACGAAGCGCGAGACGCCGCCTTCATAGCCGCGCCCTTCGCCGGTCTCGGTCTCGACTTGGCTCCATTGCCCGGCCTGGGCGTAGAACCCGCGCAGCTCCGCTTCGCTGGGGTAATTGTAGTAACGGCCAAGCCGGTCACGCCCTTCGCCGCCTGCGGTCTTGTAGGTTGCGACGTGCCATCCACCCGGTTTCAGGGCGCGCCAGATCCGGTTCAGCACGCCGACAAGCCCGGCACGCGGGACGTGAAGCAACGAATAGGCCGCGACCACGCCGTCGAATTCCGCGACGGCTTCCAGCTCGTCAAAGCGCATCACCCGCACCAGCCGCCCGAGCCGCGCCTGCGCTTGTGCGGCCATTTCGGGCACCCCGTCGGTAGGCTCGACCACAAAGCCGCAGGCTTCCATATGCGCGGCATCGCGGCCCGATCCGCAGCCCAGCTCCAGGATGCGGGCACGCGGGGCAAGCCGTTCGAGAAAACCTTCGAGGTGCCGACCGATTCCGCCCGGACCGCTGGCCGCATAGTCCGGCGCCTCGGCGGCGTAGAAGGCGAGGGTGGCGGGATCGAACGGGGACATCGGACCCTTTCACCGCAGCTGACCCCTTCGGGCAAGGGAAGATTCGCCCGCAACCGGTTGCGGTTCGCCGGGTTGGTTAACTCCTTTCTAACCATATTCTGGTGATCTTGCCCCATCCAACCGGGGGCAAGACCAATGGCCAATACTGCAGCCGCTTCTTTGACCATCGCCGAACTGCGCGAATTTGCAGGCTTCAGCGCGTGCGAGCAGCGCTACATCAAGCGCAGCCTCGATGTCGGGCTGGGGCGGCAGGACGCGTTCAAGCTGTGGGCGCGCGATGCGGCGGAAACCGCGTCGATCCGCAGCCAGTACGTGGCCTATCAGGAATTGCGGACCCTGCGCAGCGCCGTGCCGGCCGATACCGGGTTCGATGCCCTGGAAGGCTTCATGGGCAAACTGGTCCGTCTCGCGGCCTTTGATCTCGCCCAGGAACGTATTTCCTGCTTCTCGGCGTTTCGGTTTCTTTATGAACGGCTGCTGGGGCCCGAGGCCCGCCCGTTCCTGCCATCGGCTTTCTGTGCGGCGGCGGCGCTGCCGCAGATCCGTCCGGAAAAACGCAAGCATTTGCTGCAATCGATCAGCGAAGCGGCGGCAACTGCGCCCGGCTGGTCGGCCCGCGCACCCAGTTTCTACCCGGAATGGGTGGAAAAAGAGGCCGCCTGAGCCCTTGTTGACGCCCAATTGCAATTTTCCCAATCGACAAGCGCGCTTTTAGCGGGCAAACCGCGCGCTGTCCGCCCCGGGCGGGCAAGGGTTAACACAAGGGGATTCCCAATGAAGAAGATTGCTCTGTTCGCCGCTGTTGCGGCTGGCTCGCTGGCCCTCGCTGCTTGCGGCGAAAAGAAGGAAGAAGCTGCTCCGGCCGCTGAAGAAACCGCCGCTGCGATGGCGACGGACGCTGCTCCTGCCGCTACGGACGCTGGCACTGCCACCGACGCCGCTGCGACGGAAAGCGAAGCCGCCAAGTAAGCGGAACGCCTTAGCGATCAGGGCCGGGCACGGCGGGTGTGGACCACCGCCGTGCCCGGCCTTTTTCATGCCCGCTTGCCGCGCAGGGCGCCGCGGCAGAGCCATTCCGCTTTCGGCGCGCCTATCGTAACCTCAAATCAACCATTGCGGCAGTATTCCCCGCCTCAGGCAACGCCGGGGAGCAGCAGTGAGCACCATCGCCATTGATGGATTGAACGAAGAGACGTTCCGTCGCTCGATCGAAAGCCGCTTGCGTCAAGGCAAGCCCGGCGATGCGGTCGACAAGCTGCGCGCGCTGCTGGCGCCCTATGCGGGCCCTGGCAAGATCCTGCCCGAACGCTTCCTGACCGTCCGCTCCAGCGACCTTGTCCTGCACGGCTGGGATGGCCTGGCCGATGCGATCGTCCGCCACGAACAGCCGGGCCGCGCGATCACCGCGCTGTCGATCGCGTTCGGTTGGCCCGGCGAAGAGGTGCCCCAGCCCGATGCCCAGGGCTGCCTGACCCCGCTGGTCGAAACCGCCTATTTCACCGACGAGGCCTTTCCCTTTTCGCAAAGCGCGCGCGAGGACCTGCTCGATGGCTATTCCTATCACGGCTGCACCTGGGCCGATCAGAGCGAAGCGACCGACAACGCCCTGACCCTGTCGGGGATCGACGATCTCCACGGGGCGCTGGCCGCGCTCGAGATCCGCCTGCTGGGCAGCGAGCAGCCCGACGACGAGGAAATTCGCGCCGGTTCGCTGGGTGCCTGCCTGCTTTCCGCGCTGCTGGTCCAGGTGGTGACCGAACGGGTCCAGACCGATGGCCTGCCGCGTCCGCTGTGCGTGCTGGCCGGAAGCAACGGGGTCTATCCCTATTTTGACGCGCCGGTCGCCGGTTTGCCCGCGGATCTCCTCGACAAGGACGAGGACGAAGTTCCGTTTGGCCAGGGCGTACCGGGGCCGCGCTATTCCAGCCTGCTGGTCACCGGGATTCCCCGCGCCCGCAAGCGCGCCGTGCTGGTGCTCGACGAAAGCGCCGAAGAAACCGCCCAGCGCAACGCCAGCCTGCGCGGCATGACGATTGCTCATGACAGCGCACCGCCCGTTCCGCCTGAGGCCGAAGCCGCGCACCTGCCCGAAGGCATAACCCCGGCTCCCGGCGGCCCGCTCCTGACCAAGAAGGCGGCGAAACCGGCCTGGGATTTCCGCGACATGCTGGGCGAACCGGAAGACGAGGATTCGCAAGGCGCTGCCGAAACGACCGATTCGGATGACGACTGGCCCAGTGCTGCGCCGATCCCGTCTGCACCGGATGAGGATTGGCCGGACGTAACGCAGGCACGCTTGCCGGAAGCTCCACCCGCCGAATCGCCCCAGCCTCCGGCTCAGCGGGACTGGACCGATTACTTCGAACCGCGCGCGCCGTCCGATGCCGAATCGGCCGATCCGGTTGCGCCAGAGCGGGAGCCGATCGGGCCCGAACTGGCCGAGCCGGTCGCGGCGGCCCAGATCGAAGCTCCGCTAGAGCTCAGCGAACTGGCGCCGCCCGAACCGGATCTGGCGGTCCTCGATCGGGACCGACCCGCACCGCGATTCCCGCGGCTTCCGGCCGCGCTGCCACCTGAACCGGGTTTCGCGCTGATCGAGCCGAGCGTGCAAGACCGCCTGCAGAGCCTGGTCGCGCCGCGGGTTGAACTGACTCCGCCCGATGCCGCGCCGGAACCGAAGGTGGAACCGCTCGCCGAAGCCTCGCAAGCTCGGGCCGAAACGCCGGACGCAGTGCATTCCGAAGTCCCGGTCTGGCCGCTTGGGATCGGCTGGCTCGAGGATGCCGAAGCGGCCGCACAGGCCGAACCGGCCTTAAAGGCAGAGCCCGAGCCTGCGGGTCTGTGGTCCCGCCTGCGTAGCTGGGTCAAGCGGCGCAACTAGACTTCCGACAACCCCTCAACCGCGAGGGTGCCGTTCGGGAGATTGCAGCAAGTCCAGCCTGGCATATTCCAATGCGGCGATGAAGCCTTGTCGCTGGTCTTCAGAGATGGCCTTGCCTGGCAATTGACCGATCGCATCTCGCAATGCCTGTGCCACAGCCACAAGCTTTTCGGCCGGTTCTGCTGAACGAAAGCGTCCGTAGTTGGCCGAAACCCTTGACCATTGTTCTCGGTCGGCGCCGCGGCCCTTGCGGAACAGGCGCTCCTGTTGCGGCCACTCATCGGGCAGGCAACACAAGGCAAGGACCAAGGTTTCCGATCTGTCTTGCGCGATAAGATCGAAATCTTGCCAGCGCCCCATCGCATAGACGAACTCATTGACCCAGGCCTGCAACGGGCCTCCGGTTTCGCCGTCTCCAAAGGTCAGGACAGTCAGCCCCATCGTGCAGTTCTAACCCTTGTAAAGCCCGTCCAGCCGCTCGCCATAGCGGGCTTTGAGCTTGTGGCGACGGATCGACTGCTTGGGGGTCATTTCCTCGTTGTCGATGGTGAAGGGCTCGTCGGCGAAGGTGAACTGGCGGACCTTTTCGATCACCGAGAGGTCCTGGTTGACCCGGTCGATCGCAGCGCGCACCGCGCTGCGGAAGGCGGGCAGGTCCTGCAGTGCCTTCATGTTGAACTTCTCGCCGTTGGCCTGGGCCCATTCGATCGCCCATTCGGTATCGGGCACGACCAGTCCGACGATGTAGGGGCGCCGATCGCCCACCACCATCGCCTGGGCAATCTCCTGCTGGAGCGTGAGCAGCCCTTCGACCCGCGCGGGCGAAATGTTGTCGCCCTTGTCGTTGATGATCATGTCTTTCTTGCGGTCGGTGATCACCAGCCGCCCGGCTTCGTCGAGATGGCCGATGTCGCCGGTATGGAGCCAGCCATCCTGCAGCGCCTTGGCGGTTTCCGCCTCGTTGCGCCAATAGCCGTGCATCACCAGTTCGCCGCGCACCAGAATCTCGCCGTCGTCGGCAATCCGCACTTCGACCCCGTGCAGCGGCGGCCCGACGGTATCCATCTTGAGCCCCGCCTTGGGCCGGTTGCAGCTGATCACCGGCCCGGCTTCGGTCTGGCCATAGCCCTGCAGCATGGTCAGCCCCATCGATTCGAAGAACACGCCGACTTCGGGAGAAAGCGGCGCGCCGCCCGAAACCATCGCTTTCATCCGCCCGCCGAAGCGCCCGCGAATCTTGGGGCGCAGGGTGCGGTTCAGGATCAGGTCCATCGGCTTGTCGCGCCAGCGTCCGTGCCCGGCGGCCTTTAGGCTGCCGATCCCCATCGCGCGGTCCATCAGGTAATTGGCGACCTTGCCCTGCTTTTCGACCTGCTTCATGATCCGGGTGCGCAGCACCTCGAACAGGCGCGGGACGACGACCATGATCGTCGGGCGGGTTTCCTCGATATTGCTGGCCAGCTTTTCAAGGCCCTCGGCGTAATAGATCTGCGCCCCCGCCGCGATTGGGAGCATCTGCCCGCCGGTGTGCTCATAAGCATGGGACAGCGGCAGGAACGAGAGGAAAGCATCGTCGTCGTCCAGCCCGAAATCCTCGGCCAGGATCCGCGCCGCGCCATCGGCGTTCATCAGCAGCGCGCCGTGGTGCTGCATTACCCCGCGCGGGGATCCGCCGGTGCCGCTGGTGTAGATCAGGCATGCTGTATCGCCGCGCCCGATCTTGGCGATCCGCGCTTCGACCGCCTTGCGGGCCTTGGCGCCATCGCCCGCAACCAGATCGCTCCAGGCGTGAACGTCAAACCCTTCGGCCTGGTTGATCCGCAGCGGCTCGATCCCGATCACGTGCTTGGCGATGCCCGACCGGATCACCGCGCCCAGCAGTGGTTTGGCCAGCTTGTCGTTGGCGACGATCACCGCGCTGGCGCCCGAATCCTCCTGGATGTGCAGGTGGTCGCGTTCGGTGTTGGTGACATAGGCGGGCACGGTGATGCAGCCCGCGGCCATGATTCCCAGATCGGCGATGCACCATTCGGGGCGATTCTCGGACACCAGCATCACCCGGTCGCCATCCTTCAGGCCCAGCGCGCGCAGCGCTTCGGCCAGACAGCAGACCTGGCGGGCAACCTCGTTCCAGCTCAGCGGCTGCCACTTGCCGCTAGTCTTGGCCCACAGGAACGGTTTGTCGCCCTTGGCATCGGCGCGCTTGAGAAACAGTTCAACCAGATTCCTGACGCTGCCCAGATCCGAAATATCCACCACCAGCACTGCCCCTTTTGCAGCCCATCCAGTCCCGACCGATTACCTAGGCGGGGATTGCGGCAGCGGCAAGCGGGGCTATTCTGCCACCGCCTTGCCCTCGCTGCGCGGGTCGGCGCCGCCCCATGGCTGGCTGCCGCGCAGCTCGATCGCATTGGCCTTGAGTGGCAGGCCGCGCGGCTGGACATCGCCGTGGCCCAGCGCCTTCAGCGCGGGGATCATCGCTTCCAGCGCGGATCCCTGCTCGACATAGATCGTCTCGGTCCCCGGCGCGAAAATCACCGGCAGTGCCAGCGCGTCCTGTACCGGCAGATCCCAGTCGATCACGCCGATAATCGCACGGATCACCTGGACCGGGATCGTCGCCCCGCCCGCCGCGCCGACCACCATCCGCAGCTTGCCGTCGGGCCCATAGACCAGCGACGGCGACATCGAACTGCGCGGCCGCTTGCCGCCCTGAACCCGGTTGGCAACCTGGCGCCCGTCAAGCAGCGGGTTCATGTCGAAATCGGTCAGCTCGTTGTTGAGGTAATAGCCGCCGACCATGATTCCCGATCCGAACGGGCTTTCGATCGTTGAGGTATAGGACACCGCGTTGCCCGCCCGATCGACCACGGCAAAGTGCGAGGTGCCGTATTCCTCGGCCGGCTGGGGATCGGCCCAGGACAGCTTTTCGGCTCCGGGCGGGGTTCCTGCCTGCGCCCTGGGAATGGTCTTGCCCGGATCGATCAGCGCCGAGCGCGCGGCGAGGTACTTGCGGTCGATCATGCCCTGAACCGGCACGGTGACGAAATCGGCATCGGCCGAATAGCGCGCGCGGTCGGCATAGGCGAGCCGCTCGCTTTCGGCGATCAGGTGCCAGGCCACCGGATTGTCCTTGCCCAGCGCTTTCAGGTCGAACCGTTCAAGCTGGATCAGCGTGGCGATCACCGTGGTCGCGCCCGAACTTGGCGGGCCCATCGAACAGATCTTGTAGCCGCGATAGGTGCCGCAGACCGGCGCGCGGTCCTTTGCGGCATAGGCGGTAATGTCGGCCTCGGTCATCGGCGCGGGGTTTACCGGGGCCAGGGTTACCCGGGCGGTGATCGCGCTGGCGTTGGCGCCGCCGTAGAAGGCTTTCGGTCCCTGCCCGGCGATAGCTTCAAGGGTATCGGCCAGGGCCGGGTTCCTGACCAGGGTGCCGACCGGCAGCGGCTGGCCGTCCGCGCCATAGAACAACGCGCGTCCTTCCGCGCTGAACCCGGCGGTGCGGGCATTGCCCTTCAGCATGCCGAACAGCCGCGGGGTGACGACAAAGCCTTCGCGCGCCAGCAGAATCGCGGGCGCGAACAGCGCGGCCCAGGGCAAGCGGCCGTGCGCGGCGTGGGCCTTGGCGGCAAGCGCGATGTTGCCCGGCACGCCGACGCTGGTCCCGCCGGGCACCGCTTCGGGAAAGGTCAGCAGTCGGCCGTCCTTGAAGAACCATTGCGAATGGGCGGCGGCGGGGGCCGTCTCGCGTCCGTCGATCGTCTCGACCGTGCCGCGGGCGTTGGCCGTGACATAGAGCCCGCCCCCGCCGATCCCGCTGCTCTGCGGTTCGACCACGGTCAGCGCCAGCATCGTTGCGATCGCCGCGTCGGTGGCGGTGCCGCCCTGGCGCAGCATCTGCGCCCCGGCATCGGCCGCGCGCGGATCGGCCGCGCTGACCATTCCAGTCTCATAGACATTGGCCGCGGGCGGGCGGGCCGTTTGGGGAGCAGTGGCGCAGCTGGCAAGAGCGAGCGCGGCGAGCGGGGCAAGCAGGCGATGGGTCATCGCCGCCCTTGCTATTCGGTTCCTATCGCCTCGGCAATGCTGGCAAATCCATCGCGGCGCATCAGCCGTTCGAGGCCGCTTACCACGCTTCGCGCAATTCCCGGCCCGGCGTAGGCCATCGCGCTGTAGAGCTGGACCAGGCTGGCCCCGGCGCGAATTCGCTCCCACGCATCTTCGGCCGTGGCGATCCCGCCAACTCCGATCAGCGGCACGCCGCCGCCGGTTTCCTTGCGGAATTCGCGCAGCCGTTGCAGCGCCAGATCCTTCAGCGGCGCGCCCGAAAGGCCCCCGGCTTCTCCGGCATGGCGCGATTGCAGCGGTGGGCGGGTGATCGTGGTGTTGGAAACGATCAGGGCGCCCAACTGCTTGTCCAGCGCGATTCGCGCGATCGCGGCCACGTCGGCCGGTTCAAGATCGGGTGCGACCTTCAGGAAGATGGGAACCCGCGCATCGCCACGCGCCTCGATCACCGCGTCGAGCAGCGCGGTCAGTGCGCCTTCGTCCTGCAGGGCACGCAGGCCCGGAGTGTTGGGGCTGGAGACATTGACCGCAAGATAGCTGGCCAGCGGGGCCATCAGGCGGGCCATGGTCGCATAGTCGGCGATCCGGTCAGCCGAATCCTTGTTGGCGCCGATATTGATCCCGACGATTCCGGGACGAGCATGGCGGCGCGCCAATCGCTCCACCGCGGCTTCCGCCCCGCCGTTGTTGAAGCCCATTCGGTTGATCACCGCGCGGTCCTCGGCCAGGCGGAACAGCCGCGGACGCGGGTTGCCGGACTGCGGCAGGGGGGTGATCGAACCGACCTCGGCAAACCCGAAGCCGATGCCCAGCAGCGCGTCGGGCACTTCGCCGTCCTTGTCGAACCCGGCCGCCATGCCCAGCGGGTTGGGAAAGCGCAGCCCAGCCACTTCGCAGGCCAGCGGCCCATCGGCGCGCGCGCTGCCGCCCAGCGGCAGGGCCTTTAGCGCGGCCAGCGAAAGGGTGTGGGCCAGTTCGGGTTCGACCAGAAACAGCGCGGGACGGATCAGCGAATAGAGCATCGCTGGTGCCTATGGCAGCGAGTCGCCGGACTGTCGACCGACGCAGGTGGCCCGGTCGCTTTGCAACGATTGGAAACGTTTCCAATCCATTTTCGACACATCTTCTCTGTCCAGGCTGTCGATTCCATACAATCTGGCGCTGCTGTGCTGTTGTAGGCAGCCGATGCGACCCGAAGGACTCGTGGCGATCCAGCAACGAGATCCTAACTACAAAAGCGGCTCTCCTGCTTGGCAAGAGGGCCGCTTCTTTTATGCGCATTGTCCGGCTTGTCAGCCCGGATTCATCAGACTAAGGGGCAAATCGGAAAGAATCACTCCGATTTGCCGGGAAGCCGAACAATGCGCCTGTCCAGCATGGCCGATTACGCCGTTGTGACGATGAGCGCCGCCGCGCGCCATTGCGGTGGGGCACGGGTTTCCGCCGCCCAGCTGGCGCAGGAAACCGGGCTGCCGGTGCCGACCGTGCAGAGACTGGTCAGCCGCCTGACTGCCGCCGGGCTGCTGCGTTCGAGCCGCGGCGCGGGCGGCGGGCTCAAGCTGGCGCGGCCCGCTGCGGCGATCAATCTGGCCGATATCGTCGAGGCGGTCGAAGGGCCGATCGCGCTCACCGCCTGTATCGAGCAGGCCCGCGACTGCGGCTGCAACCTTGAGGAGTGCTGCACGGTCAAGCCGCACTGGGCCCACGTCAACCAGGCGCTGCGCGGCGCGCTCGCCATGGTGCCGCTGACCCAGCTGGCGGAGGAAGCGCGATGAACGAGCAGGTCAAGGACACCTTCGAACAGAAGGATCAGGCCGCGCGCGAGGCTGCGGCCAAGGTTGCCGATTACGAACACGGCTGGTCGGCGGATATCGAGACCGACTTTGCGCCGAAGGGCCTGAACGAGGATACGGTCCGCTTCATCAGCGCCAAGAAGAACGAGCCGGAATGGATGCTCGACTGGCGGCTCAAGGCCTTCCGCCACTGGCAGACCATGCCGATGCCGGACTGGGCAAAGCTGAACGTGCCGCCAATCGATTACCAGGACGCCTATTACTACGCCGCGCCGAAGGCCAAGCCGAAGCTGGCTTCGCTGGACGAGGTCGATCCCGAAATACTTGAGGTTTACAAGAAGCTCGGCATCCCGCTGGAGGAGCAGAAAGTGCTCGCCGGGGTGGAAGGCGCGCGCAAGGTGGCGGTGGACGCGGTGTTCGACAGCGTCAGCGTCGCCACCACCTTCCGTGAAGAGCTGAAAAAGGCAGGGGTCATCTTCCTGTCGATTTCGGAAGCGATCCGCGAATATCCCGATCTGGTGAAGCGCTGGCTGGGCAAGGTCGTGCCGGTGCGCGACAATTTCTTCGCCGCGCTCAACTGCGCGGTCTTTTCCGACGGCACCTTCGTCTACATTCCCGAGGGCGTGCGCTGCCCGATGGAGCTGTCCACCTATTTCCGCATCAACGCGGAAAACACCGGCCAGTTCGAACGCACGCTGATCGTCGCGGACAAGGGGGCCTACGTCTCCTACCTTGAAGGCTGCACCGCGCCCCAGCGCGATGAAAACCAGCTCCACGCCGCCGTGGTCGAACTGGTCGCGCTCGACGATGCCGAGATCAAGTATTCCACCGTGCAGAACTGGTATCCCGGCGATGCCGAGGGCAAGGGCGGCATCTACAACTTCGTCACCAAGCGCGCTTTGTGCCAGGGCGCGAGAGCCAAGGTCAGCTGGACGCAGGTCGAAACCGGCAGCGCGATCACCTGGAAGTATCCGTCCTGCGTGCTCAACGGCGAGGATTCGGTGGGCGAATTCTATTCGGTCGCCGTCACCAACAATTACCAGCAGGCCGATACCGGCACCAAGATGATCCACAACGGCAAGGGCAGCCGCTCGACGATCATCTCAAAGGGCATTTCGGCGGGCAAGAGCCAGAACACTTATCGCGGCCTCGTCCGCGTTGCCTCGCAGGCGGAAGGCGTGCGCAATTTCACCCAGTGCGATTCGCTCCTGCTGGGCAAGGACTGCGGCGCGCATACCGTGCCCTATATCGAGGTGAAGAACCCCTCGGCCCAGATCGAGCACGAGGCAACCACCAGCAAGATCAGCGACGATCAGCTGTTCTACGCCCAGCAGCGTGGGTTGGGGACGGAGGAGGCCGTCGCCCTGATCGTCAACGGCTTTGCGAAGGAAGTGCTGCAACAGCTGCCGATGGAGTTCGCGGTGGAAGCGCAGAAGCTGCTGGGGATCAGTCTGGAAGGGAGCGTGGGGTGAGCGATAGCATAGAATCTGCTTCAGGCGGCAGTCCGAAGAACATTTCGTTCCGAATCATTGCTGCAAGCCTTGCGACCATAGCCTTGATTATGGGCTACAATCAGCTGGCGGGCTCGATGTTGAGTGGATGTCGAGAAACGGCCCTTTCGGGGCGCCTGACAGTGTACGTGATTGAAGATGTTAAATGGACACCCGCTGGATGTCGATTTTTGAGTCATTGGAAAACCATGTCTGACGGAACGTCAATGCGCGACGAAGCAAGGTGGAGATCTGAAAACGAGGTATTCTTGGAGGATAGCAAATGACCAAGAAAACCCTCACCGTCGTCCCGCTCTCGGAACGCACCGAAGCCCCCGCGATCGAGAAGCGCGGGCGCGGCTGGTCGATTTCGGACAAGCGGCTTGATGCGATCCACGATCAGGCGCGGCTGAGCCGCATGGCGCCGACCGAGGCGCAGAAGGT
>JBJTMC010000212.1:0-9334 GCA_046063325.1 Novosphingobium sp.
GGCGGGGCCGGCGGGTGCATCATCGACGCCAAGTACAAGTCGTGGGGTGCCGAATTCTATGGCACCTACCGCAACGGCGGGTTCTCGCTGGTCGCCAACGCCACCTTCTCGAAGGCGACGCGGGCCGGGGCAGGATCGAGCACCTATTCGCGCTCGCCCAACATTCCGGACCTGATCTACACCGTTTCGGCCAACTACGATCTGGGCGAAAAGGCCAGCTTCGGCCTGAACGCAACCGGCCAGACCAGCACGCTGGGCGATGACGGCTGGGTCTATCCGGGCAGCACCACCTTCGGCGCCGTGCTGCGGGTCCGTCCGATCGAGAACCTGGAACTGGGTCTGCAGGCCTACAACCTGTTCAACAAGTACGACCTGCGCGGTGCCGGCAACGTCGCCGATCCCGCCGCCGGTGTGATCGGTAGCGGCGTTACCATCGGCCGCACCTTCACCGGCTCGGTCAAGCTCAGCTTCTGATTTCGAAGCTGAACCGACGGAACCCTTCTGGGGTCGCAAACAGGGGAGGGGAGGCAGCCGGTGGTTGTCTCCCCGCTCTTGTCTGAACGGCTGGGGCAACGCACAACACGATCATGCCGCAGGCTTCGCTCCCCGATCCCGCCGCTCTCCGCCAGCAGGGTTTTGCCCTGCGCGAAGGGCAGGACTATGCGGCGGCGGAACAGGTCTTCGCCCGGGGCGCTGCCACGCTGCCGGGCGACGTCGCGCTGGCCTTCGGGCTTGCCCAGACCCGCTACGAACTGGGCCATCCGGCCGCCGACCTGTTCGCCCGGGCCGCAGCGCTGGCCCCGGATCATCCGGACATTGCGCGCAACCACGCCCTGGCCCTGATCAGCGAGGGCCGCACCGACGAAGCGCGCGATTTGCTCAATGAGCGCCTAGCCCGCCACCCCGACTGGCTTGACGGCCACAAGGCGCTTGCGACGCTGGAATGGACCAGCGGGCGGCGCGATCGTTTCGCGGACCACTTCGCACCGGCCTGCCAGGCCCAGCCGCAAAATGCCGCGCTCTGGCTCGCCTGGTTCCGCAACCTTGCCCAGGCGCGCGACTGGGCGGCGGCCAGCGCCGTTCTGGACCAGGCCGAAGGCCAGCTCGGATCGACCCCGGCGATCGCGGTATCGCGGCTGTTCGTTGCCGTGGAAAGCGGCGCGCCGGAAGCCGCCGCCCTGATCGAGCGCACGGCCCAGTACTGCGGCGACGTATCGAGCCTGTGCCGGATCCGTCACGCCCTGCGCAGCGGCGATCCCGCCCGCGCCGCGGCTGAGGCCCTGCCGCTGGTCGCGGGTGCATCGGCCACGCTCTATTGGCCCTATCTGTCGCTTGCCTGGCGGCTTCTGGGCGATCGGCGCGCCGAATGGCTCGATCGCTCCGACCAGCTTGTCCAGCCGCTCGAATCCGGGCTGAGCGCCGCCGAACTCGGCGCGCTTGCCGACGTGCTGCGCGGATTGCACACCCAGGCCGAACCCTACATCGAGCAATCGGTCCGCGGCGGAACCCAGACCGACCGTTCGGTCCTGCTGCGGCATGAGCCGGAACTGCGGGCAATCAAGGCACGGCTGATCGATCTGGTCCGCGACTACATCGATCGGTTGCCCCCGCACGACCCCGACCATCCCCTGCTGGGCGCACCGCGCAGCGGGCCCCTGCTGATCGAAGGGAGCTGGTCGGTACGGCTTTCGCGCCAGGGCTACAACGTGCCGCATACCCACGCGATGGGTTGGCTTTCGACCGCCTTCTACGTTGCCCTGCCCGGCAAGGAGGCGATGGGGCCGCCGCCGGCCGGGCACATCGCCTTCGGCATGCCGCCGCCAGAACTGGAGCTCGACCTGGCGCCGTACCGCACGATCGAACCGGCAGCGGGGCGCCTGGCCGTATTTCCTTCAACCATGTGGCACTCAACCGTGCCGTTCGACGATGGCGAGCGATTGGTGATCGCCTTCGATATCCGCAAACCAAGGGGCGTGTGATGCAGTCAGACAATTCGATCCGGTCGGTGGTGATCGTCGGCGGCGGAACGGCCGGCTGGATGACCGCTGCCGCGCTGGTCAACGCGATCCGCACCGGCTGTTCGATCACCCTGATCGAAAGCGACGAGATCGGCACGGTCGGGGTGGGCGAGGCGACGATCCCGCCGATCAAGACCTTCAACGAAACGCTGGGCATTGCCGAGAACGACTTCGTCAAGGCGACCCAGGGTTCGTTCAAGCTGGGAATCCAGTTCGTCAACTGGGGCACGCTTGGCAAGACCTATTTCCACCCCTTCGGCACCTATGGCCGCAATTTCGATTTTCTGCCGCTGCACCAGTACTGGCTGGCCGCGCGGGCACGGGGGGAGGCGCCGGAACTGGATGATCTGTGCATGGCCTGGGCGGCCGCCAGCCGCGGCAAGTTCGCCCGGCCTTCGTCCGAGCCGTCGAGCGTGCTGTCGACCTTTGACTATGCCTATCACTTCGACGCCGGGCTCTATGCCCGCTTCTTGCGGCAATACAGCGAGGCGCGCGGGGTGGTGCGGATCGAAGGCAAGATCGCCGACGTCGCGCTGGATGGCGAGAGCGGCCATGTGACCCACGTTACCCTGCAGGACGGGCGTCAGATCGCGGGTGACCTGTTCGCCGATTGCTCGGGCTTTCGCGGTCTGCTGATCGAAGGCGCGCTGAGCACCGGGTATCAGGACTGGCGGCACTGGCTGCCGTGCGACAGCGCCATGGCGGTGCCGTGCGAGCGGACTGCGGACTTTACCCCCTATACCCGCTCCACCGCGCGCGACGCGGGCTGGCAGTGGCGTATTCCGCTGCAGCACCGCACCGGCAACGGCCATGTCTATTGCAGCGATTTCATCACTGACGACGATGCCGCAGCGGTGCTGATGGCCAACCTCGATGGAAAAGCGCTGGCCGATCCGCGCAAGCTGACCTTCACCACCGGGCGGCGCAACCTGTTCTGGAACCGCAACGTGGTTGCGATCGGCCTGTCCGGCGGGTTCATGGAGCCGCTCGAATCGACCTCGATCCACCTGATCCAGGCGGCGATCTCCAAGCTGATCGCGCTGTTCCCCGATCGCAGTTTTGATCCGCTGGTGATCGACGAATACAACCGCCTGGCGATCGCGGAGTTTGAGCGGATCCGCGATTTCATCATCCTGCACTACAAGCTGACCAGCCGCTCCGACAGCGAACTGTGGCGCTATTGCGCGGCGATGGAGGTGCCGGACACCGTCACCTGGAAAATCGAGCATTTCCGCCGCACCGGGCGTCTGGTCCAGCGCGAGGCGGACCTGTTCGGCCCGCCGAGTTGGCTTGCGGTCCATATCGGTCAGGGCAACATGCCGCAGGGCACCGATCCGCTGCTGCCGCTGCGCGGGGCCGATCATGCCGACTTCCTGCGCAAGCTGGAGGGCGCGCTGGCCCGCGCCGCCGATTCCATGCCCGGCCACGCAGACTATATCGCGGCGAACTGCGCGGCTTAATCCGGCCAGTCGGCGTCGGCGTCCTGCCCGAGCAGGGGCGGCGGCAGGACGCTGGCATCCGGGCGGCAGGAAAACCGCACCGGCGCCCGCATTTCGACATAGGTCCCTTCGCTGGAATGTTCGCGCCGGTGAAAGAAGCCGACCGCGCCCAGATGCGGATCGTCCAGCATCGCGCCCAGATCGCGCACCGCCTGCGCCGGGATCTGCACTGCGGTGCAGCGCCGCAGGATCTCTGCCGTGGTAAAGCCCGGAGTGAAGCGGGCAATTCCCTGATAGAGCGCCGCAAGGTTGGCCGCGCGGTCCGCTGGCGTGGCAAAGCGCGGATCGGACAGGAACCCGGGCTGATCCAGCAAGGCAAAGATCCGGTCCCACGCATCGTTGGTATAGGCGACTATGCTGACGTGGCCGTCGCTGGTGGGAAAGGGCTGGCGATCGGGATCAAGCTGGCGGGCATAGCCAGCCGCGCCGACCGGCGGGTCGAAGCTTTGCCCGCCCAGATGTTCGCTCAGCATGAAATGCGAGAAGGCTTCGAACATCGGAACTTCCACCAGTTGCCCCTGTCCGGTGCGCTGGCGGTGGAACAGCGCCGCCAGCGTCGCATAGGCGGCGTGCAGCCCGGCCACCTTGTCCGCAATCAGCGAGGGCAGGTAGCGCGGCCGGGGATCGCCATCGACCCGGGGCAGAAGCGTCGCCGTCCCGGTCGCGGCCTGGATCACGTCGTCATAGGCCTGGAGATCGGCATAGGGCCCGTCCTGGCCGAATCCGACGCAGTGGACGTAGACGATTCCGGGATTGATTGCGCGGACGGCCGCATAGTCCAGCCCAAGCCGTTCCAGCGACTTGCCCCGGACATTGACCACGAAGGCGTCGGCCTGGCGCAGCAGGTTCTTGATCCGGGCAAGGTCGGCATCCTGCTTGAGGTCCAGCGCCAGCGAGCGCTTGCCCCGGTTGAAAGCCATGAACCCCGGCGCCATTCCGGGCGTTCGCGCCGGACGGGCCGACCAGCGAAACGGATCGCCGATCCCCGGCGCCTCGACCTTGATTACCGACGCGCCAAGATCGGCCAGCGTCTGGGTGCAATAGGGCCCGAAAACCACCGTGGTAAGATCGACGATCCGCACACCTTCCAACATGGCCTGTGCCGGCTTGTCGTTCATCGCCCCTTGCTCCCGATTGCGCGATCTCTTGCTGGTCGGGATTGTGAACGGCCAAAACCGGCTTGGCAACGCGCCAATTGCGCGCGCGGCGCGCTGCGCCGGACTCCTGAAAGGTCAGCTCAGGCGGGTGAGATACATCAGCGCTGACCGGCTGGGCAAAAGGTAATAGCCGCCACCGCGCAGCGTGACGTAACTGTGCATCCCTTCGATCATCACCGGGCCTGTCACGGACGGGATGGTGAAACGCGCCGCGCGGTCCGGCGCGCGATTGGTCGCCGTGAAGATGCCGCCCGGCGCCAGCGGATTGCCCAGCAGCGGATCGGCTTCATCGGTCAGGCCGTGAAAGGAACTGGCGTTGATCCAGGTGTGCTGGACGAATTCGAACTGCCGTTCGAGATCCGAACACAACGCGGCAAACAGCAGACCCTTCCGCTCGGGCTCGCCCGTGGGCGTATAGGTATAGGTGCGCCCTCTGCGCAAAATGCGATGGCGGTTGGTGATCGCCAGTTCGTCCTTGTCTCCCGGTTCCAGGCTGTCGCGCGGATTGGTCCGGCGGATGTGCGCGCCCAGCGGGCAGGCAATTCCACGCGGATCGTCGATGCCATAAGCGAATGTATTGTCGGGCCGCTGCGTCGGGCCCAGTTCCGCCGGGCAGGATGGGTTTCCGACCAACGGCGAACCATTGCGCCACCGACCGATGATCTTCGCCGCAACCCAATCCGGCGAAACCGCCCGGCCGATCTGGTCGGCAAGATGCGGATAGGTTGGCTTCGCGCCTGGCGCGGCGGGCGAAAGTTCGGCGGCGTGCCTTTGGGTGGCATCGATGAACCCGTCGACGTCCTGATCAAACTGACGCAGGACCAGAAAGCTGGCGTTTCGACCGAAATCGCGCAGGTCCGGGTCGGACGTCCGGTTGCCGAAATAGGGGAAGCGGTTGGGTTCGTACTCGGCGACGGTCGGCAGAAGTGCGCCGGGGTCGTGCTCCGCGCCGATCCCGACCGATGGCGAGACATAGCCCTGGTCGTTGCGATAGCCGAGCAGGAACTCTCCGGGCGCCACCATATCCTGCGGCGCATCGACCGCGCTGGCCTTGCGGCTGCCACGGATGATCGGCTGCGAGATTCCGTCACGAAACCCGAAGTGTTCGAACTGCGGCTGCCACTCCCCATTTTCCCCGCGCACCGGGCTGCAAGGAATGGAGTGAATCAGCCGACCGAGATGCTTGGCAAGATGGGCTTTATGGGCGTTGACCAGCTTGTCGTGGGCCGCGCTGGCTGCTGCTTCGTCTGCGCCCTGCGTATAGAGCGTAAGTACGGCATCCGCGCCGTTGGGCCGGCTGGTATCGTCCGACCAGTGCCAGTCTGCGGCGCTGCCATCGCCCAGCAGGCGGCTGCGTCCATGCATGCCCATGCGGAAAGCGGCGGGAAGCTGATCGAGCCCGCGCCCTTCGCGCAGGCCAAGCCTTTCGAGCCCGGCCGCCGAAAGCGCCAGGGTTGCAACCGGACCTTCGAAATCGAGATCGCCAAAACGGACGCGGGCCAGGGTCTGCTTTTCAAATACAGTCGGGCCGCGAAAGGCACAGAGGTCCCTTGCCCACTCACGGGCCTCGCCCGGATTTTCAGGCATGCGCACGGCAAGCGCCGTGGCGCGATGATGATGCTTCAGGCCTGAAAAGACCAGGGACTGGGCTTCGGCGCTTTCCAGTTCACCAACCTCGCGCTGGGCCGAACCGAAATTGGCCAGCCAGCGCCGCGCATCGGTGTCATTCGCGGTGCGGGCCAGCCCGTCCTCGATCATCGCGTTGTTGCGGATCTGCTTGGCGGTAAGCTGCGGGAAGCGGCTGTACCAGCATTGCGACGGGCGCTGCTGGCGGCGCACCCAGCGCTTGAACCGATCGCCGTCCTGCGCACCTTCCAGCACCAGAAAGCGGGTCGGCGGAAAGCCTACTCCGTGGCTCCAGGCCGATGTCTGTCCCGGATAGGCGCGGGTGATGAAGTCTTCCAGGTAACTTTCCCAGCTGCCGTCATAGTTCGAATGAAACACGTACTGCCGCGTGCCCGGCACGATAAACCAGCGCGCCTTGTGGATGGTGCCCATGGTGACAACGAAACCCGGGCGGAACCAGTGCGTCACGGCCATGCGGATCCACCACATCGTGAAGGCGAAACTGACCCGCCGGAGCAGTCCGGGCTTGAGCGGCATCACCGCGATGATGTGGTTCTGTTCGTAACCCGTCGCGTCTTCGCGCGCGGCAATGCTTTCGACGTGGCCCAGGCTGGCGATGCGCGGATCGCTGACATCGCGCTTTTCGGCCCGTCGAACCAGCAGCAGGAACAGGCCGAACAGAGCCAGGATCGCCAGCGGGGCAAGGATTGCCGCTCCTGCCAATCCGGCAAGGAGCGCAAGCCCCTGCTGCAACCAGCTTGCCGGGCCGTGCGGCAGGGCCAGTTTATAGATCGGGACGAACGCCATGCCAGCGAACACCAGGACGTCCAAATGAAGCCACCGGCTCGCGGGATCGAGCAGAGTCCGCGCGATCGTCTGGAGGATGGAGAAATCGGGCTTCCAGTCCGCCAGGCGCAGACGCTTGCGGCTGGGCCGGACGATCGCGCGCTGCAGATCCGTGTCGATCGCGTCCATGTGTTGCTCGTAGCGCCGCCGATAGATCCAGTCCTGCTTGAGCAGCCGACGCAGATAGTTGATCGTGTCCATCGCCCGGCCGTCGCTGTAGCCGGGCTGGCGCACCCGTCGGTCGATCTGTTCACGCGCCCACTGCGCGAGCCGATCCTGGCGGGCGATATCAGCGACCGAAAGTTCGGGCAGGCCATCGAAATGCAGCCCGGTATTGCCGGTTATGCTCTGGTCAAGATGGACAACATGCCTGCCGATCAGAGCGGCGATTGCCGCGGCGTCTAGCGGCTGCGCGTCTTGCGGAAGGCAGTGGGCCAGGATCGGCGCAAGCCAGGCGGCCGCCGCATCGGCGTAGCGGGCGATGATATGCTCTTCGCTGCCATCGCCGTTCAGTTCGACAAGCAGGACCGAGTTTTCCGATCCCTCCGCCGTTTCGATGACATTCAGCGAGGAAAAGTCGATACATCCGGTGGCATCCAGCGCCGCAGCAAACTCTGGCCTGAGCGGAATTCCCAAGGCTTCGATCTCGTCCTGGACGACCGTGCGCGGAACGCCGGGACGGACGGGCAGGGCCGCCACCAGCAGGGCGCGCTGCGCGGTTGGGCAATCGTACCGCATGTCAAGCCGGACGGGATAAGGCCCGGCCCGCCACATGGTCCCGTACTTGCCTTTGGCCGGAGCCAGTCCGGGCCGCGAGAGCAGCGCGGCGAAAATCTCGGTAATCTGGATTCGCGCGATCTCGAGCCCCAGGCATTCGTGCGGGCCCGCCCCGAAAATCAGCGCCGAAGCCGCGTAGGGATCATCCTTGAAGGTGTTGAACACCTTGCTGTCACGCAGTCCGGAGAAGACCGATGCAAGGACCACGCTATCTGCGGGAACGGTGTACACGACCGTTCCGTTGGCATCGGTGATCGCATGTTCTTGCGGGCAATGGCGGAACACTCCCGGTGACAGGCCCGGCCAGCGCCGTGCGGCGTCAAGAAGAACGATCTCCAGCCGCCGGATCGCATCGGGTTCAGCCTCGGTGTCCCCGGCCCGGCGAACCTCGGCCAGGGCCATGGCCGCCTCGCGCGCTTCGAGCCAGAGCGTGCGGTTGGCCATCAGTTCGTAGAGGATGTTGCCTGCCGACAAGGCGTTGGTCGGGACGAACCCGGTCGCCACGCCCAGCAGCGTCGCCCGCACCGTCAGGTCATCAAGCCCTTCGAAGGTTACAAGGCGGTCGACCAGCGCACTGTCTGCCCGGCGCTGTTCCAGTTGCGCGGGGCTGGCCTTGGCAAGCCAATCGGCATGCACGGCGTTGTTGGCGTGCACCCTGGCAATGGCATCGTCTGCCGCGGCGATCATGTGGGTGGCGGCGATCAGCGATTGCGCGCGGATGTGCCTGTCACCGGTGATGTCGGCAAAAAGCTGCTGCGAGACGGCAACCGACCAGTCACCGAACGCCCCTGGATCCTGCAGCGAAATGCCAAGGAAACGGCAGCATACTTCGGTAGCTGTGCGGGTGATGAGATCGCGGGCGACGTCGAGCTCGCCTTGGCCGGCCTCGACCAGTGCTTCGGCATGGAGCCTGCTCCAGCCGCGGATATCGACCAGATCCTTGCGGAGGAACTGCTTCCACACCCGAGCGCGGATTTCATCGTGCGCGGTCCCGTTCTGGCCAAGCATGAAGTCCGCACCGCCACAGATTTCGCGCATCTCTGGGCCGTAGACGACCGGGAAGTGAACCCCGCGGTCGCTCAGCACGGTCATTACGTCGTCGTACCGGCTGACGATGACCAGTCGCCCGATCCGCAACACGGGCTTGAACCGGCGCATGATCGCGAAAAAGACCGGAAAAATCACCCGAAACAGCGCGATGTAGAACAGGCGAGCCCAGAAGCCGTTGGTTTCCAGGCTTTGGAAGTCAAACTTGTCGAGCGGGCGAGACCGCACTGTCTCGGCGGGCAACGCCTTCTGTGCCGCGAATACACCCGCGAACCATTTGAGCTTGAACATTGCCTCTCCCCTGACGCCCTGCGATTGGCGCCGCTGTCAGCCGTTCTCCGCCATGGCCACGCCTTCCTTGAGG
>JBJTMC010000213.1:0-7159 GCA_046063325.1 Novosphingobium sp.
GATGAACCCGTTCTGCTGCGGCTTGCCCGGCGCGATGTAATGCCACTCCTCGTCGCGCTCCTTCGACCAGCGCAGGATCTCCGTCTACCCACATGCGCTCATACAAGGTCGATCTTGATGGGTGAAAAACGACGAATCAGAGGCCCATTTTCTGATTTTGTTCGCATATCGAAAATGGCGGAAATCCGGGGCTCAAAATATCCTTGAGTCCTGGAAAAGGCATCGAACCAATACGTTATTTGGCGATTTCGGGCCTTTTGCGGGCCTTTGGCAAAACCCGAACTAGGTAACGCATTAATAAGAATGGCATAAAATTACCGAGAGCGAGTCCTCTTCTGGGACTCGAACTCACCACCGTTGAAAACTCAGGACAAAACCCAGAAGCGGACGAGGACTCGAAGCAGTTCGCTGCTCAAAGTCCTCTTCTGGGCACCATTTTTTCAGAGTCAGGCGCTTTCCAGCGCCAGCAGGGCGAAGCTGGCTAGCCAGTGTTCGCCCATGTAGTCGCCTGCGACATGGCCCAGTGCGGCGGACAGGTGGTGCTCGGCCGTCTGCACGGCCGGGGCCGTAACCGGATGCGCGGGGCCGAGGGCCGCGGCGATCTGGCGCCAGCACCAGGCGCGCGAGAGGTTGAGGCCGTCGAGGTGGGCGATCTTGCCGTCGCTGCGGTCCGATACGGTGGCGGGGACGAACAGGGTTTCGGGCCGCCGCGATGCGGCATCGGGCAGGAAGGCATCGAACCAGGCGGCAAAGTCCGTGCCCAGCGCCCGGCTCTGCAGCAGCGCTTCGCACAGCGTGCCGGACAGGAACTCGTCCCCGCCCGGCTCCCACGCCTGCGCCGCCCGGTCGGCCGCGTACCAGTCCGCTGCCCGCGAATCGATCGTCGCCACCAGGGCGGGATCATGATCGCGCGCCCAGTCCCGCGCCAGAACGAGCGCGAATGCGCTGTTGTAGTGGGTCCCGGTGCGGATCGGGTAAGTCTGGAGCGGCAGAAAATCCGCAAAGCGCCGCGCGAAGCGGGCGGCAAACGGATCGGCATTGTGCGCCCAGGGCGCATCGTGCCGCACCATTTCCCCGTGCAGTGCCAGCGCCCAGGCCCAGCCGTAGGGCCGCTCGAACCCGCGCGCCGAGGACCTGTCCAGATAGGCGCATTCGGCCGCAAAGTTTTCCGCCGTGAACAAGCGCTCGGCCAGGGCACGCACGCCGGCAGCCTCTGGCAATGCCGGATAGAGCCGGGCCAGCCGAAGCACCTGCCACCAGCCGTGGACGCAAGAGTGCCAATCGAAGCTGCCGTGGAAGATCGGATGGAGCGCCGACGGGGCAAGGACATCGTCCGGCCCGTCCATCACATGATCCAGCTTGTGCGGATATTCGCGGGTCAGGTGCCCGCTGGTCAGCGTCATGAATCGCGCGGCGATTTCGGCGGTCAGCTTCATCAGAAAGCCAGGAACCAAATGAGGGCGATGTTTGCGGCCAGCAGCGGCAAGGCCGTGGGGATCTGCGCCTTGACCACGGCGTTGCGATCCTTGAGCTCAAGCAGGGCGGCGGGCACGATGTTGAAGTTCGCCGCCATCGGCGTCATCAGCGTCCCGCAGAACCCTGCCAGCATCCCGATCGCGGCGACTACCGCCGGATCGCCGTGGTATTGCCCGATCAGCAGCGGCAAACCAATCGCCGCCGCCATGACCGGAAAAGCGGCAAAGGCATTGCCCATCACCATCGTGAACAGCGCCATGCCCAGGCCATAGGCGATCACGGCGGCCAGGCGGCTGCCATCGGGGATCACCGTGGTCATCAGCCCGCCCACCACCTTTCCCACACCGGCCAGGGCAAAGACCGCGCCCAGGCTGGCCAGCATCTGCGGCAGGATCGCCGCCCAGCCGACCGCGTCCATCAGCCGCCGCCCTTCGTGGAGCGGCTCTGCCGGACCGGTGCGGAACCAGATCATCCCAAGGCCCAGCGCGACCAGCACGCCCAGCGCCAGGCTGACCAGGGTCACGTTCTTCGGATCGACCAGCTGCGGCGCGGCCTTGAAACCAAAGGTTCCGGCCAGCGCGACCAGCGGGATCACCAGCGCAAGGAGGAACAGGCGGTTGCCGTGGCGCTCCGCCTCGGCCGCGCGTTCGTCGGCCTCGCTGCGGGCTGCCCCCTTGCCCAGTCCGCCCCTCCCGGCGATACTGACCAGGGCGAGCACCAGCAAGCCGTTGGCGAGATCGCCCAGCCGGTCGCCCGCCAGCATCGAGCAGGCCAGCAGGCCCCAGAAGGCCGCATTGACCCAGCGCCGGGGATTGCTGGCATCGCGCGCCGAAAGCAGCGCGAAGGCGGCAAAGGCCAGCCCGGCCAGAATGTAGACCTGCGGCAGCCCGATCACGTCCGCGCCCTCCCCATTCGCCAGATCCGGAAGCCGTGGATTGCGAATGCGGCAATCGCGGTAGGGATGGCCCAGACCGAAAGCTCAAACGGGGCCAACTCGATCCCGTTCTGTTCAAGGAAGCCCTTCATCAACAGGATCGATCCGATTGCGATGAAGATGTCCTCGCCAAAGAACAGGCCGACATTGTCGGTCGCGGCGGCCATGGCCATGACCTTTTCGGCCTCGCCCTCATCCTCCGGCTTCGCCGCGGCGACGGCCATCGGGGCCAGCAGTGGCCGGACCGTCTGGGCCGGGCCCGCGATCGAAGTCAGCCCCAGCGCGGCGGTGATCTGGCGAAGCAGCAGATAGCCAGTCAGCAGGCGGGGCAAGGTGGCGCCCTGCATCCCTTCGATCAGCCCGCGCGCGCGTTCCTGCAGGCCGTGGCGCTCCATCATTCCGATCACCGGCAGGACGATCCAGATCACGCTGACATAGCGGGTATCGTTGAACGCCTTGCCCAGGGCCGAAACGATCGCGGTCGGATTGAGACCGGCGGCAAATCCGGTCACCAGCGCCGCAAGCACCACCACGACCAGCGCGTTGAGCCGCAGCATGAAGCCGCCGATCATTACCGCAATGCCGCTCAACACCCAATAATTCATGGCTTGCCGTACCCTCCCCCGCCGGGTGTCTCGATCACGATGGCATCCCCTGCCGCAACTGTCACCCCGGCCGTGGAATCGAGAACCTCAAGTTCCCCTGAGGTTCGCTCGACCCGGGTGATTCCGGGAAAGGCGGCGCCGCCTCCGGCCAGCCCGAACGGCACGGTCCGGCGGCGCCCGGAAAGGATGCCGGCCTCCATCGTTTCGCGAAACCGGATCCTGCGCACCACCCCATCGCCGCCGCGCCACTGCCCCGCCCCGCCCGATCCGGTGCGGATGCGGAACTCATCGACCAGCACCGGATAGCGTGTCTCCAGCACTTCGGGGTCGGTTAGGCGCGAATTGGTCATATGGGTCTGGACCGCGCTGGCGCCGTCGAACCCCGGCCCTGCGCCAGACCCTCCGGCGATGGTCTCGTAATACTGGTAGCGATCGTTGCCGAAGGTGAAATTGTTCATCGTCCCCTGGCTGGCGGCCAGCGCACCAAAGGCCCCGAACAGCGCATCGGTAACGGCCTGGCTGGTCTCTACATTGCCCGCCACGACAGCGGCTGGATAGCGCGGGGACAGCATCGAGCCTTCGGGCACGCGGATCGTCACCGGGGCCAGGCAGCCCTCGTTCATCGGGATCGGATCGTCGATCATGGTGCGCAGGACATACATCACCGCGGCCCGGACCACGCTGAACGGCGCGTTGAAATTGCCGGGCAGCTGCGCGCTGGTCCCGGCGAAGTCGATCGCGGCGTGGCGCGCGGTGCGATCGATCGAAACCGTGACGCAAATTACCGCGCCGTTGTCCATCTCAAGCCGGAACGCGCCGTCTTCCAGCCGCCCGATCAGGCGCCGGACGGCTTCTTCGGCGTTGGCGTGGACGTGGCCCATGTAGGCCTTGACCACGCCGCGCCCGTGTTCGCGGCAAGCCGCCTCAAGCCCCGCCGCGCCGCGCGCGCAGGCGGCCAGCTGTGCGGCAAGATCGGCCAGGTTCTGGTCCGGGTTGCGCGCGGGCCAGGGCCCCGATCCAAGCAGGACGCGCAGCTCTGCCTCGCGCAGGCGTCCGACTTCGACCAGCAGGACATTGTCGAGCAGGACGCCTTCTTCCTCGATGCTGGTGCTGGTCGGCGGCATCGATCCCGGCGCGATCCCGCCGACATCGGCGTGATGCCCGCGCGCGGCGACATAGAAGCTGGGCACATCCCCATCGCCATCGACGAACACCGGCGCGACCACGGTAATGTCGGGCAAGTGGGTGCCGCCGGCATAAGGCGCGTTAAGAACATAGGCATCGCCGCGGCGGATACCTCGACCATCGCGCCCTTGCCCCCGCGCGGCGATGATCCGCCCGACGCTTTCGCCCATCGAGCCAAGATGGACCGGCATGTGCGGGGCGTTGGCGACCAGCCGACCGGCGTGGTCGAACAGCGCACAGGAAAAATCGAGCCGCTCGCGGATGTTGACCGAGCTGGCCGTGCGGGCCAGCGCCGATCCCATTTCCTCGGCAATGCCCATGAACAGGCCGTTGAAGACCTCAAGCCGGATCGGGTCGGCTCCGGCGTTTTCCGCGATTGCAGTCGCCCGCGGTGCTTCGCGGGTCAGGCGCAGGGTGCCGTCGGCGTCAACCTGCAGGGCCCAGCCCGGTTCGACAACCGTTGTCGCCAGCGCATCGATCACCACCAACGGGCCGGATGCCCGAAACCCGGCGGCAAGTGCGGCCCGATCCCACACCGGAACCTGGTGCGACGCACCGTCCAGCCAGCAACGCGCCGTTTCGAGCGGCGCGCCGGTGCCCTGCGGCAGCGGCCAGGCCAGTCCCTGCGCCAAGGCATGCTCGGCCACCGCCTCTACCCGCACCCGGTCGATCACCAGCGGGCCGCTTCCGTCATAGCCGAACTCCGCGCGGTGAGCTGCGGCGAATGCCGCGACCAGTTCGTCGGCCGGGCCGGGGGCAAGCTCGATCGCGTTTTCAGACGCGGCGGGCCGGACAAACAGAGTGACTTCGATCCGGCTTGGCGCCTGTCCAAGCCGGGCCGCCGCCTCATCAGACAGGCGGGCACGCAGCCCCTCCACCGCAGTCTCGACCCCCGGCTCAAGTGGCAGGCCCAGACCCGCTTCGCGCACCACGGCCTCGCTCGCCAGGCCCATGCCATAGGCCGAAAGTACCCCGGCCAGCGGGTGGATCAGCACCGTTTCGATCCCCAGCGCATCGGCGACCAGGCAGGCGTGCTGTCCGCCCGCCCCGCCAAAGCAGGCGAGCGCATGGCTGGTCACGTCATGCCCGCGGGCCACGCTGATCTGGCGGATCGCCTGGGCCATGTTGGCCACGGCAATCCGGACAAATCCTTCGGCGATCGTTTCGGGACCGAGCCGTTGCCCGGTCTCGTTTTCGATTTGCCGGGACAGTTCGCCAAAGCCCGCCGCCACAACCGCGCGGTCGATCGGCTGATCGCCGCCCGGGCCGAACAGGCTGGGAAAGTGCGCCGGGATCAGCTTGCCCAACAGCACGTTGCAATCGGTCACGGTCAGCGGCCCACCACGGCGATAGCAGGCCGGGCCGGGCACCGCCCCGGCGCTTTCCGGGCCGACCACCAGCCGCCCGGCATCGAACCGGCAGATCGAGCCGCCACCCGCCGCAACGGTGTGGATCCGTAACATCGGCGTGCGGATCCGCACCCCGGCCACGCGGGTTTCGCTGTCCCGCTCGTAGAGCCCGGCATAGTGCGACACGTCGGTCGAGGTGCCGCCCATGTCGAAGCCGATCACCTTGGCGGCGCCGCTTGCCTCGGCCGTGCGGGCCATGCCGACGATCCCGCCCGCGGGTCCGGAAAGGATCGCATCCTTGCCCTGGAACCGGGCCCCTTCGGTCAATCCGCCGCTCGACTGCATGAACAGCGCCTGCCCTGCCCCGCCAAGCTGCGCGGTGAAATTGTCGACATAGCGGCGCAGCACCGGCGAGAGATAGGCATCGACCAGTGTGGTATCGCCGCGCGGCACCAGTTTGATCAGCGGGGCCAGTTCGTGGCTGACCGAAATCTGGGCAAACCCGGCATCGCGCGCCAGCTGCGCCAACCGAACCTCGTGCGCGGTATGTTGCCAGCCGTGAACCAGCACGATCGCGACCGAACGGAAGCCTTCGGCCACGGCCGCCGCAAAGGCGTCCCGGGCTGCAGCTTCGTCCAGGTCGCGCAGAACTTCGCCTTGCGCGCTCATCCGCTCATCGATTTCGATTACCCGGGCGTGGAGCGGCGCGGGCAGAACGATATGGCGAACGAACAGCTCGGGCCGTTCCTGGCTGCCGATCGTCAGGGCATCGCCAAAGCCGCGGGTGATTGCCAGGACGGTGGGTTCGCCCTTGCGCTCAAGCAAGGCGTTGGTCGCCACGGTCGTCCCCATCCGGACATGGCAGGGCGGAAGCGGGCCGGCGGGCGTTGCGGTCAGCAGCCGAATCGCCGCGACAGCCGCGTCCTCACGCCGCCCCGGATCCTCGGACAACAGTTTGGCTGTAAGCACCGCGCCCTGGGGGGTGCGTGCGACGACATCGGTGAAGGTCCCGCCGCGGTCTATCCAGAATTGCCAGGATGCATCCATCGCTTCTGCTCATAAGGGCTGTGCGGGCAAGGTCCAGCCCGCGACAATTGACCAGCGAACCGTGATCGCGGCTTGCCCTTCTTAATCGCGCGGTTAATCTGCCTGGCAGGAGAGCTGACTCATGCTGAATCAAGAAACCTACGATCGCCTGCTGGCCAAGGCGCGGCGCACCGCAGATCTGTTCACCTTCGACGAATTTCTGCAGTTCTGGGCCAAGGACCGGCCGGAAAGCCTGGCTCTGGAAGGCGATGATCTGCGCTACAGCTACGCCGAACTGGAAGACGCAAGTGCGCGGGTCGCTTCGTTCCTGCTCGCCCAGGGACTGGCCAAGGGGGACCGGATCGCCTGGTTCGGCAAGAACAGCGTCACCTATTTCACCCTGTTCTTCGGGGCGGCGCGCGCCGGGATCGTGATGGTGCCGGTCGGCTGGCGGCTGGCCGAACCCGAAGCCGCCTTCATCATCGACAATGCCGAGGCAAAACTGCTGTTCCTGGGCGACGGATTTGAAGGCTGCGCGCAAACACTTGGCAAGCGCCCTGGCCTGATCCGCTGCCTGACCTCCG
>JBJTMC010000214.1:0-11217 GCA_046063325.1 Novosphingobium sp.
TGACCCGGCGCGACCGTTCGCGCTTTGCCGATGCGCGCGCGCGGATGAACGAATGCCCGCTGGGCAGCGCGGCCTTGGCCGGAACGGGCTTTCCGATCGACCGGCAGGCCACTGCCAAATCGCTCGATTTCGACCGGCCGACCGCCAACAGCCTCGATTCGGTGTCGGACCGCGATTTCGCGCTCGATTACCTGATGGCTGCCGCGCAGACCGCGCTGCACCTGTCGCGGCTGGCCGAGGAATTCATCATCTGGGCGAGCCAGCCGTTCGGCTTCGTGACCCTGCCAGACAGTCTGTCGACCGGCAGTTCGATCATGCCGCAGAAGAAGAATCCCGACGCGGCGGAGCTGGTGCGCGGCCATGCCGGGCGGATCATTGGCAGCCTGACCAGCCTGATGATCACGATGAAAGGCCTGCCGCTGGCCTATTCCAAGGACATGCAGGACGATAAGCCGCCGGTGTTCGAGGCGGCCGGTCTGCTCACCCTGTGTCTGGCCGCGATGACCGGGATGGTCGAAGGCGCGACCTTCCGCACGACACGGATGCGCGCCGCCGCAGAGTTGGGCTATGCCACCGCAACCGATCTGGCAGACTGGCTGGTGCGGCAGGCCGGCATTCCGTTCCGCGAAGCGCACCATATCACCGGCGCGGCCGTGAAACTGGCGGAAAGCAAGGGCTTGCCGCTTGATCGCCTGCCCATGTCGGACCTGCACGGGATCGACGCGCGGATCGACGAACGGGTCTATGATGCCCTCTCGGTCGAGGCTTCGGTCGCGGCGCGCTCCAGCTATGGCGGAACCGCGCCGGATCAGGTAAGGGCGCGCGTGGCCGAGGCGCGACTGGCGCTCGGCCAGGAGTAATTGCGATGCGCCGCCTGGTTGTTTCCGCCTTGTTTCTTGGCCTTGCTGCTTGCGGGCAGAGCGCGCCGTTGAAACCGCAGGCCGGTCAGCAGCTGCCGGTTGCGCCCTATGGCCGCGACGGGCACGAGACGGCCGAAAATCTTCTCAAGCCCGGCCCCCAGGCCGCGCCGGAACGCAGCGTCGAATTGCGAAAACGGTCGGAGGAGCGCCTCCAAGACCCGTTCGACCTGCCTCCTTCCGACGACGAGTAATTTCCCATGGACCATTTTGAATACCGTGACGGCGTGCTGCATGCCGAAGACCTGCCGCTGACCGCGATCGCCGAAGCGGTCGGCACTCCGGTCTATGTCTATTCGCGCGCCACGCTGGAACGCCACGCCCGGGTGTTCCGCGAAGCGCTGGCGATACTGCCGCGCGTCCACATTGCCTTTGCGATCAAGGCCAATCCCAACCTTGCGGTGCTGCGGGTGATGAAGCGTGAAGGGCTGGGCGCCGATGTCGTCTCCGGCGGGGAAATGGCCCGCGCGCTGGCGGCCGGGATGCCGGCAGAGGACATCGTGTTTTCCGGCGTGGGCAAGCAGTACCATGAAATGATCGCGGGCCTGGAGGCCGGGATCGGCCAGTTCAACCTCGAAAGCGAAGAAGAGGGGATCGAGCTCTCCGCGCTGGCTGCCGAACGCGGACTTACCGCGCGCTGTGCGCTGCGCGTCAATCCCGATGTTGATGCACGCACCCATGCCAAGATCTCGACCGGAAAGGCCGAGAACAAGTTCGGCGTGCCGATCGACCGGGCGGTTGAGATCTATGCGAACCTGGCCGCCTTGCCCGGGCTCGATATGCGCGGCGTGGCGGTCCACATCGGCAGCCAGCTCAGCAGCCTCGAACCGTTCGAAGAGGCCTTCGCAAAGGTCGGTGAGCTGATCGCCGAGCTGCGCGCCGCCGGGCAGATTGTGACCCATGCCGACCTCGGCGGCGGGATCGGCGTCCCCTACAAGGCGGGCGAGGTGTTCCCCAGCCCCGCCGAATATGCCGAAATGGTCGCGCGGGTGACCAGGGATTGGGACGTCACCCTGATGTTCGAGCCGGGCCGGGTGATCTGCGGCAACGCCGGGGTGCTGCTGACCAAGGTGGTCCGGGTCAAGCGCAGCTCCAACCGCGCGCCGTTCGTGATCGTCGACGCGGCGATGAACGATCTTGCGCGGCCCGCGATGTACGGATCGTGGCACGATTTCGACGCGGTCCGGCCCGGCGGAGAGAAGATGACCGCGCACATCGTCGGCCCGATCTGCGAAACCGGCGATACCTTCGCCATGGACCGCGAGATCGACGCGATCGGGGCGGGCGATCTCGCCGTGTTCCGCACCGCCGGGGCCTATGGCGCAACCATGGCCAGTTCCTACAACAGCCGCGGGTTCATCGCCGAAGTGATGGTTGATGGCGATAAGTGGGCCGTGGTCGCCGACCGGATCCTGCCCGAAGTGATCACCGCGGCCGAGCGGGTGCCGGATTTCCTGGACTGAATGCAATGCATTCGCTTCCCCTCTTCCACCGTCTGACCGGCCAGAAGGTCATCCTACTGGGTGAGGGCGAGGGGGGGGAAGCCAAGCGGCGTTTGCTGGAACGGGCCGGGGCTGTCCTGGCTGACAAGGACGATGCCCAGGCCCGGCTGGCCTTTGTGGCACTGGCTCAGCCCGATGCCGCGGCGGCTCAGCTCAAAGGGCGCGGGCTGCTCGTCAACGTGGCCGACCGTCCGGACCTGTGTGATTTCACCCTGCCCAGCATTCTCGAGCGCGGTCCGGTGCTGGTCGCGGTTAGCACCGGCGGCGCTTCAGCCGGGCTTGCCAAGGCATTGCGGCTGCGGTTGGAAGCCTTGTTGCCGGATTCGCTTGGAGCCTTGGCGGAGCGGCTGAAGCAGGCGCGGACAAGGCTGCGCGAACGCTGGCCCGATGCCGGGGACCGTCGCCGCGCGATCGATCGAGCGCTGGCAGAGCGCGGTGCGCTCGATCCGCTTGGCGAAGACAGCGCGGAGCGGTTCTCGACCTGGCTCGACGGCGCAGAACCCGGCGAAGGGGGAACTGCTGAATTCACCGTCACCAGCGACGATCCCGATGACCTTACCCTGCGTCAGGCTCGGTGGCTGGGCGCGGCCGACGTGGTGCTGCACGATCCGGCGGTTGCCCCTGCGATCCTGACCCGCGCCCGTGCCGATGCGGTGCGGCGGGTGCTTGGCGCCGATCCGTCACCCGAACCCGGACCGGGCCTTACCCTGGTTATTCGGCGGGGCTGAGCAGCACTTTCATCTGCGCCAGAGCGATCGGTTTCTTGCGGTCGTCCTGCCAGCATTCGGCATTGACCAGCGCCACGCGGCGCCCGGCGCGGGTCACCGCGCCCATCGCAAAGGTCCGCTGCTCGGTCCCGCCGCGCATGAATTCGACCTGCACGTTGACCGGCTTGAGCCGCATGGTTTCGCCCCGGCGTTCCAGTTCGGCGCGCAGCGCGGCGATCGCGGCCATTTCCATCAGCCCGCTCATCGCGCCGCCATGGAGGAAGCCCGGCCGACCCAGGATCCGTTCCGAAAAATCTACGTGGAGGATGGGATTGCCGTCGTCGTCCAGATCCATCTGGATGCCCAGCGCCTGGGCATAGGGGGGAAGTTCCGGGCCCATTACAGGTAAGTTCCGTGGGTTGCCATGAAAGTGCCGATCACGTGGGCCACCGGATCGTCCGCATCGCCATCGTGGGCAATACCGCGGATGAAGGCGATCGTGCGGGTCAGCTTGTAGCATTCGCCGTGTCCGATCACCGTGCGGCCCGGAACAGCGGCGCGCATGTAGTCGACCCGCAGGTCGAGCGTGGCGTGGGGCACGAACTTGCCGGTAAGGGTCCAGACAGACATCGATGTGGCATTGTCCATCAGGCTGATGATCGGCCCGGACGCGAGCACGCCGGTTTCGGCTACGCCCACCAGTTCCTCGCGCCAGGGCAGTTCCAGTTCGAACCAGCCCTGGCCGTGATCGTGATAGCCCAGACCCAGCCAGCCGCCATGGCCGTGGCGGGTCATCATTTTTGCGCCGCGCGCGGGATCGAACTCCATCCCGCCGGGCAGGGTCGGTATCGGCGGTTTCGCAGGCTCGTTCATACCGGTCTCCGTGCCGCTCACGCGGGCCGATTACAATCTTTTAATTTCACCTGGGCGGCAGTTTCGGGCGGTTTCAGTGTGCCGCGGCATGGGGCTGCGGCTGCTTGGGGAACTACCATGAACTTGCCGAAAATCGATCTTTCCGCCCTGCCCGATCTCGACACGCTGACCGGCGTGTTCGGGAGCGTCGCGAACCCGTTCCAGGCAACGGGATCCGACGATTCGATCGTCGTGATCATGACCTACGTTTACGACGTCCTCATCGGCTTCTGAACCGGAGAGTTCCGGATGCACATCCACCCGGAACTGCGCGCGCTGCGGGGCCACGATGCCCCGCAGCGCAAGGCGCAGATCGCCCTGCGCGATGCCTGGGAAGCCTGGCGGCGCGATGGCCCGGGCGCCCAGGTCGAAGCAGAAGTCGCCAGCTTCGGCAAGGACGTCCCGGTAGAGGACCTGCCGTTCCTGGCCATGCTGTTCGCCCCCCAGGATCTTGGGGCGAGGGACTTTGCGGCCAGCCTGATCGAAACCTTCGCACCGCATCTGCAGGCCGAGCCGCTCGGCCAGGTGCCGCTGCGCTATTCCAGCGACGACGTGGTCAGCGCGGTGATGATCGTCCGCCACGGGGCGACCAGCCTGTCGCTGCAAGCCGTCGACGGAACTGGCCTTGCACGCAAGGCGGCTCCGAAAACGATCGGTTTCGCGGCGGTTGAAACCTACGAGAAGGTGTTGAGCGGCCGGGCCGAAGCTGCGGTGGTGCGGATTTCCGCGCACCGGCCCGACGGCGCGGATCTGTGCGCACGGGAAATCGTGTTGGAGCCGGGGATGGGCCTGCACCAGAGCGGACGCAGCGAAACCCGGCAACTGCACCGGGTGTTCGGAACCCTGGTCACGCTGAAGCTGCAACGCCGCCTTTCCGGCAGCGAGTTTACCTGCGAGTATGACCTCTCGGACGGCCGCCTGGTCCACCAGGCCGCCGGTTCCCCCCGCGAGAGTCGTTTGGAGCTCGCGGCGGCGCTGCTCGGACGGATGGGCCGCATCGATGCGGCTCCGCTGTTGGCGGCAATGGCTGAGGAGGACGGCAATCCGTCGCTACGCTGGCAGGCGCTGCGCGAATGCCTTGGCCTCGACAGTGCCCTGGGTTTCACCACTGTCTGCCGCCTTTCACAGCGCGCCGACGACCCGCTCGCCGCTCCGGCGCGGACGCTGCGCGCGCAGCTGATCGATTCCTATCCGCAGCTTGCCGGAGTTTGCCAATGCCCCGTATAATCGCGATTGAAGATCCCCGCATGGCCAGTCTGGCCGAATGCGTCGATCACCTTTGCGCCTCCGGGTTCGACCCGGAGGACGAGGAAAGCTTGGCCCATGCGGCGCTGTGGCTGCGGCGTCTGGGCAATGACCGAACCTTCCTCGGTGACCGGCTGGTCGAGGATCTGGCCCAGCGGCACCGTGAAGAGGCATCGGACACCGCCTATGGACCGCAGGTCATCATGCTCGCACCGCCCAGTGGCCAGTTCTTCATCCGCGCCAACATCTGGCCATCGCTGGACGAACACATGGTCCGGGCGAGCGGCGGAGACGCCTTCGTGCTGGGTCTGCCGCACGATCACAATTTCAACTTCCTGACCCTGGGCTATTTCGGGCCCGGATACTGGAGCGACTATTACGAATATGACTACGAAGCGGTCGCGGGGTTCCGGGGCGAGGCCGTACCATCGCTGAAATTCATCGAACGCTCGCGGCTTATTGAAGGCAAGCTCATGCTTTACCGGGCGCATGTCGATGTCCATGCCCAAGGGGCGGCGGATTCGCTCTCGGTCTCGCTCAACGTGATGCACACCACAGGAGCGCAGGGCTGGCTTGATCAGTACCGGTTCGATCTTGAGCACAAGACCATCGGCGGAATCCTCTCGCCCGGGCCGACCGAGGCGTTTCTCAAGGTTGCGGTCGGGCTCGGCGGGGCCGAGGCGATCGACCTGGCTCACCGGTTTGCCCGCCGGCACCCCAGCGACCGGCTGCGGCTCGCCGCCTGGGATGCGCTGGCGGCGCAGGCTGAGGATCTGGCGGAGCGCGATGCGCTGTGGTGCGAAGCCGAACTGGCGGGAAGCCGCCTGGTAACCATGGAAGCGAAGGCGCGGCGGGCGGAGCTGGCGGCCTAGCCCATGCCGACCGTCAGCGCGTCAATCGCAGCTTGAAGGATTACCGCGGCGGCGGCGGAATCGATCCGGGTCGCCCGCTTGGCGCGGCTCATGTCCTGGTCGATCAGGCCGCGTTCGGCGCTCATGGTGGACCAGCGCTCGTCCCACAGCAGCACCGGCAGGCCAAGCGCGGCGGCCAGGTTGCGGGCATAGGCCCGGCTCGACTGGCTGCGCGGCCCCTCGCTGCCGTCCATGTTGATCGGCAGGCCCAGCACCAGACCCTTGACCGACCGTTCCTTGACCAGTGCCGCCAGCGCCTCGCGGTCGGCGCCGAACTTGCCGCGTTTGAGCGTCTTTCCGGGTGAGGCGAAGCGCCAGCCGGCATCGCAGAACGCGGTGCCGATCGTCTGGGTGCCCAGATCAAGCCCGATCAGCGCCCCGCCTTGCGGCAGTGCGGCGCGGAACTGCGCGGCGTCGGCGGTGATCAGTAGGCCTTGTGCCATGCCGCCACCCGCCTCGCGAAATCCTGCCGCAGCGCCGCCCAGTACAGCGCATAGTCGTAAACGTGATAGTTCCCGCCCGGCAGGACGAAGGGGCCAAGATCCGGCCCTGCGCCGATCCGCAGCGTGCCGTCATCAGTGCAGGCCGCACCGGCCAGCGCCGGGGTCAGTCTGGCCTTCTCGAACTTTAGGTCGGGAATCACGGTGCCCCGGTTGGCTGAAGCCGGAGCGCTGCCGCCGATTCCTCCGGTGAGCGGGTTGGAACAGAGGTAGTGTGGCTTGACCAGGGTATCGCCCGCTCCGGCAAACCGTTCATAGGCATCGCGCATCATCGCGGTATCGCCGCCGTCGGCGAAGGACAGGTAGCTGACCACGCAGCCCGCCTGATCGGGAGCGGCGCAGGGGGGAAGTCCCATCCGGGGCAGGTCGCGATCGGTATCAACCACCCAGCCGATCACGTAGGCCGCTGCAATACGGCTGGCCAGCGGCTTTCGGGCGACCTTTTCGGCCAGCAGGCGCTTGAGAATGAAGGATCCCTGGCTGTGTCCTGCCAGCACGATCGGGCGCCCGGGGGGCTGGGCAGCGACGAAGGCGTCAAAGGCTTCAGCGACATCGGCATAGGCCAGGTCATGCGCCTGCCGTGCTTCTGGCGCGCCAGACAGGAAAGCCCCGAAGGTCGCTTGGCGATAGCGCGGCGCCCATACCTCCACGGCTTGGCCGAACACGCTGGCGTTGCCGCGCACCACCACTTCGCCGATCCGGTTGGCATCCGCATCGTCCAGCGGGGCGTTCCAATGCGACTTCTTGAGATAGCTGGTCGGGTGGATGAAGAAGACCGCGGCATCGACCGGAACGGCATCGTCCTTGAAGCCTTCGGGCAACCACTTGACCGGATTGGGACCGTTCATCCCGGGCCGGGTGAACCACATCCGCGGGTCCGCATAAGCGTTGGGGCTGAGCGTTGGCTGCGGCTCAAACTTGCCGGCCGGGGTAAAGCTCATCCGGGTCAGCTGCTCAGGATAAAAGGCCAGCGCGATCCGCGCTGCGATGAACAGGCCGATGCAGAACGCGATGAAATAGAGGAACTTGCGGACCATGGTTCAGGCTTGTTCGTTGCGCCGGGATTGCCGCTCGAGCATCACCTTGATCATCGCTACCATCGGATCGGCGAGCACAAGGCCGAGGATCCCGAACAGCGTGCCCATGATCAGCTGTGCCCCCAGCACCACCGCCGGAGCCAGGTCGGCCGCCTGCTTGGCGATCAGCGGCACGATCAGGTTCCCGTCGATGATGTGGATCGCAAGATAGACGATGATGCAGTAGATACCCATGTTGGTGCCGCCCGAAAAGCCGACCAGGATCATCAGGGTTCCCGAAATCGGCGCGCCGATATTGGGCAGGAAAGCAAGCAACCCGGTCAGCAGCCCCAGCAACCCGGCCATCGGCACGCCGTAGGCGGCAAGCAGCAGGTAGGTGCCGATCCCTTCAATCACCATGCCCAGGATGCGCCCCGCCAGCAGACGGCGCAGGGTCCGGCCCATGATCCGTGCGGTATGCTCGAAATGTTCGCGCTCGCTGACCGGCAGCAGCCAGGCGAACCCGCGGCGGTAAAGCTGCGGTTCGGCCGCGAAGTAGATCCCCAGGACCACGATCAGGAACGCCGTGGTAAAGCCGCCGATCACCCCGCCGACCGCGCTGGTCAGCTGACCGACTCCGCCGACCAGCTTTTCGATCAGGCTTTCGACCGATTGGGTGTTGATCGTCGCGCCGTGCCGTTGAAGCCAGTCGATCATCTTCAGGGCCTGGGCCTGCAGGGTGCCCGGGAGCTGCGCGGCCTGGTCGGCGATCTGGGTCCCGGCGAACAACACGATCCAGACGATGAAGCTCAGCGCAAGGATCAGCACCAGCGCGATCCGCCAGCCGCGGCCGATCGGCAGGATCCGTCCAAGCAGCCGCGCTCCGCCATCGATCAACGCGGCAAACACCATCCCGCCGAAGATGATCATCAGCGCTTCGGAAAGGTAGAACGCCAGCCCCAGCAGGGCGACCAGACCGATCCACACCGCAGCGCGGCGCGCCTCGCTGACCAGAGCGGGATCGGAAATGTCGGTCGGCCCGGCATGTTGCAGGGCGTCGTCGGTCGGCGCCGGGGCAGCGGCCGAGCCCGTCTTGCCGCGCCGTTTCGGGCCAATGGCCATCACTTCTCCCCGGTCAGGTGAACCGGGCGCAGGCTGCTCCAGGAACGCCCCGAACGCAAGGACGACCAGAAGCTCAGGGGATTCCAGGTCTGGCTGCCGTCGAGCGAGAAGGTGATGAATTCCGCCCGCCCGCCTACGTCGCTGAGCGGCACCGGTCCGCCAAGACCATCCGAGCTGATCGGAACCCGGCTGTCGGCGGAGTGGTTGCGGTTGTCGCCCATCAGAAAGACATGGCCATCCGGAACGGTGATCTCGGGCATCTCGTCGACCCGCGGATCCATGCCGTCCTTGATGATCAGATAGCTCGCGCCGTTCGGCAAGGTTTCGCGCAGCGCCGGCAAGTCCAGAACATCGCGGCCGGAGGGAAGCCGGGTGCGATAAAGCTCGAAGTCGTTATAGCAGTAATAGGGGCCACCCGGTCGATCGTTGCACATCAGCTTTGGGTCGGCCGGGATCTGCAACCGGGTTTCGATCTGCTGCGGCACGGGCTTCCCGTTGAGCACGATCTGGCCGTGGACCACCGCGATCCGGTCTCCGGGCAGGGCGACCACGCGCTTGATCAGATCGTCGGTGCGGTTGCGCGGCACCACGATCACCACGTCGCCGTATTCGGGCGTGCCGGGCAAAAGACGCCAGGTCTTGCGGGGCAGGATATGAAAGCTCGCCGAAGCCCAGTTCCAGCCATAGGGGAACTTGGACACAACCAGCCGGTCACCCACCAGCAGGTTGGGCATCATCGAGATCGAAGGAATGTAGAACGGCTTGGCGACAAGGCTGTGGAATGCCAGCACCGCCAGCAGCATCCAGGCCAGGCCGCGGATCTCGCCCAGCCAGTCGACCTTCTCCCTTGCCGGTTCGGGCGATCCGTCCCCGGCTTGGGCGGATTCCTGGATTTCCGGTGCGGGCGGGGAAGGGGGGAGATTTTCGGTGTCGGTCACGGTCACAGTTTGCGGGCCTCGATTACCACAAAGGCCTGGGCCCATGGGTGGTCGTCGGTTAACGTCAGATGGATCACCGCCTCATGCCCCTCGGGCGTGATTGCGGCGAGCCGGGCGGCAGCGCCGCCGGTGAGGTGGAGCGTCGGCGCGCCCGAACGGGCGTTGACCACGCCGATGTCCTTCATGAACACCCCGCGCTTGAACCCGGTGCCGACTGCCTTGGAAAAGGCCTCCTTGGCGGCGAAACGCTTGGCCAGCGTCCCGGCCTTGATAAAGGGGCGCGAATTGCCCTTGGCGCGCTCGATCTCGGTGAAGACGCGCTGTTCGAAGCGCGCGCCAAAGCGGTCGAGCGAACTCTGGATCCGCTCAATGTTGCAAAGGTCGGAGCCGATGGCGAGGATCAATCGAAGACTCCCGTTGCGACGATTCCGATGCCAAGCAGCAGCGACATCACGAAGCAGGCGGTTCTGAAGGATGCTGCCTGAAAGTTTCCTGCATGGGTGGCCTTCATGGCGGAAATGCCCGCAAAGATCGAACCGATCCACGGTACTACCAATGTCAGGTCGTAAAGGATCTTTGCCAGAGTACGATCTCCCCAGCCGGAGAACGCGCCTGCCATGAACAATTCGAACGACAGGATCGAGCCAAGCGCGAATGCGAGGGGGACAAGCAAGAAGGTTGTCCAACGCCAGACTTGCGTGATGGCCTTGAAGTTCAGCGATATCACCGCGCCGCGTCCATCAGTTCGCGCATCCGCAGCACGGCCGGTTCCAGCCCGCAGAAGATCGCCTCGCCGATCAGGTAATGCCCGATGTTGAGTTCGGCCAGTTGCGGGATCGCGGCAACCGGCTGGACGTTTTCATAGGTGAGGCCGTGGCCGGCGTGCGGCTCGATCCCGTTGACCGCGGCCAGCGCGGCCATATCCGTCAGGCGCTTCAGCTCGGCTGCGCGCGCCTCACCATCGGCATGGGCATATTCGCCAGTGTGCAGTTCGACCACCGGGGCTTTCAGCCGCAGCGCGGCTTCGATCTGGCGCTCATCAGGGGCGATGAACAGGCTGACCCGGATCCCGGCGTCGGACAGGCGCTGGATCAGCGGATAGAGCCGGTTGTGCTGCCCGGCCGCATCGAGCCCGCCTTCGGTGGTGCGCTCCTCGCGCCGTTCGGGGACGATGCAGGCAGCATGCGGGCGGTGGCGCAGCGCGATTTCCAGCATTTCGTCGGTTGCAGCCATTTCCAGGTTGAGCGGCAGATCGGTTGCCGCCTGGATTCGGGCCAGATCCTCGTCGCGGATATGGCGGCGATCTTCGCGCAGGTGCGCGGTGATCCCGTCGCCGCCGCAGGCCGCGACGATTTCCGCCGCGCGCACCGGATCGGGATGATCGCCGCCGCGCGCGTTGCGGATCGTCGCAACGTGATCGATGTTCACGCCAAGGCGAAGCCGCCGC
>JBJTMC010000215.1:0-5204 GCA_046063325.1 Novosphingobium sp.
TGGTGGACGCACTAGGGCTCGAACCTAGGACCCGCTGATTAAGAGTCAGCTGCTCTACCAACTGAGCTATGCGTCCATTCCGGCGTTTCCGCTGGCCCCGATTCGCTCGGGAGCGCTCCCTATAGCGGCTCGTTTTCTGGATGGAAGAGGTTTCTTTGCCTTTTTATCCGGAAAGCGTTCCGCCTCTTCTGCTCCAGCGCTCAACCGCCATGATTGTCCCGATGCAGGCCATGTTGGTCATCAGGGCAGAACCCCCGTGGCTGATCCAGGGCAGGGGGATCCCGACGACAGGGGCAAGGCCCATGACCATCAGCATGTTGATCGCCATGTAGAAGAATACCGTGAAGGTCATGCCGGCGGCCAGCAGGCTGGAGAAGCGATCCGGCGCGTTGCGCGCGACGTTCAGTCCCCACCGGAAAGTCCAGAGGAAGACCGCAATCACGAAGACCCCGCCGACCACGCCCCATTCCTCCGCCATGGTGGCAAAGGCAAAGTCGGTCTGCGCTTCGGGCAGGTATTCAAGATGGCTCTGGCTGCCGTTGCCAAAGCCTTTGCCCCAGAATCCGCCCGATCCGATCGCGATCTTCGACTGGGTGATGTGATAGCCTGAACCCAGCAGGTCCTCCTCGGGATTGAGGAACACCAGCACGCGCTTGCGCTGATAATCGTGCAGCAAGGTGAAGAAGGCGATCGGGGCCAGCGCGGCGCCGGCCGCACCTGCGCCGACGAACCAGCCCATCGGCAGCCCGGCCAGGAAAATGATCACCGCCGCCCCGGCGCAGATCGAAAGGCCGGTGCCAAGATCCGGCTGCAGCATGACCAGCAGCGCGGGAACCCCCACTAGCGCCGCCGCGGGCAGCAGCGCGCGCCAGTTCTTGGTCATCGCCGGGGGCAGGGTGTCGAAAAAGTAGGCCAGGACCAGCACGATCCCCGGCTTCATCAGTTCCGACGGCTGGAGCTGCATGAAGCCAATGTCGATCCAGCGCTGACTGCCGCCTTTGACCGCGCCGAACGCATCAACGATCACCAACAGCAACACCAGCACGCCATAGGCCGGGTAGGCCAGCAGCTTGAAGAATTCGCGCGGCACCCGCGAGATCACGAAGGCCAGGACCAGGAAGACCAGGAAATGGATGGTGTGCAGCAGGGCCCAGGGCTTGAGGTGGCCACCAGCGGCCGAATAGAGCACGACCGAACCAAAGGTGTTGAGCGCGAACAGCGGCAGGATAACGTGCCACGGCTCGCGCGAGATCGCCTCGGGAACGATCCGGCGGCTCATTGCGGCGTCTCCGCAGCCGGAGCGGACGGTGACGGCACTGGCGAGGGCGAATCGGACGGCGCCGGAGCTGAAGCGCTCGCCGGTTCTTCCGGACGGGTGGTGGCCGCGGCGTTGGCCTGGCTTTCGGCCGGAATCTCGGCGTTCTGCGCCTTGCTCATCACGTCCTTGACCGCTTCGTCATCGCCAACCTTGGGCGCGGAGGTGCCGTATTGCGCCACGAACGAGCGGTACTTGGCCGCCATGCGCTCGATCGGTGTGCCGCCCCAGCCTTTCTCCAGTGCCTCCAGCGTCGCCCAGGCCTTGGCCGGATCGAACATGTAGGTCATCACGTCGCGCGCGATCGGCGCGGCGGCGCGGGCCCCGAAGGTGCCGTGTTCGACCACGACCGACATCGCATAGCGCGGGGCATCGGCAGGGGCGTAGCAAATGAACAGCGAGTGGTCGCGCGACTTCCAGTCCCCGAAATGGCCGCGGCTGACCAGCGCGCGGACCTGTGCGGTCCCGGTCTTGCCGGCCATCTGGATCCCACCGAGGTCGAGGCGGCTGGCGGTGGCCGTGCCGGATCCGTTGACCACCCGGAACATCCCGTCGTGCGCAACCGCCAGTTGGTCGGGCGTGAAGGGCAGGGCGGGGCCCAGCGGGGCCTGCTGGCCATGCATCAGCGAGGGCAGCAGGTTCTGGCCCGAGGCGATCCGCGAGGTCATCACCGCAAGCTGCAGCGGCGAAACCGAGACATAACCCTGGCCGATCGAGGCGTTGAGCGAATCCGCCGCGCTCCAGGCCTGCTTGTACCGGCGCATCTTCCAGGCCGCGTCGGGGATCGTGCCATAGCGCTGGGCGGTTCCCGGCAGATCGAATTCCTGGCCAAGCCCCAGCATCTTGGCGACCGGGGCGATCGCATCGTAGCCGACGCGGTGCGCCATCGACCAGAAATAGGTGTTGCAGCTCCGCTCGATCGCGGTGCGCATGTCGACCGCGCCGTGCACCGCGTCGCAGCGGAAGAAGCGGTTGCCGAGCCGGTAGCCGCCCGGGCAGTTGACCCGCTCGGCCGGATCGACCCCGTGCTGCTGCAGCGCCAGGCTGGCCATCGGCTTCATCGTGGAGCCGGGCGGATAAAGGCCGCGCAGCGCCTTGTTGAGCAGCGGGATGTGATCGTCCTCGTTCAGCATCTTCCACTGCAGGCGGCCGATCCCGCCGGCGAAGCTGTTGGGATCGAACGCCGGCATCGAGCACAGCGCCAGAATTCCGCCGGTCTGGCAATCGATCACCACGACCGCGGCGGATTCCAGCCCGATCCGGCGCGATGCATAGTCCTGCAGGCCCGCATCCACCGTCAGCCGGATTGGCTTGCCGGGAATATCGTCGCGGTGATCAAGGTCGCGCACGAACTTGCCGGCCGCGGTCACCTCGACCCGCTGCGCCCCCGGCGTGCCGCGCAGGGTTGTCTCGAAGTGCTTTTCCAGCCCGTCCTTGCCCAGCTTGAACCCGGGCGTGAGCAGCAGCGGGTTGCGCTCCTTCTCGTAGTCCTTGGCGGTAGCCGGGCCGACATAGCCGATCAGATGCGCGACCGAGGGCCCGGTGGGATACCAGCGGGTAAAGCCCTGGTGCGCGACCACGCCGGGCATTTCGGGCAGACGGACCAGGACGCGGTCGTATTCATTGGCCTCAAGCCCGGAAACGACCTCGATCGGCTGATAACCGTGGGCCTTTTCCAGCTTGTCGGTCAGGTCCTGGATTTCCACCGCGTCGAAGGTCAGCAACTGCGCCAGTTCGGCGACGACGGCATCCTTGTCGACCAGCCGTTCCGGGATGATGTCGATCCGGAACTCGACCCGGTTGGAGGCGAGCTGGAGGTTGTTGCGATCGAGAATTGCGCCGCGCCGGGGCGGGATCAGCGTCAGGTTGACCCGGTTGCTTTCGGCCGCAGTCGAATACTTGTCGTTCTGAACCAGCGCGATCCAGCCGACCCGCGCGGCGAGCAGCGCGCCGACCCCGGCTTGCAGGCCCCCGATCAGGATCGAGCGCCGCTCGAAACTGTTGCGCAGGGTGCCAGAGCTGACGTGCTTCGGCTCTCCAAACATCTAGATCGGCCTGATCGGGACCAGCCGGAGCCGGTCGACCGCGCCGACCAGGCGGGCCGCGACCGGGTAGGCCAGGATCGACAGCAGCAATTGCGGCAATATCGAAAGCAGGCTTGCCGATCCGCCCGCCGCGTTCGAAATCTGCATCGCCAGCGCCAGGTATGCGGCGATGAAGCCACTGGCCGTCAGCCAGTTGAGCGCTACGCCGCGCCAGGGGAAGCGGACTTCAAGGAAATCCAGCCCGAGCATCGCCGCCGACCACAACACCACCGCGCTGCCCACCGGCTGACCCGAAAACAGATCGTCGAACAGGCCCAGCGGCAGTCCCGCCCAGACCGGGAACAGCCCGGGCCGCAATTGTTGCCAGGCGACCAGCAGCAGGAAGCCGATCGGCGGAACCAGCGGGGCCGAGGCGATGATCGGCCAGGTCGGGCTGAGCGAACCGAGCATGACCAGCAGCCAGGGCAGGCTGAGCGCGATGAACGGCGATGGCGCGCGGTTGATTCGCGCCTTGCCAAAATCGCGCAGCGGCCGGGTGATCGGATCGGTCAGCGGACTGGGCACTACTTCTTTCCGGCGGGCGCAGGTGCTGGCGGGGGCGTGGTCGCGATCTCGTCGTAGATTGGCTCAACTGCAACAAATTCGGTCAGGCCCGGATCGCTGAGCGGACGGGCGATGGCACCGTCCTGGGTCAGGCTGACAACCACGGCAACCGCTTCGTTCGGGCGGAACAGGCCACCCGAGCCGGAGGTGACGATCGCATCACCCTTCTTCAGCGGGTTGATCCCGGTGGTCGGCAGCTTGATTTCCACTGTTCCGTCGCCCCGGCCAATCGCATAGCCCTGGATCCCGTCCGACGCGCGGCGCACCGGAACGGTGCTTTCGGTATCGGTGATCAATAGCACCCGTGCGGTGCTGTCCCCCACTTCCAGAACCCGCCCGATCAGGCCGAGCGGCGATCGCACCGTCATCCCTTGGCGGACACCCTGGCGCGCTCCGACGCTTAGAGTGGCGAAGCGGCGGGTCGAGGACGACGTGGAGCCGATCATCCGCGCGGTCGCGACCGGTTTGGAATCGCTTTCGCCAAGTTGGAGCAGGGCCTTTAGCCGCGAATTCTCGTCCTTGAGTGCGGCCTGCTCGGCCAGGCGAACCCGGGCCTCGGCAACCTCGCGCTCTAGCGCGGCGACGTGGCTGCCGCGGGTGAAGTATCCGGTGATCACGGCAAACCAGCCCTGGCTTTCGCTTCGGCCCGCCGCAGCAAGGCGGGCGGGCGGAGCGGAAAGATCGCTGGCATTGCTGCGCGCGCCGGCAAAGGCGGCCTCGTTGCCGATCGACACGATCAGCAGGATCACGCCGATGCCCAGACCGCCGAGCGCGATCAGATAGCCGATGAAGGTTCCGTACTGCGCCCGGCGGGAATGGCCCGGGCGCCGGTTGCTGGGCGCCACCATTCCGGATTACTCCTCAATGCCGGGTGCGCAGGCCACCTCGCCTTGCCGCGCTCAGGCCGTCATCAGCACGCCGCGGAAGACCGGGTCTTCCATGGCGCGGCCGGTGCCCAGGGCAACGCAGGACAGCGGATCTTCGGCGATGGTCACCGGCAGGCCGGTTTCTTCGCGCAGATATTCGTCAAGCCCGTGGATCAGCGCGCCGCCGCCGGTCAGGACGATGCCCTGGTCGACGATGTCGGCGGCCAGTTCCGGCGCGGTGTTTTCCAGTGCGATCCGCACGCCTTCGATGATCGCCCCGATCGGTTCGGACAGCGCTTCGGCGATGTTGGCCTGGGTGATGGTGATTTCCTTGGGCACCCCGTTGACCAGGTCGCGGCCCTTGATGTGGATCGT
>JBJTMC010000216.1:0-19987 GCA_046063325.1 Novosphingobium sp.
ACCGCCAAGTGCTATGGCGGCGACATCACCCGCAAGAAAAAGCTGCTGGAAAAGCAGAAGAAGGGCAAGGCCCGGATGCGCGAATACGGCAACGTCCAGATCCCGCAGGAGGCCTTCATTGCCGCGCTCAGGATGGGCGAGGAGTAGGCTTCGCTGCCCGCCTCGAGACAGGAAAGGCGTCAGCGGCGGGGAGGGACGTAGTTTCTCTCTCCGCCGCTGCGCAACAGGCGTGTCAGGCTTGGAACGTCATGGTCTGTGAGACGATGGCGTCGGTGTTGAGGGTGAAAGTATCCTCATAGACGGTGGCGATCGGACCGCTGACGATCGGGAAGGATTCGTCATAGACCGTCACGTCGGTCACCCCGAGGTCGAGATTGCGGACCAGGGCCAGCTCGACGCTCATGTTTCCGCCGATCTCGGTCTTGTTGTGCAGTTCGAGCAGCGGGGTGAAGTCGAAGCTCATGTCGATATGGCCATCGTGATTGACGTCGTGGCTTGAAGCATTGGCGATGGTCAGCGCGGTGCCGAGGGTCATCGCGATATGCGCGCCGTCCTCCAGGATCAAGTCGACGGTCTGGCTTTGCAGCGCGATCGCGAATTCCTGCAGGACGTTTAGCCCGCCGACGATGTCGAGATCGAGCAATTCGAAATTGTCCTCGGTCGTCGGGTCACTGTCGATGAAGCTGAGCGCGCCGCCGAGCAGGTAGTTCGCCAGCGCGTCAACATCCAGGGTAGCCTGCAGGAAGTTGTTGCTCGCTCCATCACCGCTCATCAGTCCCGGATCGTTGGTGACCGAAATGTGCGGCCATTCGAGCGCAACATCGACCACTCCGCCGAACAGATTGAGGTGATAGGCCGGATCGGCGGTGTTCAGGTCGATCAGGTTCTGGCTGAAATCGGCGCTGAACGGCCCGATGTTGATATCCGGGAAGATGTCGGAGAAGGCGCTGAAATAGGCGATGTACTTGAAGATGAAGTCCAGGTTCACATAGCCTTCCGGCCCCGTGGTGGTGAACGATCCCCCGGTGCCGAGCGCGCTGGCCGAGGTCAGGTAGATCGTATCCGTGGTCTTGTTGAAGGTTGAATCCACCGTGATGTCGACCGGCACGGTCGCATCGATCCCGCCGCCGTTGAAGTGGACGTCGAGCTGGAAGCCCGCCTTGATGCCGAGTTCGTATTCATAGCCGGCCACGGTTACGCCAAGCACGTCGAAGGAATCCCCGCCGGAGTCATGATAGTCGACCCCGAGGAACTTGTGCAGGTCGAACACAAATTCGTCGCCGGTGCTCCAGATCGACTGGTCCACCACCTGGTAGGTCAGGGTTTCCTGGTTGTGAGTGAAGTCGATCTCGATCTTCTGGGTCTTGGTTTCGCTCTCGGTGTCGCCGTTCGAGAATTCCTTCGAGACAGCGGTGAAATCGAGATTGAAGTTCACGTCCTGTCCGGGTGGGGTGACAACCGTAAAGACCTGGGTGATCGATCCGGGAGTCGTTCCGGGATTGACCGTGCCGGGGGTGACTGTCGATCCGGCGGGAAGTCCGCCCGGCACCGAGGCTTGGATAAGGTCGATGAATTCGGACCCGTCGGCATCGTTCTGGGTGGCCGTAACCGTGATCAGGATTTCGTTGATATCGCTGCCCTGCGCGATTGACCAGTTGATCACTGGATCATCGGCGACCGCGCTGACGTTGACGGTGACAAGCGCATTGTCCTCGTTGCCGTCGGCGTCCTTGACGCAATAGAGGAAGGTATCGGTTCCCGACCAGTCGAGATCGGGGGTGTAGAGCAGGGTCTTGCCGTCCGCCGCGATGGTTACGGTGCCATGCGCCGGACCATCGTGGATTTCGGTGATCTTCAGTGTGCTGACGTTGTCCGCATCGGTATCGTTGGCCAGCACGTTGAGCGTGACCGCGTGCGGATCCTTGGAGGGGCTGCTGGCGTTCGCCGCGCCGTCCTCGAAGATGTTGTAGGTATCGGCATTGGCGTTGGGCGCAGCCGGGGCGACACCGACCAGCTTGGACGATTGCGTGGTGCCGCCGCCGCTGCCCGCACCAACAGAATCGAGCTTCGCGCCAAAACGCTGGAACGCGATGTCATCCAGCGTCAGGTTGTGCGCGGTATTGTCGAGCGTGAAGGTGACCTCGAAATTGATGTTGTCCTTCTTGGTTCCGGGCGTGCCCCATTCAAGGCCAATGTCATATGGTTTCTTGACCGCTCCCGCCATGTTGGCGCCGTCATCCAGATCGATGATCGCGTTGTGGCCGGCCCGCCATTCGGTCAGATAGCCGCCGCTGGACACGACCTTGAGTCCCGCTTCCTTGGTGTCGGCGACGTCGAAGAAGAAGCCGCGCAGGTCGGCATCGCCCTGGGCGTCAACCTTGAACACGATCTTGCCATTGTCTTCGGTAGCGATGACTTTGACTGCGGGGTTGCCGGGCAAATAGAAGGTTACCTGGCGGGGGCAGAATTCATCCATGTCTAACACTCCCAGCTTCACGGGGCTGGCACGATGCCATGCCCCTTCGGTGCAGGATGCGACCCGCCGGCTAGTTGTTAGCGACCGTTTCGATACGTGGTTCTGGGACCGGTGCTCCGGTTTTCCCCTCCAGTTTGGACCGGGTCAGGGCCGCATTTGCGGCGTTCGACGGCTGCGTCGGCGACTCGGTCAACGGCGCAGAGATTACAGTTTGTTCATCTTCTGGCAAGGTTGACGTAATGTTGTCACAAGGCCTTGAAGTCACGCAGAACTTGCCGATTTTCTAACAATCGTTAGTGACAAATGTCGGTGAGAAGAGGCACAATGGCGGACATGACAACGACTCGAGACAATCCGGAAAGCAGCGCTCGCAGCGCCCAGACTGTGATCCGTTACCTTGGCGACGGGGACTTCGTGACGCGGCGCTATGTCAGCCAGGGGGCGGAGATCAACACCGGCGAATACACCGACCACGCGATGGCGGTGCGCGATGGAATGCCGATCCGTGATCATTTCACGCTTGATACCCATGGCTTCCGCATCGCCACCTGCCCGACCGCGGTCGGCGATTTCGACGATGCGGCTGAAGTCGATGCCAAGTACGCCGCCGAAGTTGCCGAAGCGGTCAAGGCGCTGACCGGGGCCAGCTTCGTCGCGGTGCAGGGCTGGATGCGGCGGACCAGCGCCGACCTTTCGCAGCGAGCCGCGCAGAAGGTCGCTGGTTACCAGCATTCCGGCGGACTTCAGCCCCAGGCTGGCGAGGCGCACATCGATTACAACCCGCGCACCGGCGAGGCGGCCGGCAAGCGGGTCTATGAAAGCCAGCGTCCCGGGGGGGCGGGATATTCCCGGCATTGCTGCTTCTCGTTCTGGCGGACCTATTCGCCCGGGCCGCAGGACTGGCCGCTGGCGATGATGGACGGGCGCTCGATCCAGGGCGACGAACTGGCCAGCAACACGCTGTTCGTGGTCGACGAGTTTCCGGTCGGCGATGCCCTGACCGCCCCGGTCGAGGGCGAGGACCAGATGATCGCCGCCACGATCCTGCGCCACCGCCCGCAGCACCGCTGGTGGTACTTCTCCAACATGGCCAAGGACGATGCGCTGCTGTTCAAGTTCTATGACAGCGACCATTCGGTAACCTGGCGCTGCCCCCACACCGCGTTTCACGATGCCAGCCTGCCCGATACCAGAACCCGATCAAGCATCGAGGTCCGCTGCGTGGCCTTCTGGGAGTAGGGCGGTGATCCGGGAATAGCGAGCTAACTTCACTTGGCGTTCAGGCTGGCACTGGTTATAGGCCTGCACCATGCAAGCCCGTTCCCCATTGAAGCTCGCCGTTATGGCCGTATCCGCCACCGCGCTCCTTGCCACCGCCGGGTGCGGCGGGCGGGGGATCAAGCCCAAGGATACCGCCTATGTCGCGCGCGACGTGGAAACGCTCTACGTCGCCGCCAAGGACCGGCTCGACCGGGGGGACACGCTGGTCGCTGCCGCGCTGTTTGACGAGGTTGAGCGCCAGCATCCCTATTCGCCCTGGGCCCGCCGCGCCCAGTTGATGAGCGCGTTCAGCTATTACGTCGGGCGCGATTACAACAAGTCGGTCCAGGCATCACAGCGGTTCCTGTCGATCCACCCGGGCAATCGCGATGCGCCCTATGCCTATTACCTGATCGCGCTGTGCTATTACGAGCAGATCAGCGACGTGGACCGCGATCAGAAGATCACCAACCAGGCGCTGACCGCGCTGACCGAGGTGATCCGCCGCTATCCCAACACCCGCTATGCCGCCGACGCGCGGGTCAAGCTGGACCTGGTCAACGATCACCTGGCCGGCAAGGAAATGCAGATCGGCCGTTATTACGAACGGTCGGGCCGCTGGCTCGCCGCCTCGATGCGGTTCCGCAACGTGATCGAAAAGTACCAGACCACCAGCCACACGCCCGAGGCGCTGTTCCGGATGGTCGAAAGCAGCCTCAACCTGGGCATGCAGGAAGAGGCGCTGAAGTTTGCCGCGGTGCTGGGCGCCAACTATCCGGGCAGCAAGTGGTACGACAAATCGTTCAAGCTGATGCAGAAGCACGCGCCCGGCGTGGCGGCGAAGTAACCCTGGACGTTCCTGGTCGCTTGTGGGTTCGGGGCATTTTCGGCTGACATTGCCCGCTGGTCTGCGGTTGTATCCTTCCGATTGGGCATTGGCGTTACGGGCAACCGCCCTTTCGGTCGTTGGCGTCTGCCTGTTTATCGTTGCACTTGACCTGGCATTCCGGGCGGATCTGCCGACCGGTTACCTGCGATACTATACCGCTCCGCTGTGGCCGCGAACCGCGTGGGCCTGCGTCAATTCCGTGGGAGAGGAGCTGGTTTACCGGCTTGGCCTGATGAGCGCACTGGCCGCCGTTCCGGCCTTGATCGGGCGCCGCGCCGGACCGCGCTGGATTGTTGCAGCGATCGTGCTGGCGCAACTCGTGAATGTCGGATCTCTGGTTTTCGCCGTGCCTCCGTGGGGCACGGTTCGATTTTGGCTGGTGGGATGCGTGTGGGGCTGGCTCTACTGGCGGCACGGATTTGTCAGCGCGCTGATCGGCCATGCGACCGCGCATTTGCTGCTTGATCCCTTGTTGCTAACTGCGTTGGGTTGACGGGTATTGGCGGCTTTCTACTCCGCAGGTTGACATTTGTGGCGGCGGGGCGCTCTATGCGCCCCGGCCATGCTTTCGCAGAAAACCCGCTATTCGATCCGCGCGCTTCAGCACCTTGCCGATACGGTCGGACAGGGGCCAGTGCGGCTGGACGCGATTGCCGAGGCGCAGAACATCCCGCGCAAGTTCCTGACCGTGATCCTGGCGGAAATGGTCCGCGCCGGGGTGGTGATCTCGCACCGCGGGCGCGAAGGCGGGTATGAGCTGGCGCTGGCCCCGGTGGATATCCGCTATGGCGATATCATCCGCCTGACCCGCGGCAGCCTGGCGCTGGTTCCCTGCGCGGCGCGCAACGCGCACGAACATTGCAGCAATTGTCTGCCCGAGGCCGAATGCCGCCTGCGCGGGCTGATGTTAACCCTGCGCGACGAAATGGCCGCGATGCTCGACAAGGTCAGCCTGGCCGATCCGATCAGGCTGGAACCGCCGTTCGAGCAGGAGGACGCGGCATAGCCGCCGCATCCAGCGCCGCAACGAACTGATCGGTCGCCCGGTCCCAGCTGTAACCGGCCCCGGCCATTGCCGCACCCAACGGATCAAGCCTGAGCGCCTTGCGGATCGCCGCCGTTAGGTCTTCGTCAAGCGCGCCGATGGTTGCGGGCAGGTCATTGCCTGGGCCGCGCCCGTGCAGTCCGACGATGTCGAGCGGCCCCGCCACCGGATAGGCCGCAACCGGCAAGCCGCAGGACAAGGCCTCGATCAGGACCAGCCCGAAGGTGTCGGTGCGGCTGGGGAAGACGAACACGTCGCCCGAGCAATAGGCCCGGGCCAACTCCTTGCCCGATAGAGCGCCCAGGAATCGGACGCCGGGATAACGCGCCTTCAGCGCCGCCAGATCCGGCCCGTCGCCCACCACCACCTTCTGGCCGGGCACGTCGCAATCGAGGAAGGCGGGCAGGTTCTTTTCCGCCGCGACCCGCCCGACGTAGAGCAAGACGGGGCCGGGCAGGGCGGCCAATTCAGGCAGGGGCGCATGTCCCGGGTGGAACAGATCGCGATCGATCCCGCGGCTCCACAACCGCCAGTTCGGCAATCCGCGCTCTTCCAGTTCGCGGCCCAGCGCCGGGGTGGAAACCAGAACCGCGCGCGACCGGGCATGAAACCGCCGCATGATCGGCCAGAACCGTTCGGCATCCAGCCCGGTGCGCACCGCGGCATAGTCTGGAAAGCGGGTGTGGAATGCGGTGGTGAATGGCACGCCCCGGGCCAGGCACCAGCCGCGCGCACTCCACCCGATCGGCCCTTCGGTGGCGATGTGGACGATGTCCGGTGCAAAGGCCGTCAGCGTGCGGCGGGTTCCGAACCGAGGGGCAAGGGCCAAGCGGATCTCAGCATAACCCGGCATCGGCAGGGTGCGGAACTGCTGCGGCGTGACCAGCTCAACCGCGTATCCGCGTTCGACCAGTTTGGTGACCGTGGACGAAAGCGAACGGACCACTCCGTTGATCTGGGGGTGCCAGGCATCGGTGCAAATGGCGATTCTCATGCGGGTTCCTTGCTGGGGCGGACTTTCGCCTGCGGTGCGTGGTTGCGGACCTTGCCGGTGGGTTGCCCGGCTGCGCGGAGGCGGTGTTCGGCCAGCCAGTCTATGATCGCGATCGTGCCGCCCGCGTCTTCGGCCAGGGCCGTGCAGCTTTCGACCCAGTCCCCGTCATTGTAATAGGTAACCGATCCGATCTGACGGATCTCGGCGGAATGAATATGGCCGCAGACCACACCGTCGACGCCGCGATCGGCTGCGGCCCGGGCCACCGCGGTCTCAAACTCGCCAACGAAGGCGACCGCGTTCTTGACCCGTTTCTTGAGGTAGGAGGACAACGACCAGTAGGGCAGCTTCAATCGCCGCCGCATCCGGTTGAGCACGACGTTGGCCTGAAGCCGCAGCGAATATGCCGAGTCGCCAAGGAAGGCGAGCCAGCGGTGGTACAGCACCACCACGTCGAAGGCATCGCCGTGGGTGATCAGCAGGCGCCGTCCATCGGCAGTGGTGTGGATTGTCTCCAGCGCGATCTCCACCCCGCCAAAGCTCATCCCGGCATAGGGGCGCAGCATCTCGTCATGGTTGCCCGCGATCAGCACCAACCGGGTGCCGCGGTGCGCCATCTTGAGAATCCGGCGGACCACTTCGTTGTGGCTGTCTGGCCAGTACCAGCCCTTGCGCAGCCGCCAGCCGTCGACGATGTCGCCAACCAGATAGAGCGTTTCGCATTCGATCGCGCGGAGGAAATCGAGCAGCAGCTCGGCGTTGCAGCCGCGCGTGCCAAGATGCACGTCTGAAATCCACACCGTCCGGCATTTGCGCTTGGGACGAAAGCCGCGCGGCTCGGGCAGATCCAGCCAAGAGGGAAGGGCGCGCTGCGGGGTGGCTGCGGTCATGCCGTTGATCCTTCGCTTTCCATCGCCAGTGCCAATGGGCCGCGCAGGTTGCAGCCGCGTGGCAGCGGCGTGACAATTTGAAGAATCGCGCTGGCCGACCGGTCTCAACCGCACACCGCGCAAAAGTTGCGCTTCGTCGCGGGCAAGCGAATCTCATCTTGTCTATGTAAATGGTAGAGTTAAGGGTGCGGGCAAGGAGACACCGCATGCCGAGCCTCATCAGCGACACCACGCCCCCTGCCGCAGCACCCGCGCGGTTGACCGGACCGGTGCTGTTGGCGCTCGACCAGGCGGTGGAAAAGCTGCGCTTCGGCGTGGTCCAGCTGACCGTGCACGAAGGCAAGGTCGTCCAGCTGGACGTGACCGAGCGGCAGCGCTTCTAGCTGATCCCCAACCCGGGACCCGGGGCCGGCCGCGCATGACCGGCCCCGGCACTCATCATCCGTTGCAGACCGGACCACCGGATGCGGCCAATACCCTTCAAAGGAATTGGAAATGCATCCGTTCGTCCGTTCGTCGCTTCTTGTTACCTGTGCGCTTGTCGCCACTCCGGCACTGGCGGAATCATCCTCTGCCGCTGGCGATGATCAGCAAACCACCTCGGTCGGTACCGGCGCGGCCGAGCCCGATTCCGAAATCGTCGTCACTGCGCGCCACCGCGCCGAAGCCAGCCAGGACGTGCCGCTGGCGATCTCGGTGGTGGGGGGCGAACACCTTGACAACACCGGGGCGTTCAATGTCGGGCGGCTCCAGCAGCTGACGCCGACGCTGCAATTCTACACCTCTAACCCGCGCAACAGCGCCGCCAACATCCGCGGGCTGGGCGCGCCGTTCGGCCTGACCAACGACGGGATCGAGCAGGGCGTGGGGATCTACGTCGACGACGTCTACTATTCGCGCGCGGCCAGTTCGACCTTCGACTTCCTAGACGTCGCCCGGATCGAAGTGCTGCGCGGGCCGCAGGGCACGCTCTATGGCAAGAACACCACCGCGGGCGCGCTCAACATCACCAGCCGCCAACCGACCTTTGCCTTTGAGGGCCGGGCCGAAGTAACGATCGGCAACCTGGGTCTGAAACAGGCCAAGGCGGCGGTCTCGGGCCCGTTATCCGATACCCTTGCCGCGCGGATCGCGGTTTCGGCAACCAGCCGCAAGGGTACGCTTTACAACGCTTTCACCAAGACCCGGGTCAACGGGCAGGACAATCTGGGCCTGCGGGCCCAGCTGTTGTGGCGGCCCAGCGCCAGCGTGGATGTGACGCTGGCCGGGGATTATAGCGTGCAGGATCCCGAATGCTGCGCCCAGGTCTATGTCCGCACCGGGGCGACCCAGCGTGCGCTGAACCGCCAATACGCCGCGCTGGCCGCCGCGCAGGGCTATGCCGTGCCCAGCACCAACCCGTTTGACCGGATCACTGATGTCGATGCCGATCTGGGCGCCGGAAACAAGATCGGCGGAGCCAGCCTCAAGGTGAAATGGGAGGCGGGCGAGGGCAGCACCCTGACTTCGGTAACCGCCTGGCGCTTCTGGGACTGGAAGCCATCGAATGACCGTGATTTCATCGGCCTGCCGATCACAACCAAGTCGCAGAACCCGTCGCAGCAGAACCAGTACACCCAGGAATTCCGCTTTTCCCATTCGGGGCGCCGGATCGACCTGACCGCCGGGCTGTTCGGGTTTTACCAGACGGTGCGGACCCAGGGCACGCAGGAACAGGGCGCGGCGGCAAGCCGCTGGCTGCTCAACCCTTCCAGCGCCCTGTCGCTCAACCCGGCGGTGCTGAACGGGCTGCGGGCGGACAACGATATCGGGCTCGACAACACCAGTCTTGCCGCCTTCGGCCAGCTGAGCTGGAAAGTAACCGACCGGCTTTCGATCCAGCCCGGGGTCCGGCTCAACTATGACAAGAAGGACGGGCACTACGTCTCGGTGGTCACAGGCACTGCATCGGACGAGACGCGCCAGCCGGTGCTGTTCAGCGGGCCTTACTCGACCGATTCGTGGATCGTCGCGCAGCGCGGGGTCCTGGCGCCGCAGAGTTTCGCTGCCAGGTTCAGCGGCTGGAACTTCAGCTATGACCTGACCTCCAGCTACAAGATCGCGCCGGAGGTGCTGCTTTATGCAACCTACGCCAAGACCTTCAAATCGGGCGGGATCAACCTCAACGGCGTGCCCGCCGATGCCGCGGGCAATCCGCTGCTTGCCGCTTCCACGGTAAAGCCCGAATCGCTTCACCATTATGAGGTCGGGATCAAGGCCCAGCTCCTCGATCGCAAGGTCACCTTCAACCTCTCCGCCTTCCGCACCGATGTGGACGATTTCCAGGTGCTGGTCTCCAACGGGCAGCTTGGCGTGCTGCGCGGCTACCTTGCCAACGCCGACGCGGTGCGCACACAGGGGATCGAGTGGGATCTTTCGGTGCGCCCCGGCGCGCGGTTCAACGCCTATGCCAACGGCGCCTATACCGATGCAAAATATGTCCGCTTCACCGACGCGCCATGCCCGCCCGAGCTGTCGGGCGGTGGGACCGGTTCGCCGATCGCCGCGCCCGGCGTGCCCGGAAACAGCCCGGCCAATTGCGACATTTCCGGCCAGCGCCTGCCTGGCGTCTCGAAATGGGCGTTCTCCTATGGCGCTGAAGGCAATGTTCCGGCCAATCTGCTGGGCCAGGCGGGCGAGCTCTATCTCGGGGTTGACGGGTCCTACCGCTCCAGCTTCTCGTCCAACCCGACGCCATCCGCCTATACCTGGGTCGATGGTTATGCGCTGACCAACTTCCGGTTCGGCTTCCGCACCGCCAAGGGGCTGAATGTCTTCGCCTGGGTCCGCAACGCCTTTGATGTGGGCTACTTCGAACAGCTTTCGGTTCCTTCGGGCAACACCGGGCTGATCGTCGGTTCGCCCGGCGATCCGCGCACCTGGGGCGGAACAATCAAGATCGAGTTCTGACCGCGGCAACCTCTCCTCCTCACCTGCGCCGCGGAAGGAGCCTGCGATCCCTTTCATTCGGGGAATCGCGACCGGGACGGGGCGGCTGCGGCCGTCCCGTTTCCTGGCACGGCTTGGGTGGTGACTCTGCCGCGCTGTGCCGTTAGAACAGGCGGCGAACATGCTGACCCGGCTCTCCATCCGCAACGTCGTCCTGATCGAAGCGCTCGACCTCGATTTCGCGGGTGGGCTGGGTGTGCTCACGGGTGAGACCGGGGCCGGGAAATCGATCCTGCTCGATGCCCTGGGCCTGGCGCTGGGCGCGCGGGCGGAAACCGGGTTGGTCCGCGGCGGCGAGGATCAGGCCAGCGTCACCGCCAGCTTCGAATTTGACCGGCTGCCGCCGCCGATCCGCGCGATCCTGTCCGATGCCGAAATCGATGTCGAATCCGGCGAACCGCTTCTGATCAAGCGAAGGGTAAGGGCCGATGGCGGCTCAAAAGCTTTCGTCAACGATCAGCCGGTCAGCGCGGCTCTGTTGCGGTCGCTGGGGGGCTATCTGGTCGAACTGCACGGCCAGCACGATGACCGGGGGCTGGTGAACCCGCGCGGCCATCGCCAATTGCTCGATCGTTTTGCCAGCCAGAAAGGCAATGGGGCCGATGTGGCCGGTGTCGAAGCAGCCTGGACGGCCTGGCGCGCGGCACGGGAAGCGCTGGACGCGGCCCGAACCGGGATCGCGCAGGCGGCCGCCGACCGCGATCTGCTTTTGGCCCATCTGGCGGAATTGTCCGCGCTCGAACCCGAAGTGGGCGAGGAAGAGCGTCTGGCCGAAGCCCGCGCCGCGATGCAGAAGGGCGAAAAGCTGACCGACGATCTTGAAGCGCTGCGGCTGCTGTGGGCCGGATCGGATTCGGCGCTGGCCACTTTGCGCAGCGCGGGACGCAGGCTGGACCGGATCGCTACCGAACACCCCCTGCTGGCCGAGGCGCTGGCCGCGCTCGACCGTGCGGTGATCGAGGCGAGCGAGGCGGAGGACCGGCTGGAACGGGCGGCCGAGGCGCTGTCTCACGATCCCGCCGCGCTCGACCGGATCGAGACCCGCCTGTTCGATCTGCGGGCCGCCGCGCGCAAGCACCAGTGCCCGGTTGACGATCTGCCGCACCGGATGCGCGAAATGCGCGCCGGCCTCGATGCGATCGAAGGCGGCGAGGCGGAAGTTCACGCGCTTGAGGTGGCGGAGCGCGCCGCCGCCGCAACCTACCGCGCGGCGGCGCAGGCGCTTTCCGAAACCCGCAGCGAAGCCGCACGGCGGCTCGACGCTGCGGTCGCCGGGGAACTGGCTCCGCTCAAGCTTGACGCGGCCCAGTTCCAGACCGCGGTGACCGTGCAGGCCGAAGATCGCTGGGGACCATCGGGCATGGATTCGGTCGAATTTCTGATTAGCACCAACCCCGGCGCGCCCTTTGCGCCGCTCGCCAAGATCGCATCGGGGGGCGAACTTTCGCGCTTCATCCTCGCGCTCAAGGTGGCGCTGGCCGAACAGGGCGGGGCGGCAACGGTGATCTTCGACGAGATTGACCGCGGGGTCGGCGGCGCCGTGGCCAGCGCGATCGGCGAACGGCTGGCGCGGTTGGCGCAGGGCGGGCAACTGCTCGCGGTCACGCACTCGCCCCAGGTCGCGGCGCGCGGCGGCCAGCACTATGTCATCGCCAAGTCGAGCGAGGGCACCGTCACGCGCACCTCGGTCCATCTGCTCGACAGTGCGGGGCGGCAGGAAGAAATCGCCAGGATGCTGTCCGGCGCGGAAATCACCGCCGAGGCACGGGCCCAGGCCGACCGGCTGCTGGAGGGAGTATGAAGAGCGCGGTTCTCGATCGCCCGGTGTGGAACATGCTGACCGGCCCCCAAGCCGCGCTTGCGCTTGGATCGGATGCGGCCTGGCGGGTCGATCCGCACTATGGACCGTTTGCCGCGGCGCGCGACGCTTCAGACGAGGCGCAGGACGCACTTGCCCGGCTTGCCGGACCAGACGGACAGGTCTGGCTGGTCGAAGCCGAGGAATGGCCGGCCCCGCCGGGAATGCGCGTGGTGCGCACGGCCACGCTTTTGCAGATGGTTGCGGAATCGCCTCAACCAGTAAGGTCTGACGATGAAGCCGCCTTGCCTTTAGGCGAGGGCGATGCCGCGGAAATGGCCGAACTGGCGCTTTCGACCGAGCCCGGGCCGTGGGGCGAGCTGACCCGGCTCTACGGCCCGTTTCACGGTATCCGCCGGACCGGCCGGTTGGCGGCCATGGCCGGGATGCGGATGAGTCCGGGGGCGGGACTTCGCGAGGTATCGGGTGTCTGCACCTGGCCGGAATTTCGCGGACAGGGGCTGGCGGGCGTGCTGATCCGCCGGGTCATGGCGGGAATGACCGCCGCTGGGGAAGTGCCCTTTCTCCATTCCTACGCAGGCAATACCAAGGCGATCGGGCTCTACCAGTCGCTCGGCTTCGAGCCGCGCCGGGAAATGGTGGTGACGGTGCTGGAGCGCGGCTAGGACGGGCACATGGGAATCGACCTTACCGAAGCCGAAGCCGCCAACGAACTGATGCGGTTGGCGCGCCAGATCGCGCATCACAACCGGCTGTATCATGCAGAGGATTCGCCCGAGATTTCGGACGCGGAGTATGACGCACTGGTTCGGCGCAACACCGCGCTTGAAGCGGCCTTTCCGCATCTTGTTCGCGAGGACAGTCCGAACCGCCAGGTCGGGCACGATGTTGCCGCATCGCCGCTGGCCAAGGTCCGTCACGAACAGCGGCTGTTCAGTCTCGACAACGCCTTCACGGACGAGGATGTCGCCGATTTCGCCGCGCGGGTCCGGCGGTTCCTGGCGCTGGGGGCGGACACTCCGGTGGCCTTCACGGCGGAGGACAAGATCGACGGCCTGTCCTGTTCGCTGCGCTATGAGCAGGGGAGGCTGGTTCGTGCCGCCACCCGCGGCGACGGACAGGTGGGTGAAGACGTGACGCCCAATGTCCGCACGATCGCTGACATTCCCGGGCAGCTTACCGGAAATGTCCCGGATATCTTCGAGATACGCGGCGAAGTTTACATGGCGAAGGAGGATTTCCTGGCGCTCAATGCCGCACAGGAGGCCGCCGAGGGCAAGATCTTCGCCAACCCGCGCAACGCCGCCGCCGGATCGCTGCGGCAGAAGGATCCGAAGATCACCGCCAGCCGCCCCTTGCGGTTCCTGGCCTGGGGGTGGGGCGCGGCGAGCGCGATTCCCGAAGCATCCCAATATGCGATGATGCAGCGGATCGGCGAGTGGGGCCTGCCGGTCTCCCCGCTGCTGGCGCGGTGCGACAGCGTGGAAGCGATGCTGGCGCACTACCGCGGCATCGAACAGCGCCGGGCCGAGCTGGGCTATGACATCGATGGCGTGGTCTACAAGGTCGACCGGCTCGACTGGCAGGAGAGGCTGGGCTTTGTCGCCAAGGCGCCGCGCTGGGCGATCGCGCACAAGTTTCCGGCCGAGCGTGCCGAAACCACGCTGGAAGCGATCGACATCCAGGTTGGGCGAACCGGCAAGCTGACGCCGGTCGGGCGGCTTCATCCGGTGACGGTTGGCGGGGTGGTGGTCCAGAACGTCACGCTTCACAACCGCGACGAGATCGCACGGCTGGGCGTGCGGCCTGGTGACCGGGTGGTGATCCAGCGCGCGGGCGATGTGATCCCGCAAGTGGTCGAGAACCTGACCCGCGCGGTGCCGCGCGAGCCCTATGCCTTTCCCGATCATTGCCCCGAATGCGGCAGCGAAGCAGTGGCGGAGGAGGGCGAGGTCGACGTGCGCTGCACCGGCGGGCTGGTCTGCCCGGCCCAGCGGACCGAGCGGCTCAAGCATTTCGTCGCCCGTGCCGCGCTCGATATCGAGGGGCTGGGCGAGAAGACCATCGATGAATTCTTCGCGCTCGGCTGGCTGGAAAGTCCGGCCGATATCTTCCGCCTGAAGGCCCGCCGCACTGCGATCCTCGAGCGCGAAGGGTGGAAGGACAAGTCTGTGGACAACCTGTTGGCAGCGATCGAGACCAAGCGCGCGCCCGATGCCGCGCGGCTGCTGTTCGGCCTGGGGATCCGGCACGTCGGGGCGGTAACGGCGCGGGACCTGCTCAAGCGGTTCGCGTCGCTGCCCGCGTTGCGCGGCGCTGCTCAGGCAGCCCAGCGCGGCGATCCCGAAGCGGCGGCAGAGCTGACCGCGATCGACGGGATCGGACCCGCGGTGGTCGAGGCGCTTGGCGATTTCTTCCACGAACCGCACAACATTGCGGTGTGGGACGACCTGCTGTCCGAAGTCTCGCCGCCGCCCTACGTGGTCGAGACGAAAGACAGCGCAGTAGCCGGCAAGACGGTGGTGTTCACCGGCGCGCTCGAAACGATGAGCCGGGACGAAGCCAAGGCCCAGGCCGAACGCCTTGGGGCGAGGACGGCCGGATCGGTCTCGCCCAAGACCGACCTGGTGGTGGCCGGGCCGGGCGCGGGCAGCAAGCTCAAGAAAGCGCAGGACCTGGGGATCGAAGTGATCGACGAAGCCGCCTGGGCTGCGATCGTGCAGGCGGCGGGCTGATGGCGGGGCAACAGGTGCGGATCGAATTGCCGCAACCCTTTTCGCCCGGCGCGGTCAAGCTGGCCTTTGTCGAAGGGCGGCAGATCCTGATCGTCAACGCCCAGGGCAAGCTTCACGCGATCGAAAATTCGTGCCCCCATGCCGGAGGATCGCTGTTCGGGGGAAAACTGGTCGGCGCCAAGCTGCGCTGCCCCAGCCATGGCTTGCTGGTAGACCTGGCGAGCGGATGCATCGGTGCCACTGGCGGACCCGGCGCCCGGGTCTACGCGATCGAGCCGGTCGACGGCGGGATCCTGCTGACGCTGGACTAAATCCCTTCGGACCAGTCCATGGCATGGCCTGTCTGGCAGATCCGGTCATAAACGTCGCGGTTCTGGGTAATCCACAGCATGCCGTGCATGTCTTCCAGTTCAAGCGGCTGGTCGAACCGCAGGCCGCATTCGGTGCCGCGGACCCAGACGACCGCGGCATAAAGCTTCAGCTCGTGGAATTGGAGAAGCGCGGTCTGGCCGATGCCGAGCGGACGCTCGATCCGCAGCCGCGCACCGGTCATCGATATGTCGTCAATCAGACAGCGGCGGGTTTCGTGAGTCAGCACAATACTGGCATGCGCGCCAAGGCGCAGCCGGTTCAGGCTGCGACTGCCACGGCCCTGCGGAAGCGATTGAATACCCATAATCAAGCTCTTAACCGCGGATGGTTAAGTTTGCCTGACCAGAGCATCAGGAATGCTCTTGCGCCTGCGGGATCGGTGCATGGGTCCGCCGTACCGCGACCACCAGCACCCCGATCAGGGCGATTGCGGTCCCGGCAACCATCTGGCCGTCCAGGCTGTCTCCGGTTATCGCAACGCCAAGGCCGATCGTTGCCAGCGGGGTGATAAGAGTCAGCGGGGCGACCAGGTTGGCCTCGTACCGCTGGATCAGCATGTAATAGAGCGTGTGAGCCACGACCGAGACGACCAGGGCGGAGTAGAGCACCGCGGCGACAAAGGGCCAGCCGGCATCGCGGGCATAATGCCATTCGGGCCGGTCCAGCCAGATCGTCAGCGGCAGGAGCACGCTAAACCCGGTCATCCCGACCCAGGCCTGAAACCGCAGCGGGGCGATTTCATCCATCTGCTTCATCATCACCGCGCCAAGCGAACTGCACACCGCCGCCGCCAGCACCAGCAGCATTCCGACCGACACCGAGATGCCCGGCTTCCACACCACCAGCAGGACGCCCACCAGGGTCAGCGAGATGCCAATGGCGCGGACCCGGCGAATGCGCTCGTTCAGCAAGACGATCGAAAACAGCGTAGTGATCGGAACGCCGGCCTGGCTGACCACTGCGGCTTCCGATGGGCTGACGGTCTGCAGTCCGACGAACAGCAGGGCAAAGGTGCCGCCGCCCATCAACAGCCCGACCAGCGCGATCCGCCAGGCCGGGCGCGGAATCGGAAGCAACCACGGCATGACGGCCAGCAGCACGACGGCGAACCGCAACATGCCATAAAGCAGCGGCGGTACGTGCCAGACGCTCACCACCAACTTGCTGACGACGTTGTTGACTGCCCAGGCCAGGCAAATGCCCACCAGCAAAAGAAAATCGCGCAGGCTCACCCAGTTACCACCGGCGCGGGGCGCCTGCACGGTCAGCCATGGCCGCGCCGCCGCCGCGCTTGCGCAGCCACAGGATCGACCAGTCGCCATTGACCTTGCGCGCGGCGATCCGCAGCCCGGCCGACCGGCAGGCGCGGCGCACCTGCGCCTCCTGCGTTTCGAGCAGGCCCGCCAGCAGCAGATGGCCGCCGGGGACCAGCGCCTTGGCAAAGTGCGGAGCCAGGCCGATCAGCGGACCGGCCAGGATGTTGGCCAGGATCAGGTCATAGGGACCGCGCGCGTTCAGCAGCGGGTGTTCCATCCCGTCGGCTACCAGCATGATCAGTTCACCGGCGCGCGCGCCCATCGCGATGCCGTTGGCCTGGGCATTGTCCTCGACCACGCCGATGCAGACCGCGTCGATATCGCTCGCCGTAGCCAGCGCGCGCGGCCACAGGTGCAGGGCGGCAAAGGCCAGCAGCCCGGTGCCCGTTCCGATATCGGCCAGGTTGCGGATCACCAGCCCGCGGGCCTTCATTTCGCCCAGCATTTCCAGGCACCCGGCAGTGGTCGCGTGCTGGCCGGTGCCGAAAGCCTGGCTGGCTGGAATCACGAAGTCGCGCACGCCCGCAACGCCCAGCGCGGCATGGTCCGGCGTGTGGACATGGAAGCGTCCGGCGCGGATCGGTTCAAGCCCCTGCTGGCTGTGGGTCAGCCAATCGATATCGGGCAGCTTTTGCTCGACTAGCGTCGGCGCCTTGCCGGGAAACAGGGCGGCAATTGCGGCCTTGTCGGCCTTGCTGGGCTTGCGTCCCAGCCAGGCTTCCAGCTGCCAGTCGTCGGGCCGGTCCTCGGCAATTTCGCTGCCCGAGATGACGATCTCCGGATCCCACTCGGCCGCGTCTTCATGGGCCAGCAGTGCGGCCTCGATCACGCCGCGCGGGGCCAGGGCGATCAGTTTCCAGCTCATTGCTCGGCCTTGACCGACGGCGTGGTCCTTTCGGCAGCCAGTCGTGCTTCGAACCGGATCGTGGCGGCGCGGGCATAGGCGCTGCAGGCGCGCGCATCGTTCAGCTTGCCGCTTGCGAACCGGCCGAACAGATCGCTGGCCGACGGGTGCGGGGTCATCAGGATACCGCAGGGCAGGGTGCCGACAGCCGCAAGCCCGCTTCGCACCGCTGCGATCCGCTGCGGGTGATCCAGGAAGCGGTAGGATTCGGCGGAAATGGTTGATGTGCTGTCGGCATAGGTCATGGTCCGGCAGACCCGGCCTTCGCACGACTTCCAGGTCCAGCTGGTCGAGCCTGGCGAATGGGCGAGGGTGGCGCGAGCCGTCAGCACGGTGCCGCCCAGCGCAAGCGTGTCCCCGCTGCGAAGCACCCGATCGACCGCAACCGGCGCCATCGGCCGGGCAGCCAACAGGTCAAATTGGGGATCGTCAGGGGCAGGCCTGCCGCTGCTCAGCACGGCAGCGGCCGGGGCCAGCGCGGCAACTTTTGCTCCGCTCAGTCGCTTCAATTCGGCCAGGTCGCCGACATGGTCGAAGTGTTCGTGGCTGTGGATGATCCAGCGGACATCCCCGATCGAAAAACCAAGCCTGGCGATGCTCGCTGCGACCAGAGGAGCGGCATCGGGCATCCCGCCGTCGATCAGGACATGGCCGGACGGGGTGGTTACCAGCAACACGGTGATCCCGCAGGTGCCGACATACCAGGTGTTGCCGAACACCTGCGCGGGCGGGGCGGGATCGGTCCAGCCGTCCTTGCCCTTGCAGGCAGCGGCAAGATCTGACGCGGGAAAGCGCTGGGCGGCATTGGCAACCGGCCCGGCGGGCCGGGTTGCCCCCAGGGTCAGCGTAACAAGTGCGGCAAGGGCGAACCTAGCGAACATAACTCGCTCCATTGGCGTCGAGCACCGCACCGGTCATGCTTTCCGGCGCATCAAGCGCGCAGAAAACAGCCATCGCCGCGATCTCTTCCGGCTTTGCCACCCGGCCCAGCGGAATATCCGCCAGCAGGCCGGGGCCGCCGCGGCTGGCAAGGTAGTCTCCGGCCATCGCCGTATCGGTAAAGCCCGGGCAGATCGCGTAGCTCAGGATGCCTTCGTGGGCATAGTGGCGGGCGATGGTCTTGTGCAGGCCGATCATTCCGGCCTTGGCCGCGGCATAATGCCAGTGATCCGGCGAATCCCCGCGATAGGCGGCGCGGCTGGCGATATGGACGATCCGTCCGCTGCGCCCTGCGGCCTGCCAGTGCCGGACCGCATAGCGCGACAGTTCGGCCGCGGCGGTTAGGTTGATCCGCAGCGTGTCTTCCCAGTTGTCGAGCCATGCGATGTCTGACAGCGACAGCGGATTGGCGCTGAACAGCCCGGCGTTGTTGACCAGCAGGTCGATCCGCCCCTCCGCGCGGTTGAGCGCCTGGTCCCACAGCGCGGCGGGGGCGGTCGGGTCGGCCAGATCGGCGGCAATCGTCTGTTCGTCGACCGCGCGGGTGGCGTGTCCGATCACGCGCAGCCCGCGCGCCCGCAAGGCGGCGGCAATCGCGGCGCCGATCCCGCGCGAGGATCCGGTGACAAGTGCAGTGCGCTGGGCCATGGCCCGCTTGTGGCGCAGCATGGGGGCCGAAACAACCCGCTCTTCGCGGCAAATTCCCTTTGCGGCAACATTCGCCTTTAGTCGGCTTGCACCGGACTTCGATTTGATTATGGGGATTGTCGCGAAGGGGCTTCGCGCTCCGCCTCGAACCCAAGGGGAATTGCCGCAGATGGCTGCCAAGACGAATCGCCCGATTGCACCGCACATGCAGGTGTGGCGCTGGGGACCGGCGATGCTGGTCTCGATCCTTCACCGCGTTTCCGGCGATGGGCTGGCACTGGTCGGTCTTGGCGTGCTGATCTGGTGGCTGGGGGCCCTGGCCGGCGGCCCGCAAAGCTATGAAACGTTCCTGCACCTTGCTTCGGCCTGGTACGGCAAGGTGGTGCTGATCGGCCTGACCTGGGCCTTCTTCAACCACATGTGTTCGGGCCTGCGCCACTTCGTGCTGGATATCGGCGCGGGGTTCGAACTGGAAGGCAACGCGCGCTGGTCGGTCGCGACCCCGCTGATTGCCATTGCGCTCACCGCCCTGACCTGGGCCTGGCTGCTGCTGCGCTGAAAGGATTGAACGATGGGTAACGGAACCTCGATCGGCCGGGTGCGTGGGCTTGGCTCGGCGCATTCGGGAACGCGCCACTGGCTGCTGCAGCGCTACACCGCAATCGGCAACCTGGCGCTGGGGCTGTGGCTGGTGTTTTCGCTGGTGACGATG
>JBJTMC010000217.1:0-4965 GCA_046063325.1 Novosphingobium sp.
GGCAGGGGTCGATCGTTGGCACGCCTACATGAACAGCGGTGGCGATGCCGGCCTGCTTTCAGCCCAGGTCGCGGAGGATGCGGTGTTCCACTCGCCGGTGGTCCACAGCCCGCAAGCGGGCAAGGCCAAGGTCATGCTGTACCTGCTGAGCGCCGCCAAGGTGCTGGGCAACGACAGCTTCCGCTATGTCCGCGAGATCGTCGAGGGCAACGAAGCATGCCTGGAGTTCACCAGCGAGATCGACGGTATCGCAATCAACGGAATCGACCTGATCCACTTCGATGATGACGGGAAGATCAAGGATTTCAAGGTGATGGTTCGACCGATCAAGGCGGTCAACAAACTCTGGGAGATGATGGCCGCGCAGCTTCAGGCGGTAGAATCTCCAGTTAAACAATCCCGCCAAGACACATCAGTGAACTGACTCCAACGAATCAAGTGACTCAAATTGCATGAAACTTTTGACTTGGTCTAGAGTCTTGATTCTGTTAGATTCTTCGAGACGAGGGGTTGCTCATGCTCGATCAATCAGAAGCCAACTATCGTTGGTTAAAAGGCCAACTCGCAGACCTTGTGGTTATGCATCGAGGCCGCCATGCCCTTCTCCGCAATAGGGCGGTCGAAGAATATTTCGTCACAAGCATTGAGGCTATCAAGGCTGGGCTCTCCAGGCATGGAGAAGGAAATTTTTCGGTTGAGCTGATTGACGATGCCGTTGAGGATCTTGGATTCTATTCGCATGTTGGTTCAACGCTGCGCGCTTGAACAAAACAGGCTGATAGTCCCTGTCAGCATCACCAGGCCGAATTTTCAGTCAGGGTCGTTTGAGAGCGCGTTCAACCAGCACCAGTATCGCGCCTTGGTGGATACCGGTGCTCAGAGATCCGTGATTGCGCGGTCAATTGCCGCCGATCTGAAACTTATGCGTACGGGCCACATGCAGTTCGCGGGCTTGCATGGCCCCAAAACTCACACACGCTATCTCGCTGCCATTGCGTTTTGGGTAAAGCGTATCCCCCCTTCCGCAAGCCACCGAGACTATGAGAGCGCCGAATTGACCCTATTCTCGATAGAAGAACCGTTTGAAATCGTCGACATGGATGAAAACGCGAACTTCGAGATGATCTTGGGTTTCGATATTCTCAAGCTCTTTACATTCAGCTTTTCCGCATCCGACGGGATTTTCGAGCTTCGCGTCAAATCCTGACCGTAAGTGATCGAACCAAAGCCGTCAAACGCTCCGCAACTGAAGCAAGCGGCAGGTCCGTCACCGCATAGCCGTACCGCTTCCACGCAGCGGTGACGGCTTTGTCGCTGGCGACGGCCTGCTCCCAGTCCTGGATCCGTTCGGCGTCCTGTGCATAGATCGCCGCCCAGGCCGGGGCGCGCAGGATCGGGCCGGTGTAGCGCCGGTCGCGGCAAATCGCGTCGATTGCCTTGGGCACCGGCAGACCGGAAACGTCGAGAAACCCGACCACGTCGGGAAATCCCCGGTCGAACAGGACCGGGCCTTGCCCTGCCCTGTGCAGTTCGAACTCGCGGGCGTGGGCCTCGACCATCGCTTCGGCAAAGCCGAGCGGGTCGGTTTCGCGCAGCTCCATTCCGCCGGGCTCCTGCAGGATCCGCCGCGCCACTTCGGGCGAGGTGCGAATCCCTGCGGCGGCGGCGGCATGCAGCAACGTGGTCTTTCCAGCCCCCGGTGCACCGGTCAGGACCGCCTGCCGTGGCAGGGTGCCGCTCATGCTTCCGATGCTGCCCCGGTGGCGGTAATCCGCAGTCCCCCGCCCGCCGACCACTCGGCCTCAGTGGGTGGCTCCCACAGCCCTTCCATGAAATCAAACATCTGCCGGTCGACCGTCATGGCATAGGTCTCGCCTTGCTCCTTGTTGCGGCGGTTGACCCGGACCCAGCGCTCATCCGCCGGGACATCGACGAAATGGACCGCGACCGAAAGGCCGGCATCGGCTGCCAGGGCGCGAAACTTGTCGCGGTGCGCCCGGGTGGTGAAACCCAGATCGAGCACGGCAGGCAAACCGCGCATCGCGGACTGCCGGGCCATGGCGAAAATCTGCGCCTCGCAGCGGTTGACGCGCTCCATGGTCCAGGCAAACTGAATTGGCTGCGGACTGTCGGCCCAGAACAGCGCCACCATCCATTCGTCGATCGAAAACCGCAGCGCGCCAAGCCCCTCACAGAGCTGGCGCGCATAGGTGGTTTTGCCAGCCCCAGTGCAGCCGACGACGAGGATCAGGTCGGCTGCCATCCGGGGTGCCTACTGGTTCATCGTTGCGAAGAAGTCCTCGTTGGTCTTGGAATCCTTCATCTTGTCGAGCAGGAATTCCATCGCGTCGACCGTGCCCATCTGCATCAGGATCCGGCGCAGGACCCACATCTTGGAAAGCTTGTCCTTCTCGACCAGCAGTTCTTCCTTGCGGGTGCCAGACTTGCCGACATCCAGCGCCGGGAAGATGCGCTTGTCGGCGACCTTGCGGTCGAGCACGATTTCCGAGTTGCCGGTGCCCTTGAACTCTTCGAAGATCACTTCGTCCATCCGGCTGCCGGTGTCGATCAGCGCGGTGGCGATGATCGAGAGCGAGCCGCCTTCCTCGATGTTGCGCGCTGCACCGAAGAAGCGCTTGGGGCGCTGCAGAGCGTTGGCGTCGACACCGCCGGTCAAGACCTTGCCCGAGCTGGGCACCACGGTGTTGTAGGCGCGGCCCAGGCGGGTGATCGAATCGAGCAGGATCACCACGTCGCGCTTGTGTTCGACCAGGCGCTTGGCCTTCTCGATCACCATTTCGGCGACCTGCACGTGGCGGCTGGCAGGCTCGTCGAAGGTCGAGGAGATCACCTCGCCCTTCACAGAGCGCTGCATGTCGGTGACTTCCTCGGGCCGTTCGTCGACCAGCAGCACCAGCAAGAACACTTCCGGGTGGTTGTCGGTGATCGCCTTGGCGATGTTCTGGAGCAGCACGGTCTTGCCGGTGCGCGGCGGCGCGACGATCAGCGCGCGCTGGCCCTTGCCCTGGGGGCTGATGATGTCGATCACCCGCGCCGACTTGTCCTTGACGGTCGGATCAAGCGTATCGAGGCTGAGCTTCTGGTCCGGATAAAGCGGGGTAAGGTTGTCGAAGTTGACGCGGTGACGAACCACCTCGGGATCGTCGTAGTTGACGCTGATCAGCTTGGTTATCGCGAAATAGCGCTCACCATCCTTGGGGGCGCGGATCTCGCCTTCCACGGTATCGCCGGTGCGCAGGCCCCATTTGCGGACCTGGTTGGGCGAGACGTAGATATCGTCCGGTCCGGCCAGGTAGTTGGCCTCGGCATTGCGGAGGAATCCGAAACCGTCGGTCAGCACTTCGATCGTGCCCTGGCCGATGATTTCCTCGCCGTCTTCGGCCACTTCCTTGAGGATGCCGAACATGATGTCCTGGCGGCGCATGGTCGACGCGCCCTCAACGCCCAGTTCTTCGGCCATTTCGACCAGCTCGGCGGAGGTTTTCTTCTTGAGTTCTTTGAGATGCATTGCGGGTATCTATCCGTGAATTCGGGTCTGTGAATGGCCGGACGATCGATGGGCTTGGAGAAAGCGGATCGCGCCGCGCATGTCTGCGCAGGCCTTGCCGGTCAGGCGTGCAGATAGGCGCTGAACACAGCGCCGTCAATCAGAACGGGCGCAGCACCACCATGATCACGATCAGCGCGGCGGCGATTCCAGGCACCTCGTTGAGCAGGCGCAGCCTTCTGCCTGAAAGCCTGCGTTCACCGCGGGCCAGTGCCTTGTGATAGCCCGCCAGCCAGACATGGTAGGCCGACAGGCCCAGCACCGCGGCCAGCTTTACGTGGAACCAGCCCTGGGCAAAGGCTCCGGTGGTCCAGGCCAGGGCCAGGCCCAGCGCCCAGGCGATGATCATCGCGGGCCACAGGATGATCTTCAGCAGGCGCCCCTCCCGCTCGGTCCACAGCGCGTTCTCTGGCGAGCCTTCGGGCGCTTCCTGATGGTAGACGAAATAGCGCGGCAGCATGAACAGCCCGGCCATCCAGAAGATCACGAAAATGATATGGCCAGCCTTGAGCCAGAGGTAGGTCATGGAGATCACCCAGTTCATGTGAGGCGATATAGGTCAGTCGCGCCAGTTTCGCACCAGATTGAGCAATTGCCCGACATTTTCGAGCGGGGTGGTCTGCCCGATCCCGTGGCCCAGGTTGAACACGTGCGGTCTGCCCGCAAAGGCCTCGAGAATCCGCAGCGCCTGCCGCTCCATCTCCGCGCCGCCCGAAACCAGCAGCAGTGGATCGAGGTTGCCTTGCACCGGCAGTCCCTCAGGCAGAACCTGGTTCGCCCAGACCGGGTCGATCGTTTCGTCAAGGCCCAGCGCATCGACCCTGGTCTCGCGGGCATAGGCCGGCAGCTTTTCGCCCGCACCCTTGGGAAAGCCGATGACCGGAACCTGCGGGAACCGGGCCTTGAGCGCCGCGACGATCGCTGCGTTGGGGGCGATCACCCAGCGTTCGAATTCGGCCGGAGCGAGGCTCCCGGCCCAGCTGTCGAACAATTGCACGGCTTCGGCTCCGGCCTGGATCTGCCCGGCCAGGTATTCGATCGTGACCGAAACGATCCCGTCGATGATCGCCTGGAACGCGCCGCGATCGCGGTAGGCCATTTCGCGGGTGGTGTGCTGGTCACGGCTGCCCTCGCCCGCGACCATGTAGGTCGCCACGGTCCACGGGCTGCCGGCAAAGCCCAGCATGGTCTTGTCCGCCGGGAGCTGGGAGCGAACCAGCCTGACCGTATCGTAGATCGGAGTCAGCCGCTCGGGTACGGCGTGGAGGCTCGCCAGCGCGGCATCGGCCAGCCGCGGCGAGAGGTGCGGGCCTTCGCCCTGCAGAAACTCCAGATCCTGACCCATCGCGTAGGGCACGATCAGGATGTCGGAAAACAGGATTGCGCCGTCCATGCCA
>JBJTMC010000218.1:0-19702 GCA_046063325.1 Novosphingobium sp.
ATGGCCACGAAATGCTCGCCAATTTCCTCCGGATCTGCGGACTGGCGGTCAAGGTCCCGGCATGAGCCTGTCGTTCGTTGAGGCGGAGGCGCTGTTCGGGCGCATGCTCGACGGCGCGATGGCGGACGGCGAAATCCGCGATGTCCTGATCGAACTGGCCGAACGCGGCGAAAGCGCAGGCGAAGTAGCCGGAGCGGTAAGCGCCATGCGCGCACGGATGAAGCCGGTGGCGGCACCCGAAGGCGCGATCGATGTCTGCGGCACTGGGGGCGACGGCCAGCACAGCCTTAACGTTTCGACCGCGGTTGCGCTGGTCGTTGCGGCTTGCGAGGTGCCGCTGGCGAAGCACGGCAACCGCGCGGCTTCAAGCCTGGCCGGAGGAGCCGATACGCTGGAAGCGCTTGGGCTGGATTTGGCCCGGGCTTCCGAAATGGCGGAGCAGACCCTGCCTGATCTTGGGATCGCCTTCCTGTTCGCCCAGGCGCACCACCCGGCGCTGGCCCGGGTCGCTCCGATCCGCAAGGCGCTGGGGCGGCGGACGATCTTCAATCTGTGCGGCCCGCTGGCCAACCCCGCGGGGGTGACGCGCCAGCTGGTCGGGGTCGCAAGACCCGACCTGATCGTGCTGTACCGCGATGCGATGCAATTGCTTGGCTCCGAGGCGGCGCTGATCGTCTCGGGCGCGGAAGGACTCGACGAACTGTCGATTGCCGGAACCAGCTATATCGGCGCGCTTGGCCTGCCGAATTTTCCGACTGAAGTGTCCCCCGACGATGCCGGGCTGACCCCGCATCCGCTGGAGGACCTGCGCGGCGGGGATGCCGCGTTCAATGCCGCCGCGCTGCGCCGCCTGCTTGACGGCGAACCGGGGGCTTATCGCGATGCCGTCTTGCTAAACAGCGCGGCCGCGCTGATCCTGGCTGGACAGGCCGAAGACTGGCTCGAAGGCGTCGAGGAAGCCGCCGAGGCGATCGACAAGGGACTTGCCAAGGCGCTGCTCGACTGCTGGATTGAAGCCGTAAAATGACCGACAAACTCGCCGAAATCTGCGCCGCAAAGCGCGAAGAAGTTTCCGCCCGCATGGCATCGGCCTCGCTGGAGCAACTCGATGCGCGCGCGGCTGACCAGACTGCCCCGCGCGGCTTTGAAGCGGCGCTGCGCAGCAAAGCAACCAGCGGTTTTGCCCTGATCGCAGAGATCAAGAAGGCCAGCCCGTCCAAGGGCCTGATCCGCGCGGACTTCAATCCGCCTGCCCATGCCCGGGCCTATCAGGCTGGCGGTGCGGCGTGCCTCTCGGTTCTGACCGATGCGCCTTATTTCCAGGGGCATGAGGATTACCTGATAACTGCCCGGGCGGCCTGCAATCTCCCGGTTCTGCGCAAGGATTTCATGGTCGATCCCTGGCAGGTCGCCGAAGCCCGCGCGATCGGTGCCGACGCGATCCTGATCATCGTCGCCGCACTGGACGACACGCAGATGTCCGAGATCGAAAGCGCGGCGCGCGAACGCGGCATGGATGTGCTGGTCGAGGTTCACAACGAAGCCGAGATGGAGCGCGCGGCGCGGCTGCACAGCCGCCTGATCGGGGTGAACAACCGCGATCTCAAACGGTTCGTCACCGATATTGCCACCACCGAGCGGCTTGCCGCGCTGGCACCCGAAGGGACTTTGCTGGTAAGCGAAAGCGGGATCAACTCGCATGCCGATCTGCTGCGGCTCGAAGCCAGCGGCATCCGCACGTTCCTGGTGGGTGAAAGCCTGATGCGGCAGGCAGACGTCGCAGCGGCCACGCGCTCTCTCCTCGAAGGATGATCCGATGAACCGGCTCACCCACCTCGACGAACAGGGCAAGGCGCGAATGGTCAACGTCGGCGGCAAGGCCGAAACCCGGCGCGTCGCGGTGGCCGAAGGCCGGATTGCAATGTCTCCCGCAGCACTCGCCGCGATCCGCGATGGTGCGGTGCCCAAGGGCGATGTCCTCGCCGCTGCGCGGATCGCCGGGATCATGGCAGCGAAGAAAACCGCCGAACTGATCCCGCTTTGCCATCCCTTGGCGCTCGATGCGGTGACGGTCGAATTCACGCTCGAGGAAAGCGGGGTCCATGTCGCAGCAAGCGCTTCGCTTACCGGGCGCACCGGTGTCGAAATGGAAGCCCTGACCGCGGTTTCGGTCGCCTTGCTGACGATCTACGACATGGCCAAGGCGATCGACAAGGGCATGGCTATTTCCGGCATTCGCCTGATTGAGAAACTCGGCGGCAAGTCCGGACCATGGCGGGCGGCAGACTGATGGCGTTGCTGCCGCTGGCTGAAGCCCAGTCCCGCCTGCTGGGGCTGGCGGTGCCGCTACCGGTCGAGCGCGTCCTGGTGGCCGACGCCCTTGGCCGCTTTCTTGCCGAGCCGATGACCGCGCGGCGCACCCAGCCCCCGGCGGACCTTTCTGCGATGGACGGATTTGCCCTGCGCGCGGCTGACCTGCCCGGGCCGTGGCGCGTGATCGGCGAAAGCGCCTGCGGGCATCCGTTTGACGGCTCGCTCGGCGCGGGAGAGGCGGTGCGGATTGCAACCGGCGCGCTTATGCCGCAAGGCGCCGACATGGTGCTGATGCAGGAAGATTCTGCGCGCGACGGGGCCGCCCTGACGCTCACCGGCACCCCGCCCGATCCTACCGGCAAGCACATCCGGCGCACGGGCATGGATTTCACCGAGGGCGGCACGCTGTTGGCAGCTGGAACCCGGCTAGGCCCGGCGCAGCTCGCCCTTGCGCTTGGAGGGGGCTACAGCCATCTTGCGGTCCGCCGCGTTCCCCGGATCGCCGTGATCGACAGCGGTGACGAGCTGTCGAGCGATCCAACCGCCTGTGCCCACCACCAGATCCCCGCCAGCAACGGCGTAATGCTCTCTGCCCAGATTGCCGCGGCCGTGCCCTGCAGGATCGAGCGGATTGGGCCTGTACCCGACCGGATGGACGCCCTCGCCGCCGCCCTCGCCCAGGCGGAAGGGGCAGACGTGGTGGTAACCAGCGGCGGAGCCTCGGTCGGTGATCACGACCTGATCCGCCCGGCGCTGCTGGCCTGGGGGGCCGAGATCGATTTCTGGAAGGTCGCGGTCAAGCCCGGCAAGCCGATCATGGTGGCGCGGCGCGGCACCCAGTTGGTGGTTGGTTTGCCCGGCAATCCGGTATCGAGCCACGTTACCGCATTTCTGTTCCTGCTTCCGTTGCTGCGCGCGATGCTGGGCGCGGCCAGCCCCCTGCCCCAACCGATCTGGACCCGCGCGGGCGAGGATCTTCCGCCCGGCGGGCCCCGGCACGAGTACCTGCGCGCGCGGTGGGACGGCGCCCGGGTCAGCGCGCGGCTCAATCAGGACAGCGGCGCCTTGGGGGCTCTGGCTTCGAGCAATGTCCTGATAAACCGCCCGGTCGATGCCCCGCCGGTGGTGGCGGGTGAACTGGTTTCGATCTATCTGCTCGAGAATGGCGGAATTGCTTGACTCGATTCACTTTGTTGCATAATTGTTCCGCATTCGTTCACTGAACGGTGCAGGAACATTCCCGTTCCACCCCGTTCCAACGGAGTGATGCAGGCATGCTGACCCGCAAGCAGCACGAGTTGATCCGGTTCATCCAGGTGCGCCTGGAAGAGACTGGCGTTTCCCCTTCGTTTGAAGAGATGAAGGAGGCGCTCGATCTGAAATCGAAGTCAGGCGTTCACCGGCTGATTTCGGCGTTGGAAGAACGCGGCTTCATCCGCCGCCTGCCCAACCGCGCCCGTGCGCTCGAAGTGCTGAAGCAGCCGGAAGACGTATCGAGCAAGGCTCCGGTTCGCGCCGCAAACAGCAATGCCGCCGCGGCGGTGATCCGTCCGCCAGAGGCGAAACCAGCTCCGGCCAACGCTGTGATCGAGATTCCGCTCCACGGGCGGATTGCGGCTGGCGTGCCGATCGAAGCGATGGAAACGTCGGCCACCCTGCCCGTTCCCGCTGCGCTGCTGGGCGCGGGTGAGCATTACGCGCTCGAAGTGTCGGGGGATTCGATGATCGAAGCCGGCATCCTCGATGGCGACTATGCGCTGATCCGCCGCACCGATTCGGCCCGCGATGGAGAAATCGTGGTCGCGCTTGTCCGCGGCGAGGAAGCGACCCTGAAATATCTGCGGCGGGAGAACGGCCGGGTTCGGCTCGATCCGGCCAATGCCGCCTACGAGCCGCAGGTCTATGATCTGCGCGAAGTTGTGGTTCAGGGCAAGCTGGCCGGATTGCTCCGCCGTTATCACTGAGGATCAGGAGCGCTAGCGGTGCCGGGGTCGTCGGCTGGGTTGGTCGAGGTCTGGATGGCTTTAACCTCGGCCTGACGCGGCTGGAATGGCCGCGCGGCGGGTGGACTCCACCAACCGTGTTCGCCTTCTTGGGCCGCCACTGAATCGATTTCGGTATCCTGCAGGTCGATCGTCAGCCCGCCGGTTCGGTCGAGCATCCGACGATCGGCCTTGAGCCAGCGTGGGCGGCACGAACGCGGCAGATAGCGAGGCGCAATGACGATATCGCTCCGCTCGCAGGCCGCGGCGAGTTCGCGTTCACCGACCATGTCGTTGCCGCGTCCGATCAGAATCTGCCAGCCTCGTCCGCCGCGATCGAGCCGAAGGGCACAAAAGTCCGTGTTGCAGCGCGCTCCGGGGAACCCGTCGATCAGGCGCACATCACCGTTCATTCCTGCGGTTTCGGTCAGATTTTCGCGCGCATAGTCGCTGCGGCTCTCGCGCAGGACCAGCAGTTCATCCTCGCTTTCACCGGTAATCCCGACGTGGCGACCGTCAGCCGATACAAGGATATCCGGCGCGCGCACCTGGACCAGCAACAGGGTACCGATTGCTGCCGGGATCAGTCCCCACAAGCGCGCTCTTCCCGACCACAGCGCAAGCCACAGTCCCCCCAGAAGGAACAGCCCAAAGGCGCCGCGCCCCATGGCGGGCATCATGGTAACCGCGCCAGGCATCGCAGCGGTCCAGTGCGCGAGGGCAAGCAGCAGTTCGAGCGACTTGCCCGCCAGCCACCAGAACGGAGCGCCCGCCCCGACCGAATCGAACAGCAGCCCCAGGGCAATAAGCGGCATCGACGCCAGCGTGGTCAGCGGGATCGCAATGACGTTGGCGAGCGCCCCGTAAACCCCGGCGCGGTGAAAATGGAAAAGACCGATCGGTATCAGGGCCAGCTCGATCACGATCCCGGTAAGCAGCAGTCCGCCGAGTTGACGCAGCCCACGCGCCCAGAATGGCTCCTCGCGCGGGGCATTGAACGCCCGCATCGCACTCGATCCGTGCAGGGCAACGATTGCCATGACGGCTGTAAAGCTCATCTGAAAACTGGGTCCGACCAGCGCCTCGGGCCAGATCAGCAGGACCAGGAATGCGGCCACCGCGACCATTCGCATCGATAGCGGTTCGCGGCCGATGGCCAGCGCCGCCAGCACCAGCAGGGCTCCGATGCAGGAACGGATCGTCGGAACCTCCGCTCCGGTCAGCAGGGTATAGGCAATCCCGGCCAGGGCGCTGAATCCCGCGGCCAGCAGGGGCAGCCGGACCCGCAAGGCAAGCCACGGAAACAGCGCCAGCAGGCGCAGCGCGATCAGATAGGCGGCCGCGACAACGGCGCTGACATGCAGGCCGCTGACCGAAAGCAGGTGGGTCAACCCCGCATCGCGCATCGCGGTTTCATCGTCTTCGGCAATGGCGCCGCGATCCCCGCTGGCAAACGCAGCCGCAATCGCCCCCGGAGAGCCTTCGAGATTCGCGCGAACATGGCGCGACAGATCGCGTTGCAGCGCCTTGATTGCTCCGCCCGATCCCTCGGCCAGGACCGTTATCTCTCCCAGCACGCTGCCGGTCGCGGCGATACCGGAAAACCAGGCGCTGCGGGCGAAGTCATAACCGCCCGGCAGCATCGGCGGAGCAGGCGGAACCAGCCGCGCGCGCAACCGAATCCGGGAGCCTTCCTGCAATCCGGACAGGTCGCGATCGAGATCAAGGTTGACCCGGACCTTGATCGCGCGGCCGGTCTCGGCTTCGCGCAGAGCCAGCAACAGGCGTACCCGGTGTTCGGCGGGTTGCTCCTCGCGGTTCAGGACCGTCGCTTCCACAGTGCTGACCGTCGGCCTGGCGATCGGCTCGGTGCCGGTAAAGGCGGACTTGAACCAGACCAGCGCGCACCCAGCCGCAAGGGCGAGCCCAGCGACAGTCATGGCGCGGCGAAGGTAGGGGAAACGTCCGTCGCCGCGCAGCAGCGCCAGGGCCGCGCCGGCGATCCCGGCCCCTGCCAGGACAACCCCCAGCCACTGCCAGGCGTTGGCGGCCGTGAACCAGGCAGCGATCCCGGCGGCAAAGGCCGCGACCGCCCAGGGTCCCTGCTCAAACCCGGCCCGGGCCAGGAATTGCTCGACCGCTTCAAGCCCGCTGGACAAGTCGAAGCGGTTGCGCCAATGGCTATGTTGCAGTGCAGCGCCGTCCGGCGCCGCGCCGCCCATCGGCACCTGAGGATAGGCTTCGGTCGCCATGGCTTGCAGATGACAGGAAGGGACGATTGATGGCAAGCGATAGCGTCATGGCGGCAACGGGCGACCCCCGCGGCGTCGTTACGCGCTTTGCCCCCTCCCCGACCGGATACCTTCATATCGGCGGTGCGCGGACCGCGCTGTTCAACTGGCTGTTTGCCAGGCACCATGGCGGTCAATACCTGTTGCGGATCGAGGATACCGATCGCGCGCGATCGACCGATTCCGCGATCGACGCGATCTTTGATGGGCTTGAATGGCTTGGCCTGGCCGGGGATGAACCGGCGACGTTCCAGTTCGCCCGTTCCGATCGCCATGCCGCGGTTGCCCATGAGCTGATGGACAAGGGGCACGCCTATCGCTGCTACCTGACCCCGGAAGAACTCCAGGCCCGCCGCGAGGCCGCCCAGGCAGAGCGCCGGACCTTTCGTCTCGACAGCGAATGGCGCGATGCCGATCCGGCGACCTGGCCGGAAGGCAAGCCCTATGTCGTGCGGATCAAGGCCCCGCGCGTGGGCGAGACCGTGATCGAGGATCAGGTCCAGGGCCGGGTCGAGGTGCAGAACGCCGAGTTGGACGATTTCGTGCTGCTGCGCAGCGATGGCACGCCGACCTATATGCTGGCCGTGGTGGTCGACGATCGCGACATGGGGGTCACCCACGTGATCCGCGGTGACGATCACCTCAACAACGCCTTTCGCCAACTGGCGATCATCCGCGGGATGGATTGGCCCGAGCCGGTCTATGCCCACGTTCCGCTGATCCACGGGCATGACGGGGCGAAGCTGTCCAAGCGCCACGGCGCGCTGGGCGTCGATGCCTATCGCGACGAAATGGGGATCCTTCCCGAGGCGCTGTTCAACTATCTGCTCCGGCTTGGCTGGGGCCACGGCGATGACGAGATAATCAGCCGCGATCAGGCGGTGGAGTGGTTTGATATTGCGCATGTCGGCAAGAGCCCGTCGCGCTTCGACCTTGCCAAACTGCAAAATCTTAACGGCCATTACCTGCGCGAGGCGGACGACATGCGTCTGGCCCAGCTGGTCGCGCCGCGGATGGATGGAGAAATCGACATCGACCTGCTGGCGCGGGCCATGCCGGTGCTGAAGGTGCGGGCAAAGGATCTGAACGATCTGGCGGCCGGTGGGGCGTTTCTGTTCGTCCAGCGACCGCTGGCGATCGACGAGAAAGCCGCTGCCTTGCTGACCGAGGATGCGCGCGGCTTGCTTGGCGCAATTCACGCCCGGTTGACCGATTGCAACGACTGGTCGCTCGAAGCGCTGGAAACCAGGCTCAAGGCCATGGCCGAAGAACGCGGTCTGGGCCTTGGAAAGCTTGCACAACCCCTTAGGGCCGCGCTAACGGGACAAACGACCTCCCCAGGTATATTCGACGTATTGGTCCTGCTTGGACGCGATGAAAGCCTTGCGCGGATTTCCGCACAGGCTCAAGCGGATGCAGGCCAGGTTTGAGGAGACAGGTAAGGTGGCCAATCAGGCAAAACTGAACACCGGCAACGGCGATTTCGAATTCCCCGTCCTTTCGGGCACGGTTGGTCCGGACGTAATCGACATTCGCAAGCTCTATGGCCAGACCGGGATGTTCACTTACGACCCGGGGTTCATGTCGACCGCCTCGTGCGAGAGCGCGCTGACCTATATCGACGGCGATGAAGGCGTCCTGCTGCACCGTGGCTATCCGATCGGCCAGCTGGCGGAACATTCCAGCTTCATGGAAGTTGCCTACCTGATGCTCAACGGGGAACTGCCGAGCCAGACGGAACTGAGCGACTTTTCCCGCACGATCACCCGCCACACGATGCTGCACGAACAGCTTGCCACCTTCTATCGCGGTTTCCGCCGCGATGCGCACCCGATGGCAATCATGTGCGGCGTGGTCGGTGCGCTTTCGGCGTTCTACCACGACAGCACGGATATTGCCGATCCGCAGCACCGCAAGATCAGCAGCCACCGTCTGATCGCCAAGATGCCGACGATCGCGGCGATGGCCTACAAGTATTCGGTTGGCCAGCCGTTCGTCTATCCGGATAACTCGCTGTCCTACACTGGCAACTTCCTGCGGATGACCTTTGGGGTTCCGGCCGAGAAGTACGAGGTAAATCCCGTGGTTGAGAAGGCGCTGGACCGGATATTCATCCTTCACGCCGATCACGAACAGAACGCTTCGACCAGCACCGTCCGCCTGGCCGGTTCATCCGGTGCAAATCCGTTTGCCTGCATCGCGGCGGGGATCGCCTGCCTGTGGGGTCCGGCGCATGGCGGTGCAAACGAAGCCGCGCTCAACATGCTGCACGAGATCGGAACCCCCGATCGCATCCCGCACTACATCGAACGCGCCAAGGACAAGAACGATCCGTTCCGCCTGATGGGCTTCGGTCACCGCGTCTACAAGAACTACGATCCGCGCGCGACCGTGATGCAGCAGACCCTGCGCGAGGTGTTCGACGCGCTGAAGATCAACGATCCGGTCTTCGAAGTTGCCCTGCAGCTTGAGGAAATGGCGCTGAACGATCCCTACTTCATCGAGAAGAAGCTGTTCCCCAACGTCGATTTCTACTCGGGCGTGATCCTTTCGGCGATCGGCTTCCCGACCACCATGTTCACCGTGCTGTTTGCGCTGGCCCGTACGGTGGGCTGGGTCGCGCAATGGAACGAGATGATCAGCGATCCCGGCCAGAAGATCGGCCGTCCGCGCCAGCTCTACACCGGTCCGACCCAGCGCGATTACGTTCTGCTCGACAAGCGCTGATTCAGCGCCGATGATCCTCTGCGCAGGCGCCACATGGCGCTGGCGCAGGAGATCATGACATGGCGTTCGTGCGCATCATCGTCGGCTTTGTCGCCGTTCTGGCTGTCCTGATGGGCCTGCTTTGGGTCGGTCAGGGGCTTGGAATTATCATGTGGCCCAGCGAAAGCTTCATGCTGGCCGACCGCAAATGGGCCTTCAACGGCTCAATTCTCGCCGCTGTCGGCCTCCTCGTCCTTGTGCTGCTGCGCCGTGGTGGGGGCAAGAGCAAGTAAATCGGCCGGAAGGTCGAGGATGAACCGCGCGCCTTGGCCCGGCGCGCTTTCCACCGTCAGTTCGCCGCCCATGGCGCGGGCCAGCCGGCGCGAAATGTAAAGCCCAAGACCGGACCCGCCGTCTTCCCCGCTTCGGCCGAGCCGCTCGAACTTCTCGAAGACCTTGGTCTGCTGTTCGTCGCTGAGGCCTGGGCCCTGATCGGCGACGATCAGGCGTGCCCGGCCGCCCGCGTCTTCCAGGCGTATCCAGATCTGCGAATTGTCGGGTGCATAGCGAATCGCATTTCCGACCAGGTTGAGCAGGATCTGCAGGACGCGGCGAAACTCCGCGATCGCGGGCAGGTGTTCCCCCAGCTTCGGCGCGTCGATCGCAATGGCGCGTTCCTGCGCGCGAACCGCAAGGATGCCGCCCGCGCGGCGCGCGACATCGGCAAGATCGATCCGGTCCGGGGCCGTGTTGAAATCTTCGGATTCGACAACCTCAAGGTCGGCCATGTCCTCGACCAGCGCGAGCAGGTGCTGTCCCGCGGCGGCAATATCGGCCGCGTACTGGCTGTATTCCTCGGCAAGCGGACCGGCCATTCGCGTCCGAATGGTTTCCGCGTTGGCAATGATCCGTGCGATCGGTTGCCGCAGTACCGGGGCGATATCGCGGCCGACCAGACCCGGTTCGTTGCTGGGCAGGATCACGGCTCCGGCCGCCGGTCGGGGCGGCGAAGCGGGCAGCGGCACATCGGCGGTAAAGCACAGGTCAAAACCGATCGGAGCGCCACCCGGCAGCGCGCGCGGGAGCAGGCTGGCGCGCCAGCTCCGCTGCGATCCGGCGATTGCGATCGCCGCGCCATCCAGCAAACGCCAGTGCATAGGCTGTTCGTGTGCCGCACCTTCAACCGCGACGAAGTCGGTCCACGGCTGGCCGATCCCCTTGCGCATCGCCGCGGCGACTTCCGCCAGATCCGGGGCATCGGTCGAGACCGCAAGCAGGTTCTGCTGCGCGTCGATCTGTGCGGTCAGTTCCGCCAGGGTGCGGTCGATCGCCGATCGATGTTCGGCGACCTGCGCAGGGTCTTCTGGCGGCAAAGAATTGACTTGCCACGACCCGATCCGGATCGAGCACCCCCCATCATCTGCCGGTTCGACTTCGATCCAGGCAACGATCGATTCCCTGCCGTTGCTGGCGCGGATCGTGCGGGCCAGCTTCATCCCGAAATTGCGGGCCTTGGCCTCGACTTCGCGCAAGGAAGGGATCGCAATCGGACCAGGAATTTCGCCGCCACAATCCAGCTGCAGGCTGACCAACGGCTCCTGCGCGAAGACCAGTTGGCCCTCCGCATCGCTGCGTGCCTGAGCAAAGGATCGGGGATCGGCTTCCACCGGCGTCAGCTACCTGGGTAGGCCGCGGAACGCGCAAGCAAGGCTGCGGCCTGGTCTGAGCCCATGGTTTCGAAACCGGTCGGCAGCATCACTTCGGGGTGGAGGGTCACGAATTGCTCCTCGATTGCCGTCGGCTTCAGGCCCGAAGCGCGCAGGGCAAGCGCAAGGCGGGCCACCTGCCCCTCGTTTGTCGCCAGCACCGCCATGTCGCGGTCCTGACCGGATGCCAGCGCCAGGGCGGTAAGGAACAGGCTGACCCCGGCGTGGGTCACGGTCAGCGCAGCGGTCGCTCCACCTCCCATCCCGGTCACCAGTCGCGAGATCAGGCCAAGACGGCTGCGGCTTTCATCAAAGGAAGACCGCAAGTCCCGCTCTACCGTGGCGACGGCCTCTCCGTACTCCGGCATGTCTTCGCCGATCGCACGCAGCGAAAGCAGCGCGGCGTGCAGCAGATCGCCCGGCAGCTCGGTCAGCGGCAATTCCATCCGCCGCTGGGACTGGGCAAACCGGGCTTGCGAGGCGAGCAGTGCCATGGCCGAGGCCGCAGTCTCGGATTCGCTGGACGCCATCAGGGCCTGGAGCAGCGGCGAGATCACCGGATCGAGCGCGAGCCGCGCCTGAAGCCGGACAGTCAGTTGCCATTCTAGCGCCAGTGCATGGCCGTGGGCGAGGAAACCAGGGTGGGCGACAAATCGGTTGACCAGCGCGGCGATCCGCGCCGGATTGTGTTCAGGCCGGTCAATCTCGCCCGAGGCGGCCTGGCAGGCGTCAAGCATCTGCCGCGCAACATCCGCCATCATGCCCCGCATCGAGGCGATGATCTCGTCCCCAAAGACCGAATGTTCGTCGTTGGCCAGCAGGTGACGCAGGATCGGCGCAATGGTGCCGATCAGGGCATCGCCATGGGCCAGCTCCTCGCGCATGGCCGTCTCAACGGAAACGGCGGGATTCGCATGGGCAGCAGTATTACTCATGCCCCGTGCCTTAGTGCTGTTTGGTTAAGGTCGCGTTAGCCGAGTTTGCCGCGAAGGAACAACGATTCCTGCGATCGCGACCACCGTGGCGGCAGCATGAATGACGGCAGAGCCCGGTCCGGCCAGGATCGCCAGCGCCAGTCCCAGGGCAAGCAACCCGCGGTCACCCAGCCAGCCCGCCCAACGCGACGAAATCAGCCTGGGCAAGATCCGCAGCAGAGCAACCAGCATGAACGGCGGGAAAAGTCGGTCCACAAAGTGCTGTCCGGGATGAAATTCGGTGCCCCAGGCCGCCAGCAAGATGATTGCGCAGTCGCAGATCGCGCCAAAGACCTGCTTCGCGTCCAGCCCTTTCTGGTCGCGGCGCGTGTCGTTCTCGATGCGCGAAAGCATGACCGCCGCCTCGCGCAGCAGCCAGGCCAGGCCAACCAGCACCAAGCCAAGCGGAACCAGCAGAAACCAGCCCGCGCCAAGCGCCAGAACCACCAGCACCGTGGCGGCGACAACCAGGCCCATCGCGCCGCTGCCGGCATGAAGCAAAGCCGGCCCAAAACTGCGCACGCCCAGCAAGGCCAGGCCGCTAGACGGACTGAGCGCCCCTTCGCCCATGGTGCGTTGGCGGATCCATTGCGGCTCGATCGCGTGCGCTTCGGCTTCGCTGCGTACCAATGTCCAGAACACACCGTCCTGGCCCGGCGTGGGTATCGCTTTTTGGCGGATTCCGGCTTGTAAGGCGATCCGCTGCAGCGCCGAAGCGGCGTCGACGTCCACAGGCAGCTCTGCCAGCCGCTCGACCAGACGCCCGGGCAACCGCATTGCCGCGGCTCCCGCATGATTGAGGTCGATCCGTTCAAATCCTGCCGCAAGGCCTTGTTCAATCGGCTGAACCAGGACTGCCTGCCCCGCCTCCAGCAACGCGGCGGCGTCCGGTACCGAGACGAACAGACCGTCCCCTAGCACGATTACCTCGTCGACGGCCGTAACTAGCCCAACCAGCGGGCGGGCATCGGAAATGACATGGAACTGCGCCTTGGCAGCTTCGGCAAGATGCTGAAGCTCTACTATTTCGGGGAACAGATGCGGGGCAATGCACACGATCCGTTCACAGCGCATCTCAAGCGCCAGCGCCAACTGCTGACGCGCAATCGTCAGTCCGCCGATGCGAAGAAATGCGCGCTGAAGCTGGCTGCCCGGCTCGGCAGGCTCACCCATCGTAAGGACCGCGACCCGCAGCGACTTTCTCCGCGCATTCTGGGGTTGAAAGCTGGGCTTCTAGAGGACCGCATCAACCGTGCCAAGGCACAGATGCCTCAGCAACCGAAACGCGGGGTCAAGCTGCTGCAAAATCGTCAAGAAATGTGCGGATCCGGCGCAGCACGGCGGGATCACCCGGGGCACCGTCGAGCGCCTCGTTGGCCAGATCGAGCAGATCGGCGGCGTGAAACGTCGCAGCAACGCCCTTGAGCCGCATCGCGCTCATCTGCCAGTTCCCGTCGCAGCGCGAGCGCTGCAAGAAATCGAGCTGGCGCTCCACGCTTTCGATAAATGCCTGCTTCAACTCGGAAAAAAGCTCTCCGTCCGCGCCTGCGGCGGCGGCAAGGGTGGCGTCGAGTGCTCCTGCTTCATAGGCCATGACGGCGGGATGTAGCAGGCGCGGGTTAAAGTGGGGTTTATCGCGCCCGGTAACATGGTAAACGGTTGTTCATGACCAGGGGTACACGCATCGTAGCCATCGAAACCGAAGAGCCGCAGGGCCTGCCGGTAAGCGAAGCCGCCGAGATTGGGGATGAAGCGCAAGCTGCCCCCGCGGACGACTGGTGGATAGATCCCCCTGCCCGCTCTCGGCGCCCGTGGATGGCAATCCTTGCGGGAACCGCGACAGTGGCGGGAATAGCCGCCTGGTCGGCGCTTTTCGTGTTGGCCAACAAGGCTGAAATTCTGGCTGGTGGTTCCCTGGCGCAATGGACGGCATGGATCCGGGATTGGTCGGTTCCGGTGCTGCTGGTGGCGCTGCTCTGGCTTTTGGCAATGCGCAACAGCCGCCGAGAGGCGCACCGCTTTGGCGAAACCGCGCAATTGCTCGGCGCTGAATCGGCACGGCTTGAAGCCCGCCTTACCACGGTAAACCGTGAATTGAGCCTTGCCCGCGAATTCATTGCTGCCCAGGCGCGCGACATTGAATCGATTGGCCGCGTGGCGACAGAGCGGCTCTCTCAGCACGCCGATAAGCTCAGCAGCCTGATCCAGGACAACGGCACCCGGCTTGACCAGATCCAGACGGTCAGCGCATCGGCGCTTGAAAACATGGAAACCCTGCGCGGTCATCTTCCGGTGATCGCCAGCTCGGCCAAGGATGTGACAAACAACATCGGCAACGCCGGCCGAACGGCTCACGCCCAGGTCGAGGATCTGGTCAGCGGCTTCAACCGTCTCAACGAATTCGGCGTGGCGAGCGAAAAGCAGGTCAAGTCGCTGCGCGAGGTGGTGGAGAACACTCTGGCGGAATTCAATCGCCAGATGGTCCAGCTGGATGTGATTGCCGATCAGCGCTTTGCCGCTCTTTCGGAACGCGGCGCCGAATTCCGCACGCAGCTCGACAATCATGAGATCGAAGCGCTGGCCGCGATCCGCAGCCGCGCCAATTCACTGGGCGAAGAGCTTCAGCAGGCCCGCAGCACGCTTGACGAGCAGGAGGGTGCAAGCCTTGAATCGCTGCATTCGCGGCTAACCGCGGTGCGCGATGAAAGCGCAGCGATCGGGCGGTCGCTGCGCGAGGGCGAAGGAAACGCGCTTGAGGCCTGGCGCGGGGCGATCGGCCGGCTTGAGGACGATCTCACCGCGGCGATCGCCAAGGTCGGCGATATCGACGAGAAGGCCATGGCCTCTGCCCGGAACCGCCTTGCAGAGCTTGGCCGCGAGGCGGAAGAGGTCGACAGCCGAATGGTCGAGCGCGACCGCGTCTTTACCGAAGAACTGCAACGGCGCCTGGCCGACTTCGACGACCGACACGGCGAGTTCGTTGCCCGGATCGATACCCAGTTGGCCGAACTGGACGGCCGGATTGCCGAACGGCGCGAAACGCATGAAGCGCAGGGCCGCGAGCTGGTGAAGCAGGGTGAAACGGTAACGGCCCAGATGACGTTGCTGGCTGGAAAGCTGCAAGATGCCGCGGCCCAGGGCAGCGAAACCGAAGGACGGATCGCGGCAAGCCTGGACGTGCTGGCCGAAAAGCTGGTCGCGAGCCGCGATGCCCTGACCGGGACCGACGCCACCGTTGCCAAGCTGACCGACAGCAGTGTCCGCCTGCTTGAACTTATCCAGGCAAGCGTCCAGCACTCGACCAGGGACCTCCCCGAAGCCATGGGCGTGAGCGAGGCCAGTTTGCGCCAGATCGAAACCCGGGTCTCCACCCTCAAATCGCAATTGGACGAGGCAGAAGCCAGCGGTGGGCGCATTGCAGGGCACGTCGGACAAAGCACGGCAAGCCTGACAGAAGCTCTCTCCGGGCTTGAAACGCTCGGAACCAGGCTTTCCGAAGGTGGTGCGACCCAGCTGGCGACGCTTGAGAACATGCGTGCGTCCCTCGAAACGGTTCGCGCGGAATGCCTGGGTCTGGCCGAGCAGGCGCAAGGAGAGCTGAAGAGCTCTATCGAGGATCTGAACCGATCCGCGAAGGCCGCCGTTTCCGGCATAGAGGCGATGAGCGCGGCGCAGATTTCCGCACTTGCTGAGCGTCTGGGCGAAGAGAGCGGTGCGGCGATCGATCAGGCCATGCGCTCACGGGCGGCCGAAGTCGCCGGACAGCTCGAACAAGCCGCCAGCCATGCCGCCGGGGTCAGCCGCGAAGCCGCGGTGCAGCTGCGCGATCAGCTTGCCAAGGTTGGCGAACTTGCCAGCCATCTCGAGCGTCGGGTTGCCCACGCCCGGGCCCGTGCCGAGGAGCAGGTCGATAACGATTTCGCACGCCGCGTCGCGCTGATTACCGAAAGCCTCAATTCCAACGCAATTGACATCGCGCGGGCGATGGACAGCGAGGTTACCGACACCGCATGGGCCGCCTATCTCAAGGGTGATCGGGGGATCTTCACACGCCGCGCCGTGCGCCTGCTTGATGCGCCCGAAGCCAAGGCCGTCGCCCAGATCTACGAACGCGATCCGGCATTCCGCGATCACGTCAGCCGTTACATCCACGATTTCGAAGCGATGCTGCGCCAGCTGCTGTCCACCCGCGATGGCCATGCCCTGGGGGTGACGCTGCTTTCATCGGACATGGGCAAGCTCTACGTGGCGCTCGCCCAGGCGATCGAACGGCTGCGCAACTAGCCGATATAGTGCGTGATATCGAGATCGGCGCTGGTCACCCAGCCGTTGATGTAGTTCACATAGAACACTGCGAACAGCGCCAGCGAAAGCAGGGTGGCGCGCAGCGCGATCCGTTTTGGCTGGAAATTGACCGGCGCACTGGTGGCCTGACCCGGGATAAGCTCGGCGTCGTCTTCATCCGGGGTGCGCAGTCCAAACGGCAGCACGAAGAACGCGCTCATCACCCAGAACAGGAAATAGATCGCTACGATCGAGGTCAGTTTCATCGGATCAATGCTCCGGCAGGATGACGCGAACCTGCGGCTTCTTGCCTGACCAGCGCTGGGCAGCGCGGCGCGCGGCAAGCCGGGCCGCTTCGGTGATCACTTCGCGGTCGTGGCGCTGTCCACCCTTCAGTTTGGCGATGGCAGCCGTCACATCTTCCCCGGCCTCGGCCACGAAATCGGCCATGTCTTCATCAAGCGGCAGACCGATGGCCTCGACATGAACCTTGCCCTTGCCGTCCAGCACAACGATGACCAGCCCGTTCGCGGCGAGCCGCCGCCGCATCACCATGGCTTCGCCGTTGGCCGGGGCGATAATATCGCCGTCAAGGATCAGGCGTCCGGCCCGCACTTCGTCAAACTTGCCGGGCCCGCCCGGGGCGAGCCGCACAAGGTCGCCGTTTTCCTGTACCACTGCCTGAGGGATCCCGCAGGAACGGCCCAGCCGGGCCTGCTCGGTCATATGCCGCATTTCGCCGTGAACCGGCATCAGGATCTGCGGACGCAGCCAGCTGTAGAGCGCCTCAAGTTCGGGACGCCCCGGGTGGCCTGAGACGTGAATTTCGCTCTGCCGGTCGGTCACGATCGTCACCTTGCGGGCCGCAAGGCGATTCTGGATCCGGCCGATCGCGATCTCATTCCCCGGGATCTGTCGGCTGGAGAACAGCACCACATCCCCGGCTTCCAGCGCGATCTGGTGGGAATCCTCGGCAATCCGTGAAAGCGCGGCGCGCGGCTCACCCTGCCCGCCGGTGGCGACGATCAGCACTTCCCCGCGCGGCAGCGCCATGGCCGTGTCGAAATCGACCCGTTCGGGCAGGTCCTGCAGATAACCGCTCGCCTGGGCGGTGCGGATGATCCGGTCAAGCGATCGTCCCGCAACGCAGAACCGGCGGTTGGTGGCCTGGGCAACCTCGCCCAGGGTCTGGAGCCGTGCAACATTGGAGGCGAAGGTGGTTACCAGCACGCGCTTGCCTTGATGCCGCCCGACCTCTTCCAGCAAGGCCTGCCGAACCGCGCCTTCCGAGCCCGAGGCCTTGGGATTGAAAACGTTGGTCGAATCGCAGACCAGAGCCAGGATCCCCTCATCGCCGATCTTGGTCAACTCGCCCTGGGTTGCGGGAACACCGACCAGCGGTTCGTCATCCAGCTTCCAGTCGCCGGTATGGAATATCCGGCCGTATGGGGTGTCGATCACCAGCGCATTGCCTTCGGCGATCGAATGGGCGAGCGGAACATAGCGGATCCCGAAGGGCCCCAGATCGAACCGGTCGAGATGGTCGATCACCCGCAGGTCTATCGCATGGCTGTTGCGGGCCTCGGCCAGCTTTTCGGCCACCAGGCGGGCCGTGAATGGCGTTGCATAAAGCGGGACGCCCAGCTCCTCGGCGAAATAGGGCACCGCGCCGATGTGATCTTCGTGCGCGTGAGTCAGGACCACGCCGAGCAGGTCCTGCTTGCGCTCTTCGATGAATTCCAGGTCGGCAAAGACCAGTTCGGTTCCCGGATATTCGTTGGCGCCGAAAGTCATGCCCAGATCAACCATCAGCCACTTGCCATCGCAGCCATAGAGATTGACGTTCATGCCGATCTCGCCCGAACCGCCGAGCGCGCAGAACAGCAGTTCCTTGCCCGGCCTCATGCGGAAGGCGCCCGGTTGGCATAGAGCAGCGCGATGCCGCGCAGGGTGAGGTCCGGTTCGACCCGGTCGAACAGGTGGCCGTGCTGCTGGAACAGCGGGGCAAGCCCGCCGGTGGCGATGACTTTCGCAGGCCGTCCGATCTCGGCCTTCATCCGCACGATCATGCCCTCGATCATGCTGACATAGCCCCAGTATATCCCGATCTGCATCTGCCCGACCGTGTCGCGACCGATCACGCTGTTGCTCGGCGGCGGTTCGATCGCGATCCGCGGCAGCATCGCCGCGGCATTGTAAAGCGCATCCAAAGACAGGCTGACCCCGGTGGCAATCGAGCCGCCCAGGTAGGCGCCGTCCGCGCCGATATGATCAAAGGTCGTGGCCGTCCCGAACGAGATAACGATCTTGTCACCGGGTTCCAGCGCCTGGGCGGCTATGGCATTGACCGCGCGGTCCGCGCCAAGCGCGCGCGGTTCATCAACCTTGAGCGCAATGCCCCATTCCACCGGCGCGCGTCCGCCGATCAGGGCTTCGACACCAAAATATTTCAGGGCCAGTTCCTGCAGGTTGTGGATCGCGCGCGGGACGACCGAGGCAATCACCACGGCGGAAACGTCCGCCCGCTGGAAGCCTTCCATCTCAAGCAGCTGATTGAGCCAGACGGCATATTCGTCTGCCGTGCGCTTGATATCGGTCGCAAGCCGCCAGCGCTGGACGATTTCGCCCGCATCGTTGACCAGCGCGAACTTCACGTTGGTGTTGCCGTTGTCGATTGCGAGCAGCATTGCCATTTTCCCTATTGTCCGCCGACCAGGCGAACCTCGCCCGCATGAATTATTCGGGTCGTTCCGTCGTGGAGCCGCAGTTGCAAGGCGCCATCACCGGTCAGGCCCAGGAACTCCCCTTCTAGCGGAACGTCACCCGGTTCGCCCACCGCTAATCGTGTTCCGGCGGGATGCGCGGCAGCCTGCCAGCGCCGGACCAGCGGATCGATCCCGAAACTGCGCCAGCGCTCAAGTTCCAGATCCAGCTGGCGGGCCAGGCTGTCGGCAAAATGGTTGCGATCCGGCGCCGGTCCAAAGGCCGACAGCGCAACCGTTTCGCGCCCTTCCACCAGCGGTGCCTGGGCCAGATTGACCCCGATCCCGACGATTACGGCATCGCCGACACGTTCAAGCAGGATTCCGGCCAGCTTGGCTGGTCCGATCATCAGGTCGTTGGGCCATTTGAGCAAGGCCTGGGCCGGTGGTGGGATGAGCAAAGAGACCACTTCCTGAACCGCCAGGCCGACCAGCAGGGCCAGGCTGGCGGGCGGCGGGTCGCCTGCCCCGGGCCGGATCACCGTAGAGCCCATGAAATTGCCCGAACCGTCCGACCAGGCCCGCCCCAGGCGGCCCTTTCCTGCCGTCTGGCGATCAGCGACCAGCCAGTCCCCCTCGCGCACGAACTCGCCCGCGCCGATCCGCGCTGCGAGATCGGCGTTGGTCGAACCGGTTTCGGGAACGGTTTGGATCAATTGGCCGCGAACAGCGCGCCCGCGGCAA
>JBJTMC010000219.1:0-17263 GCA_046063325.1 Novosphingobium sp.
CGTTCGCTTTGGAAGAAATGCTGCGCATCATTGTCGTTTCCGGATCCTGTCTACCTGTTCCCGGGCCATTTGCCGGTGCGCAGCCTCTATAGCCGAGGCGCACCGCGCGGCAAGCCCGCTGTGGCGCGCTTTAACCGGTCCGGGCGGTGAACCCGTCCTGAATGGTCCGGGCCGACCTTCGGTTAAGCGCAAATTCAGCCGGATTGGCCCAGATCAGCCTTGGAATCCGGCGCGACATGAGCGAAAAGCGCGCAAGTTGAGCATTTACATTGAGTGCAAGGGCAAGTCCGATGGCAGAGGCCAAAGTGACCGACAATCGCAAGCGCAGCGGGTTTACCGGTGCGGCCTTGCTGGCGGGCACGGTTGGCGTGCTGGCGCTGCCGTCTGCGGTGCTGGCCTTTTCCAACCGGCTCGATACCTTCGCGGCGGGTCCGGCGCTGGCCGATGGCGGTTTTACCCCGGCCAAGGTCGATCCCCGGCTGGCCCGCTCGATCACGGTTCGCGCCCTGTCCAAGGACCGCACCTTCCGCTTCACTCCGGCAGCCACTCCCAGCCGGACCGATGCACCGGTCACGGTCGCGGTGCGGGTCAACGGCGGAGCGATGGCGTCGCTGGCGATGCGTACGCGCGCCGCGGCCGAGGATGGAAAGGCCCAGTCCGGGCTGGGAATCGCGCCAGGCGCCTACAGCCTTGGCGCGGCCCGCGGTTATCGCAGCTTTGCCCAGAACGCGGCCGCCGCGCCTGCTCCGCAGATCCGCAAGATGGAAATGCCGGACCTTGCGGCTTACCGGCCCAAGGGCGGACCAGCGGCGGATACTTCGCGGTTCGCCCCGCACATCGAACTGGACGAGAAGGAAAAGACCGGGCGTAGCCCGCGCACCTTCGAACAGAGCGACCAGAGCGTAGGGGTGGGCGGCAGCTATCGGGTATCGCGCAACCTCGATGTCACCGCGGGTGTGCGGTATACGTCGGACCGCGACCGGCTTTTGCCGCTGACCGATGGCAAGCAGGACAGCCAGGCGGTTTACGTCGGTACCCAGTTCCGCTTCTAATACCTTCTTCCTACGACCAAATAGCTATGCGTGGCGCTTGCCCGCACGACCGCCCTTGCCTAAGCTTGCCCTAGCGGAATCGTCCGCATCTCGGGAAAGGAAGCACATGGCGCGTGTGGCAATCGTAACCGGCGGAACCAGGGGCATTGGTGAGGCGATCTGCTTGCGCCTGCAAAAGCAGGGCCACCAGGTTATCGCCAACTACGGCGGCAACGAGGAAAAGGCCAAGGCCTTCACCGCGCGGACCGGGATCCCCTCGATCCGCTGGGACGTCGGCGATCACGAAGCCTGCATCCACAATTGCAACGATATTGCCGCCGAATATGGCTCGGTCGACATCGTCATCAACAACGCCGGGGTGACCCGCGACGGGGTGCTCCACAAGATGAGCTTCGATGACTGGAACGAGGTGATGCGGATCAACCTGGGCGGCTGCTTCAACATGGCCAAGGCGACCTTCCCCGGCATGCGCGAGCGCGGCTGGGGCCGAATCGTCAACATCGGTTCGATCAACGGCCAGGCCGGGCAGTACGGCCAGGTCAACTATGCCGCCGCCAAATCGGGCATCCACGGCTTTACCAAAGCGCTGGCCCAGGAAGGCGCCAAGTACGGGGTTACCGTCAACGCGATCGCGCCGGGCTATATCGATACCGACATGGTCGCCGCCGTGCCCGCCCCGGTGCTGGAAAAGATCGTCGCCAAGATCCCGGTCGGCCGCCTTGGTCAGGCCGAGGAAATCGCCCGCGGCGTGGCGTTCCTGACGTCCGAGAACGGCGGCTTCGTGACCGGTTCGACGATGAGCATCAACGGCGGTCAGCATATGTATTGAACCGGCGCTTACGGTGACCGACCAACCAGTCTATCTTGAGCCGACCCAGGCGGCGGGCCGGGCATTCTTCATGCGCGGCATCGAAGGGCCGGTCGTGATGCTCAACCTCGTGCGCTTCAGGGATGTGGCGGATTATTCCGCGACACCCCACCTTGCGCCTGACGAACCGATCAGCGGAGCGCAGGCATACGCGCTCTATGTCGAACACACCTTGCCGTTCCTGAATGCCAGTGGCGGCGAGGTGCTGTTCGAAGGCGAAGGTGGCACCTGGCTGATCGGTCCTGAAGGCGAGAGCTGGGATCGGGCGCTGCTGATCCGCCAAGCCTCGACCGCGGCGATGCTCGCCTATCCCGACGATCCTGCCTACATGGCCGGACTGGCACACCGCACCGCCGCGCTGGCGGACTCGCGACTCCTGCCGATCGCGCCCGACTGAGGGTTCAGTCGATCACGTAGCCTGCGACTTTCCAGACCCCATCCTCCAGCACCAGCGGGATGATCTCCGTCGCTTGCGGCCTGTTGGCAAAGGTCGTGTTGAACCGGACCAGACGTTCTCCTGCAGGCACGGTGGGCACCCATTCCTCACTGACGAACTGACGCGAGACGACCGCACCGAGCGGACGCCGGGCCTGCTCGGATGCGTCGGCCCAGACTTTCGCCGTATTGTGCGATTTGAACTGTAGCGATGTTGCATCGTAACTGCCGGTCCAATCGAACAAATCAACCTGCGCCAGCCACTGGCGCGCCGGGGTCGCCGCCGGGCCTTCCGCAGGGGCGGTGGCCGCCGCGGGTGGCTGCGAAACAGTGGCGGTATCGGCGGATCCCGACATGGCGGCATAAGCAAGCAGTGCAAGTGTAAGTGTCATGGCAAATCCTCCAACAATCCAGCCGGTCGGGCGTGATTTGCCGTTACCTCGGTCTGGTTGAGGCAAGACTTGCGGCGGGCCAGAGGCTGGCACATCCCCCAAATCCTTGTCCCCCAGCAATTCGGGGGTCTGCCCTTCCACATCGCGCAGCAGCCGCGCCGCCTCGCGGCTGCTCGACGTCGCCATCTTGCGCCGCGCATCGCGCAGCCGCTCATTCACGGTGTGGACCGAAAGGCCCAGGTGGCGGGCCATGCTTTTCGCATCGTAGCCGCTGACCAGCAGGCGTAGCGTCTGCTTTTCCTTTTCGGTCAGGGCCTGATAGCCGGTACTCATCGCGCCGGTGTAAGGGCGGCAGATATTGCGGGCCACCCCAAATTATTCGTATCCCTGCCGAATGACCACGCCGTACCACCCGCCGCGCAAGCGCTCGGTCGAGATCGCCGGGCACAAGACCTCGATCAGCCTCGAACCGCTGTTCTGGGAACTGCTCAAGCAAGCGGCGAACGCCGAAGGCCTGCCGATCAGCGCGCTGGTCGCCCGGATCGACGCCGAACGGATCAAAGCCCCGGTGCCGCCGGGTCTGGCCGGGGCTGTGCGGGTGTGGCTGGTGGCGTGGCTGGCGGGGCGGATCGGTTAGACCAGGTCAGGCTTCGCGTGCTACGGCCTTGATCCAGTTCGAAAATTCGACCGCCAGATGCCAGCAGTGCTGGTGCGCCATGTGCTCCATGACCGTGCTTGGAAACTCCACCGTCAACCGCGCGCGAAACCCGGCTCCTTCTTGCCGGAACTGGTGCCGGACCCCGCCAATCGCCAGGCCATCGGCAAGCCGCGCCACTCCGGCGACTTGGAACGGAAAGGCAGGGTCCGCCGGGGTGACAAGGCTCGACGTATCTTCGTAGTCGACCGTAAATTCGCTCGCCAGAGGGGAACCTCCGGTCGTTTCCATCACAAGTTGGCGGCCCAGATCATCGCGGGCGATTATGAAATGATCGGGGCAGGCAGCGAGCATTGCCGCTTCGTCGTTCAGGACATTGCGCTGATCGAACCAATGCGCAAAGCGCTCGGCGCTTCCTTCGGAAACCGCGATCTCGCAGATGCTCATCCGGCGCTTTCCGCGAGCCAGCGCCAGGCTGATCCGGGTGAACCGCTCCGACCATCGCAATTGCCGCGCGAACCGGGCGTGGAGGGCGGCGTGACCCATCGCCAGCTTGGCGCGGACAAGCTCGGCCTGCTGGTGATCGCGCAATGCGGTTGATGGCGGCAGGCCCAGCTGCTTCCTAACCGCACGCATGCGGCGATCCTCCCACGCCTCGACCGCGGCGGTTTCAACCGGCGCACCGTCAATCAGGACACGCAAGGTCGGGGCCACTGCTAGTCTCCGCCAACCCGCTCGATCTGCGCCCCGACCAGGGCCAGTTTTTCCTCCAGCCGTTCGTACCCGCGATCGAGGTGATAGAGGCGGTGGACCTGGGTTTCGCCTTCGGCGGCAAGGCCAGCGATCACCAGGCTCATCGAGGCGCGCAGGTCGGTCGCCATCACTTCGGCGCCGGTCAGCTTGCCTACGCCGTGGACCACCGCGGTGCGGCCCTTGGTTTCGATATGCGCGCCCATCCGGTTGAGTTCGGGGACGTGCATGTAGCGGTTCTCGAAGATCGTTTCGGTCAGCACCGAGCTGCCTTCGGCGAGGCACAGCATCGCCATAAGTTGCGCCTGCATGTCGGTGGCAAAGCCGGGGTAGGGCGCGGTGGCGAGGGTGACGGCTTTCAGCTTGCCGTCGCTCGCCACCTGGATCCCACCCGCCTTCGGTTCGACATGGACCCCGGCATCGCGCAGCGCCTGCAGGGTCGCGTCCATTTCGTCGGCGACGGCGTGTTTGAGGAACACCTCGCCCCCGGTGATCGCGGCGGCACAGGCGTAGGATCCGGCTTCGATCCGGTCGCTCATCACGCGGTAGGTTGCGCCGTGCAAGCGGGGGACGCCGTGGATAGTCAGGTCGCTGGTGCCGATCCCTTCGATCTGTGCCCCCATCGCCACCAGCAGGTTGCACAGGTCGACGATTTCCGGTTCGCGCGCGGCGTTGTGCAGCACGGTCTTGCCGGTGCACAGCACCGCGGTCATCAGCGCATTTTCGGTCGCACCGACCGAGACCACCGGGAAGCTGTAACGCCCCCCGGGCAGGCCGCCATCGGGAGCAATCGCGCGGACGTAACCTGCAGCGAGTTCAATCGTCGCGCCCAGCGCTTCAAGCACCTTGAGGTGCAGGTCGATCGGGCGGTTGCCGATCGCGCAGCCGCCGGGCAGCGAAACGGTCGCCTCGCCCATCCGGGCCAGCATCGGGCCCAGCACCAGGATCGAGGCGCGCATCTTGCGCACCAGTTCATAAGGCGCGACCGAGCTGGTGATCCGCGGCGCTTCCAGCGTCATCACCCGGCCGAAATCCTCCGGCCGGCTGCCGGCGATGCTGGTCGAAATGCCGAACTGGTTCATCAGGTGCTGGAACCCGTCGATATCGGCCAGCCGCGGCAGATTGCGCAGGGTCAGCGGTTCTTCGGTCAGCAGCGCGCAGGGCAGCAGTGTGAGTGCCGCGTTCTTTGCGCCGGAAATCGGGATGGTGCCGGAAAGGCGCTTGCCGCCCTCGATGATGATCTTGTCCATGATCTGCCGTTTAACGCGAATCGCGCGGTCGGCAACCGGGCGTTGCGCAAGGAAGTGGAAACCGCTTTAACACCGCTGAAACAGGATCATGGTTAAGGGCCGCACATGACCGACAAATCCGCACGCAAGCCGATCAAGAAGGCCGTGTTCCCGGTGGCAGGCCTGGGCACGCGATTTCTTCCAGCGACCAAGGCGATTCCCAAGGAAATGCTGCCGGTGATCGACCGCCCGCTGATCCAGTACGCGGTCGACGAGGCGCGCGAGGCGGGGATCGAGCAGCTGATCTTCGTGACCGGCCGCGGCAAGACCGCGATCGTCGAACATTTCGACCACGCGTTCGAACTGGAAACCACCATGGCCGGGCGCGCAAAGTCGCTCGAAGTGCTCGAGCCGACCCGGATCCAGCCCGGAAATCTCGTCACCGTTCGCCAGCAGGTCCCGCTCGGGCTGGGTCATGCGATCTGGTGCGCCCGTGCGATCGTGGGCGACGAACCCTTCGCGATCTTCCTGCCGGACGAGCTGATGATTGGCCAGCCGGGCTGCATGAAGCAGATGGTAGAGGCCTACAACGCGGTCGGCGGCAACCTGATCTCGGTCCTCGAAGTGCCGGAGGAAGAGGTTTCCAGCTACGGCGTGATCGCCCCGGGCAAGCGTGATGGCGCGCTGACCGAAGTGCTGGGGCTGGTCGAAAAACCCCGACGCGAGGATGCGCCCAGCAACCTGATCATCTCGGGCCGCTACATTCTCCAGCCAGAGGTGATGCGGGTGCTCGAACACCAGGGAACCGGCGCGGGCGGCGAAATTCAGCTGACCGACGCGATGGCGCAGATGATCGGCCAGCAGCCGTTCCACGCGGTGACTTTTGCCGGAAAACGCTATGACTGCGGCAGCAAGACCGGCTTTGTCGAGGCGACCCTGGCGATCGCACTGGAACGCGAAGACATGCGCGACGAGGTGCGGGCGATTGCGGCGAAGCTTCTGGCCGAATTCTGAACCGGTCAGGCGCGGCGGGTCCAGACCTCTAGCTGTTCGCGTCTGACCATCTCTTCGGCCACCTGCGGCCTGACCGTGCGGTAGGGCGGGCTTTCAGACTCGATCACCTCGATCATCGCCGCGATCATCTCTGCCGGATCATGCTGCTTGTCGAGCAGGCGAACCGGCCAGTGATCGACCACGCGTTCGCCCTGTGACCACCACTGGTCCATGCTTTCCATCCCGGTATCGTTGAAACCGGTCCGGAAGGCTCCGGGGTTCACGGTCACGACCTCTACCCCATAGGGCTTCAGTTCCTCGTGCATGGCCGAACAGATCCCTTCGACGGCGTGTTTTGACGCGGCGTAGGCGCCGTCGAACGGCACCTTGACCAGTCCGGCCACCGACGATGTCCAGACGATCCGGCCACTGCCGCGCTGCACCATCTTGCGAGCGAAACCCTGGGCCAGTTCCAGCGCGGCGAACACATTTGTTTCGAACACCGATCGGAATACCGCGATCGGGATTTCGGCCATCGGTCCGGATTCCATGATCCCGGCGTTGTTGAACAGGACGTCGATGTCCAGTTCCAGCGCGTGATTCCGATCAATCGGATTGAGCACGTCCAGCTTGATAACCTCGAGCGCAAGCCCGGCGGAAGCGGCCGCGGCGCGCAGTTCGGTCACTTGCGGCCAGATCTGGCAGGCTGCGATGGCCCGGTGCCCCCGTGCCGCCAGCCCCAATGCGACCCCGCGCCCAAAGCCGCTGCCTGCTCCGGTAATCAGCACGCTTTTGCTCATTTCGTCACCTCTTGCCGCCCGTTCCGGGGATGCACCAATCAGGATTAGGCAATAGTCCGAGCCTGCGCTAGCGCTGATGACGCCATGGCATTGATCCTGTTCAACAAGCCGATGAGCGTCCTGTCGCAGTTCACCGATGCGGGCACGGCGGGATCGGCGCGCGCGACCTTGTCGGACTTCATCAGGCTCCCCGGGGTCTATCCCGCCGGGCGGCTCGACCGCGATAGCGAGGGGTTGTTGCTGCTGACCGACGACGGACGGCTGCAGGCCCGGATCGCGGACCCGAAGTTCAAGCTGCCCAAGACCTATCTGGTGCAGGTCGAAGGCACTGCCGATGATGCGGCCCTGGCGCGGCTGCGCAGCGGCGTGCGGCTCAACGACGGAATGACCCGCCCGGCCCAGGCCGAGGCGATCGATCCGCCCGTCCTGTGGCCGCGCGATCCGCCGGTGCGGTTCCGCAAATCGGTGCCTGACTGTTGGCTGCGCCTGACGATCAGCGAAGGACGCAACCGGCAAGTCCGCCGGATGACGGCGGCGGTCGGCCTGCCGACGCTGCGGCTGGTGCGCTGGGCAGTGGGCGACTGGACGCTCGACGGGCTGGCGCCGGGAGAATGGCGCGCGGCGGAGGCTCCGTCACAGCGCTGAAACATCCCCGCGCTACGAATCGGGGCATGGAACACGAACCCGCCAAATTCGACTGGATCGGCTGGCTTTCCAGCATTCCCGGTATCCCCGCCGGTTGGGGCGATGCCCCGGCCGAATCCGCGTCCGCGCCCGTGGCCACCATCCCAATCCCGCCCAAGGCCGCGGCGCGGACTGCGGATATCCTGCCCGAGCCGCTCGCTGCCTAGGCAGAACTGGCACTAACCCGCGATCGGCAAGGTCAGGCGCACCAGCAGCCCGCGCGGCTGGTTGTCGGCCAGCTGGACCTCGCCCCCGTGCAGACCCGCGATCGTCGCAACCAGGGCCATGCCCAGCCCCGCGCCGCTGCGGGTGCGCGCGGGATCGAGCCGGCCGAACCGGCGCAGCGCCTCTTCGCGATCGGCGGTGGGAATGCCGGGACCGTCGTCGCGCACGTCCAGCGTGGCCATGCCGCCCGGTCCGCTGTGCGCAGCCAGGGTGATCGCGGATCCTCCGACTGCATATTTCAGCGCGTTGTCGACCAGATTGGAGACCGCGCGAAACAGCAGTTCGCGGTGCGCCACCACCGGCAGCACAGGCGGGGCCGCCACATCGATTCGGAAGCCTTCATCCTCGGCCAAGGGGCCATAGACCTCGGCCAGGTCGCGCAGCAGTTCGGCCAGGTCGAAGCGCTCGAACTGGCTGCGACCAAGGCCCGCCTCGGTGCGGCTGATTTCCAGCGCCGTATCGAGCAGTCGCTGGAGGCCGTCCGCTTCGTCGATCGCGTCCACCAGTGCGGCTTGCGCCCGCGGGTCCCGGGCCGCGCCGAGCGAACGCTCCAGCGCCGATCGCATTCGCGCCACCGGAGAGCGCAGATCGTGCGCCATCGAATCGGTCACTGCGCGCAGCTCCGCCACCAGCGCCTCGATCCGCTCGAACATCGCGTTGATCGCTGTGCCCAGACGGTCGAAGGCATCCCCCGCGCTCGACAGCGGAATGCGGGTGTTGAGCCGCCCGCTGGCAATATCGGCGGCGGCGCGGCTGAACACGTCGATCCGCCGCCCCAGCACCCGCAGGATCGCCCAGGACGCGAGCGCCGCGATCAGCAGACCGGCCAGCAGGGCATAGACGAACGATTTCTCGCTGGCGCGGGTCACCTGGGCCTGGCCTTCCAGCACTTCGCCGGTCAGCAGCAGTTCGCCACTTGGCAACGCCTTGACCACATAACCGACCGACTCGCTGCGCCCCGAACCGCTGCGCGAAAGGTCGGCGACAGTCCAGTGGCTTGGCCGATCGGCTGCAGCGGGCCAGGTATCGAGGTTCCCGGCAATCCGCGCACCGTCCTCACCCCGCAGGAACGCCACGAAGTTGCGGTCATCGGGCGATGCGATGCGGGCCGCCATCGCCTGGACCAGCGCGCGTTGGCCGCCGGTGTGATGTTCGACCAGCAGGTCGTCGCCCGCGACTTCGGCGGCGGCCCGGGCCTGGTATTCGAGCGTCCGCTGGGTCTGGGCCTGCATGATCGCAAGTCCCACGGCAAGGGTGACGACCTGGGTGATGACAAGCGTAATGGCAAGGCGCCAGGTGGTCGACCGCAGCAGCGATCGGCGCCGGCCGGGCTGGGTCATTCCGCCGTGCCGAGCATGTATCCCGCGCCGCGCACGGTGTGGACCAGCGGACGTTCGTGACCATCGTCAAGCTTGCGGCGCAGACGGCTGACGTGAACGTCGACCACGTTGGTGCCCGGATCGAAGTGGTATTCCCAAACCCCTTCCAGCATCATCGTGCGGGTCACCACCTGATCCTTGTGGCGCAGCAGGTACTCAAGCAGGCGGAACTCGCGCGGTTGCAGTTCGATCCGCTTGCCGCTGCGGGTGACCCGGCGGCTTAGCAGGTTCATCTCAAGGTCGGCGCATGACAGGGTCGTCTCGGCCTCGGGCACGGACCGCGCGGACCGTCCGACCAGCAACCGCAGCCGCGCAAGCAACTCCGAAAAGGCGAACGGCTTGGCCAGATAGTCGTCCGCGCCAGAGGTCAGGCCTTCGACCCGCGCGTCGACCGCGCTCAGCGAAGAGAGGATCAGGATCGGGGTCTGGACCCTGGCGGCGCGCAGCGCGGCAAGCACCGCCATCCCATCCATTCCGGGGAGCATTCGGTCGAGCACGATCGCATCGTAGCTGCCGTCGGTTGCCAGGAACAGGCCGTCGCGGCCATCCGCGGCCCGATCGGCCAGGAATCCGGCATCACCCAACCCCTTGCACAGGAAATCGGCGGTACGCTGGTCGTCCTCGATTACCAGGATCTTTTGGGTCATATGCATCAGACTTTCATGGGATTGCAGATCCAGTAGCAATCAAGCCGCGTTGCGTGCCTGACGGCAAGATGAAATTTCGGTCATGCCCGATTTGCTCCCGTCAGATGAACACGATGTAACGTTGCGGACAGCGCCGCGATGGAGCCGCCATGGCAGAACCTGAACCTGCGATCCGGCGACTTTCTCCCTCCCGCCGGATCGGCTCGTGACGAACAAGGATATGGCACAATGCGAAATCTTACCGGATTGAAGTCGATCATCATGGGCCTGGCCGCCCTTGCCCTGGGCGTGGCCGGACCGGCACTGGCCGCAACGGCCGCGAAGCCGGCGGCAAAGCCGGCGGTCAAGACCGCGAAAGCGGCTCCAAAGCCCGCTGTTGCGCTGGCCAAGGCAAAGCCGCAGGCGGCCAGGACCGCCGCGCGGCCTGCTGCCAACGGCCGGACAGTCAACGCCCGGCTGAGCAACGGCAAGACGGTTACCTACAATTGCAGCCTGGCCGGCAACAAGACCAAGCAAGCCTGCAAGCGTTAGGCGCGGACGGCAGACCGCGCTGGCGGCCCGGCTGGAACTAACCCCTTGGGCCGGGCCGCCACCTTTCCGGAACACCGACAAAGGCAAGGCAGTATCATGAGCGGAAGCACCTCTGCCTTTGACTGGAATGGCTGGTACGCATCCATTCCCGGAATTCCCGCCGATTGGGGACAGCCGGGCAGCGCTCGGAATCAGGCCGCATTTCCTGTCCGTCTGTTTGCCCGTCGGCACTCGGGTGCAATTCCTCGGAGACCTGCGGTCGTTTGAGGCAACCTCGCGCAAAAGGTCTTGCGCGGTTTCCCCCTGAGCGTTGCCCGGAACCCAATTTGCCATGACTTCGCCAATATTCTTCGACGGTACGGGCCGGCGCCGCAAGCTGGCCAGCCGGGTCGCCTTTGCCTTGCTCGCGGTCGTTCTGGCGGCTGCCGCGGTTTTTGCCGCCACTGTGATCAGCGTGCCGTCAGCGCCCGCGCTCGAACTGGGCCGCGAGCGGTCGCAACCTGCGCCGTTCATCACCCATGTCGCGCGCCTGCGCAGCCGCATCGCCCGTCTGGCGCCGGGGCGCCGATCGCAGGCGCTGGGCTTCAGCATGGGCTTCTACGTTCCGTGGGACGAGGCGAGCGGCCAATCGCTGCGGCGACATATCGGGCAGCTGGATTGGGTCGTTGCCGATCTTGGCCACATCGATACGGCGCGCGGCGCGCTTGACGTTGCGCCCGATCCCCAGCTCGACGCCACCCTTCGCCAGAATCTGCGCAATCCGGCGATGGTGCTGATGGTGCAGAATTTCCAGGACGAGAAATGGGACGGGCCCGGCATGGCCCGGATCCTGGCCGACCGGCGCCGGGGCGACGCGCTGATCGCGCAGACCATCGCTGCGGTGCAATTGCGGCACTGGCGCGGGGCGATGTTCGATCTGGAAAGTCTGCCGGATTCGGCGCTTCCGGACTTTCTCGGCTTTCTGAACCGCGCGCACGCTGCCTTTTCCGCTGCCGGTCTGGACCTGTCGATCACCGCGCCGGCCAGCGCTTCGGGGTGGAATCTGAGTGCCTATGCCCGGGCGGTCGATCACATCATCGTGATGGACTATGACCAGCACTGGCAAGGCGGTGAAGCCGGACCGATCGCCGCCCAGGACTGGTTCGAGGAACAGCTTGATGCCGCGCGCAAACAGGTTCCGGTCTCCAAGCTGATCATCGCGCTGGGCTCTTACGCCTATGACTGGCACGGCGGGCAGGTTGATGCGCTGACCGCCGAAGAAGCCTGGCTGGAAGCCCATGACAGCGGCACCCGGCCAAGCTGGGACCCGGCCAGCGGAACCACCGGCTTTGCCTTCGATGACGATCAGGGCCAGCGCCACACGGTCTGGATGCTCGATGCCGCCAGCACCTGGAACCAGCTGCGGGCCGCCCAGGGGGTCGGCGGATTCGCGTTGTGGCGGCTCGGCAGCGAGGATCCGGGGTACTGGACCGATCTGGCGGCGATGCGCCTGGGGCAACGTCCCGACCTGGCCAAGATCGCCCCGGCATCGGGCACTGATGTCGAAGGCAGCGGCGAAGTCCTGCGGATCGGCGCCGCGCCGACGGGCGGTTCGCGCAGCGTCGCCTTCCTTCCCGATGGCCGGGTTGCAGGAGAGCAATTTGGTGATCTGCCCACGCCGTTCCTGATCCGCCGCAGCGGCGGGGCCGATCCCAAGGCGGTGGTTCTGACCTTCGATGATGGGCCGGATCCGGACTGGACCCCCCAGATCCTCGATATTCTGGAACAGAAGAAATCGCCCGCAACTTTCTTCGTGATCGGAGAAAACGCGCTGGTCCATCCCGAGCTGATCCAGCGGATCGCCGCCGACGGTGACGAGATCGGCAACCATTCCTACACCCATCCCAACCTGGCGCAGGTCTCGGCCCTGGGGGTGCGGCTGGAACTCAACGCAACCCAGCGCTTGATCGAGGCCTATACCGGTCATTCGACCCGGCTGTTCCGCGCGCCCTATTTCGGCGATGCCGAGCCGACCACGGCGGACGAACTGGTGCCGGCGCAAATCGCGCAGGATGCGGGCTACACCATCGTGGGTCTGCACGCGGACTCCGAAGACTGGCAGCGCCCAGGGGTCGATGCGATCGTGGAGAAGACGGTGCGCTCGGTCGAAGGCGCCACGGCCGATCACAGCGCCAACGTGGTCCTGCTGCACGACGGCGGCGGTGACCGGGCCGAAACGATCGCGGCCTTGCCGCGGATCATCGACCGGCTGCGCGCCGATGGCTATCGCTTCACCACGATTGCCGGCCTTTCGGGCCTGAAGGCCGATGCGGTGATGCCGGTCGTGCGCGGAACGGACCGGCTTGCGGTGGGGGCGGACGTGGCCCTGTTCCTGTTCATGGCGGGAGTGGACTATTCGATCCGTTTCCTGTTCTTCTTCGCCATCGCGCTGGGGATCGGGCGGGCAGTGGTGATGACCGCGCTGGCGCTGATGGACCGGGCGGGCGGGCGCAGGCCCCTGGTCGATGCACCCCAGCCGCCGGTCTCGGTGATCATTCCGGCCTATAACGAGGAAGCGGTGATCGTCGCCTCGATCGCCCGGGTGCTGGCCAGCGACTATCCCGCGCTGGAGCTGATCGTTGCCGATGACGGATCAAAGGACGCAACCAGTGCGCTGGTTAGCCAGCATTACGGCGCGGATCCCCGGGTCACGCTGATGACCCTGACCAACTGCGGCAATGCCAGCGTACTCAACCGCGCCCTGGCACGGGCCGGGGGCGAGAGCGTGATCGCGCTCGATGCCGATACCCACTTCCTGCCCGATACGATCGCCAAGCTGGTCCGCTGGTTTGCCGACCCGCAGATCGGAGCGGTGGCCGGAAATGCGCAGGTCGGCAACCGGATCAACCTGGTCACCCGCTGGCAGGCAATCGAATACGTCACTGCGCAGAACGTGGAGCGCCGCGCTCTCGATGCGCTGGGGGCGATCACCGTTGTGCCCGGCGCAGTCGGGGCCTGGCGACGCAGCGCGCTCGATGCGGTAGGGGGCTATCCCGAGGATACCCTGGCCGAGGATCAGGACCTGACCATCGCGATCCAGCGCAAGGGCTGGAAGGTCGGCTATGATATCGAGGCAGTGGCCCTGACCGAGGCACCGGAAACGTTCGCGGCCCTGGCCAAGCAGCGGTTCCGCTGGTCGTTCGGTACCCTGCAATGCCTGTGGAAACACCGCGCGGTAATCGGCGGCGGGCGGCCACGCGGGCTGGCCTGGTTCGGGATGCCGCAGGCCTGGCTGTTCCAGATCCTGTTCGCGGCGATATCGCCGATGATCGATCTGGCGTTGGTGGTGTCGGTGATCGGCACCGCAATCCGCCTGCACCAGCACGGCTGGGAGCAGACCCAGGGCGATGTGCTGCGCATGGCGATCTACTGGTTCGCCTTCGTTTCGATCGATATTCTGGCGGGGTGGGTCGCCTATCGGCTCGAACCGCGGCGCCAGCGCTTTCCGGCGCTGCTGATGGTGGCGCAGCGGTTTGTCTATCGCCAGCTGATGTACAGCGTGGTGATCCGCTCGATTTCGGCAGCGGTGCGCGGACGCACGGTCGGTTGGGGCAAGCTGGAGCGCAGCGGCAGCGTCACCGCGCCGTGAAGCGCAGCGGCAGGGTCTTGAGCCCGCCGACGAAGGTGCTCTTGGCGCGCTTGGGTTCGCCCGCCAGTTCGATCGTTTCGATCCGGTCGAGCAGGGCTTCGAACAGCAGCCGCATTTCCAGCCGCGCCAGGTGCAGCCCCAGGCACTGGTGTGCCCCGGCTCCGAAGGCCAGGTGGCGGTTGGCCTCGCGGCTGGCGTCGAACCGGCGCGGATCGGGGAACTGCGCGGGATCGTGGTTGGCCGCGACATAGTTGATCATCAGCCAGTCGCCAGCCTTGATCGTGACATCGCCGAACTCAGTGTCTTCCGCCGCGGTGCGCATGAAGTGCTGGACCGGGGTGGTCCAGCGGATCGCTTCCTCGACGATCCCAGGGACCAGGCTGCGGTCGGCCTTGACCCGCGCGAACTGTTCCGGATCCTGCGCCAGTGCCAGCATCGCCCCGGCTGTGCTGGCACTGGTGGTATCGTGCCCGGCGGCGGCAACGATGATGTAGTAGCCGGCCCGGTCGCGGGCAGAAATTGGCTCGCCGTCAATCATGGCGTTGGCGAGGATGGAGGCGACATCGCCGGTCGGATTGGCGCGGCGCTGAGCGGCCAGGCCTTCGAAATAGGCCTCGAAATCGGCGACCGCACCGGTCACGATCTGCAGGATCTGCTCGGGCGTCATCTGGGCCATGCCGCTCTTGGACAGATCCTCGTCCTGTCCGCCGAACATCTGCTGGGTCAGGAACAGCATGCGCGGCTCGTCCTCTTCGGGCACGCCAAGGATCTGCATGACGACATGAAGCGGATAGGGCGCGGCGACCAAGGGAACGAAATCGGCTTCAGGGCCCGCCGCGACAAGGCGGTCAGCGGTCTTGGCGGCCAGTTCGCGGATCTGCGCTTCGATTGTGCGCAGGTTCTTGGGCATGAACCAGTCCTGCGTCAGGCGGCGCAGCTTGGGATGTTTGGGCGCGTCGAGCACGACCAGCGAACTGACCAGGTTGGGGCTTTCATCGCCCTGGCGGGCGGTGATCTGGCGGGCAAAGGCCTCACCCTGTTTGTTGGTGAACACCGTAGCGCGCGGGGCGTTGAGGAACTTCGCGTTCTCCTTCGATACCCGCATCGCATCGTCATAGCGAGTCAGCAGCCAGAACGGATCGTGGCTCCCGTCCGGGCTTTCGATCCGGATCACCGGCGTTTCCGCGCGAATCCCGTCAAACAGGTCGAGCAGCGGGGTCCACTCCGCATAGGACTTCGGATCGATTACCGCTGCGGAAACCTCCGGCGATGCGACTGGCGCGCTCATCAACATTTCTCCCGACCGTATTCGTTATGACCCCGGGGGCTTCAGCCCTCTGCCTGGGCCTTTTCATAGGCCTGCTTGTATTCGTCGCGCAGCAGCCGCTTGTAGAGCTTGCCGGTCAGCTCGCGCGGGAGCTGTTCGCGAAAGTCGATCTGGCGCGGCATCTTTACCCGGCTGAGCTGTCCGCCAAGGTAGGCCGTCAGCTCTTCGGCCAGCGCGGGCCCTGCATGGCTCATGTCGAGCGGCTGGACCACCGCGACCACCCGCTCGCCCATGTCGGGATCGGGCGCGCCGATCACCGCGGCGTCGGCCACCTTGGGGTGGGTGACCAGCAGGTTCTCGATCTCCTGGGGGTAAATGTTGACCCCGCCGGAGATGATCATGAAGCTCTTGCGGTCGGTCAGGAACAGATAACCGTCCGCGTCCATGTAACCCACGTCGCCCAGACTCGACCAGCCGTGCTTGTTGCGGGCATCGGCGGTCTTGCCGGGATCGTTGTGGTATTCGAAAGGCGCCATGCCTTCGGTCGGCTCGAAAAAGACCTGGCCCTCGGTCCCGCGCGGAACTTCGTCTCCGTTCTCGTCGCAGATGTGCAGGATGCCCGACAGCGCCCGGCCGACCGAGCCCGGATGCGCCAGCCAGTCCTGGCTGGTGATGAAGGTCGAACCGTTGCCTTCGGTCCCCGCGTAGTACTCGTAAAGGACCGGCCCCCACCACTCGATCATCGCCTGCTTGACCGGAACCGGCACCGGCGCGGCGGCGTGGATCGCGCACTTGAGGGTCGACACGTTGTAACGGGCGCGGGTCTCTTCCGGCAGCTTGAGCATGCGCACGAAATGGGTCGGCACGAACTGGCTGTCGGTGATCTTGTACTGTTCGATCGCGGCCAGCGCGGCTTCGGGATCGAAGCGTTCCATCACCACCACGGTCCCGCCGATCTTGTGGACGGTCATCGACCAGCGCAGCGGCGCAGCGTGATAGAGCGGCGCGGGCGAAAGGTAGACCGCATCCTGGTTGATCCCGTAAGCGGCCATCGCCAGCTGGACGAGGACATTGGTGGCGTCGATCGCCGGATCCTCGGGCAGGGGAATCTTGACCCCCTTGGGGCGTCCGGTCGTCCCGCTGGAATAGAGCATGTCGACCCCGGCGCGCTCATCGGCGATCGGCGTGGCCGGCATCGCGGCAAGGGCATCCTCGGCCGAAAGCGGTCCCGGCGAATCCAGCCGAAGCTGGGCAACATCGGGCGAAAGGCTGGCAACCTCGTCCAGGATCGGGGCAAGATAGGCTGAACCGAACAGCAGCTTCGCGCCGCTGTCTTCCAGGATATAGGCAATCTCGGGCGCGGTCAGGCGGCTCGAGATCCCGACAAAGTGGACCCCGGCGCGCTGAAAGCCCCAGGTCAGGCAGAAGAACCAGGGGTGGTTTTCCAGGCATAGCGCCACCGTATCGCCCACGCCGATCCCGCGGGCGCGGAGCAGCTGCGCGACCTGGTTGGAGCGCGCGTCAAGCTGGGCAAAGGTGATGGTCTCGCCGCTGGCGGCCATAACGATTGCGGGTTTGTCGGGATGGGACCTGGCGTGAACCGACGGATGCATGGTGAATCACTCTCCTCTTGCGGTCATGCCGCTTGGGGGAGAGTTTTAACCGTCCGGTTAAATGGTGCAAGGAGAGTCTTTGCTCGCGGTTCCGGCGGCATAGAAAAAGGCGGCC
>JBJTMC010000220.1:0-12647 GCA_046063325.1 Novosphingobium sp.
TGCTAGAAAGGTAGTTCAAATGTCTGTTTCTCTTCGTCTTTCGCGTGGTGGCTCGAAGAAGCGCCCGTACTACAAGGTCGTCGTTTCCAACAGCCGGAGCCCGCGCGACGGCAAGTATCTTGAGCAGGTCGGCACCTACAACCCGCTGCTTGCCAAGGACGATGAAAACCGCGTCCGCCTGGTCGAAGACCGGGTCCGCTACTGGCTGGGCGTCGGCGCGCAGCCGACCGACCGCGTTGCCCGCATGCTCGACAAGGCCGGGATCAAGGAACGCGCCGCGACCGTGAACCCGAAGAAGGCCGAACCGGGCAAGAAGGCCAAGGACCGCGCCGAAGACAAGGCTGCCAAGGCTGCCGAAGCCGCCGAGGCTGCGGCCGCCGCCGCCGCGGCACCGGTGGTGGAAGAAGTGGTTGAGGAAGCAGCCGCCGAGGCTCCTGCCGTCGAAGAGACTGCTGCCGAAGCTCCGGCTGAAGAAGCTGCCGCCGAGGAAGCTCCGGCTGCCGAAGCCAGCGAAGAACAGGCCGAAGGCTAAGCCCTTTGGACGGCAAGCACCCGATCACGCTGGCGGCCATCATCGGCGCGCATGGCGTGGCGGGTGAAGTCCGGCTCAAGCTGTTCGGTGAAGGCGTGGATTCGCTCCGGCGATTCCGCGCCTTCAACGATTCCGCGCTCACGCTGGCCAAGCTGCGCGACGATGGCAAGGGCGGGGCAATTGCCCGCTTCACCGAAGTGACCGACCGCACCGCGGCGGAACGCCTGCGCGGCACCGCGCTGACCGTGCCGCGCGCGGCCCTGCCGCTGCTGGGTGAGGGCGAGTATTACCACGCCGACCTGCTTGGCCTCCCCGCCGTTTCGAGCGATGGCGAAACCCTTGGCAAGGTGATCGCGGTTGAGAATTTCGGCGCCGGCGACGTGATCGAGATCCAGCGCCCTACCGGCAAGCGTTTCATGGTGCCGATGCGCGCCGAGGCCGTGCCCGAATGGGATGCAGACCGCCTTGTCGTCACCGCGGCCTTTGCCGCCGAGGATTGATCGAATAGGGCAACGCTATGGGCCTGCCCGCGCTTGTTCGAACAGGTTACTGCGTACGCGCCTTGCGCACGCCGAACCAGTAGGCCCCTTCGCTGGGGCTGCGATCGGCAGGCAGGCCTTGAGAAACCTTCAGGCTGTAAAAGTCGCCATCGGTAACCGGCATCGTGAATTCGCCGGTTGCGAGCCCCTTGATCCAGAACATCTTCCGATTGCTGCACGGAAAACCGCAAGTGACATACAGCTGTGCCGAGGCGGGCCCCTTGGCATTCAGGGTATAGTGCACGACGATTTCCTGCCCCTCTTGTGCCGGCATGGGCAGTCCCAGCCGAATGCCCTCGGACGTCATGTTGGTGGATAGGGGCGTGTGCATCCATTCGGGGGCGTCGCTGCCGCTGATCCTCTGATAACCGAACCACGAAACCGCGCCGCTTTGCAGCCGATAGACATGGTTGGCTGCAACCAGGCTGAGCAATGTCAGGCACACGATAATCGCTCGCTCGCCGATATTGATGTCGCGGGCGCCAACCGCATCGCAATCGGGGTTGGCATACATGCTGCCCATGGTTTCGTACCAGCCCATCGGCAGGGCAGTAGCAGGCAATGCTTTCCTATCTGTTGCCGCTGCTTACGATCCGCTCCAGTTCCCGGCCAAATGCGCTCAGATCAAAGCCCTGCGGATCGTCGTGGGCGTCGGGAATGGTCGAATCGACCGTGTTGTGCTGTGCCGGGATCAGCCAGCGCCCGGCCCGCGCGCTGACATAGACGTACAGCGCGGCGAGCATCCGGTACTGCTCCTTGGTAAAGCCGGGCTTGGGCCCATAAGTTTGCCCGCGGCTGGTTGCGCCAGGCAGGAACCGGCGCGGCTGGACCGTCTCGATATGGACGAAGCGCCCGCGCGCGCGCGGACCCACAACCCGGCTTTCCAGCTTGGTTGCGCGCCAGCCTTCCTGGAACTCGTGCCCGGCCCAGATCTGCCCGATCCGGTTGAGGAAGATGTGCGCGACAGGCTCGCGTGCGAAAGTCCCGTCCATGTAGGAGGCGAAGGAATTGACCTTCCAGTCGCGGTTGAGATGCCGGGGGAAGGGATCGTTGCCGTAGAACGGCTCGCTGGTGTCGTGGATCACGAAGTAGAGCAGCGGCAGGCCATCCTGGGTCTGCGAAACCGCCGCCTCGGCATACTGGATCGCATAGGCGCGGTAAGGCTCGGGAAACGCTTCGATCGCGGCCTGCTTCATTGCCGGTGTCGGCGCGCCGCCTTCGCTCATCAGGCGCATGATCACCGGCGGCAAGGGCTGGTCCTTGCGCACGCCGCCCAGTTCGATCTTGCGTAGCAGGCACGTCGCCTGTTCGAGCGGCGTGCCCGCAAAGGTCAGCGTCTCGCTGTCGAACCGGCATTCGCCGATGATCTCCGCACGGGCAGGCGCGGCGAGGGATGACAGGACGAAAACGGATGCAACGATCAGTTGGCGCAATTGACGGCTCCGATGCAAATGTATATACGTAATGTATATACAGAGTTGGCCATGAACAAGCCCGATCCAGACCTTGTGCGCGATGCGCGGCAGACCTTCGACCTTACCGGGGCGGCGGGCAATAGCCTAGCCCCCGGTTCAAAGCCGCTGCGGGTCAAGGTGTTCAAATCAGGCAATTCGCTGGCGGTGCGGATGCCCAAGGCTCTGGGGCTGGAGGCGGGGATGGAACTGGTTCTGACGCTGCAACCCGATGGAAGCTTTGTGCTGCGACGGGCTGATGCCCCCCGCCAGAAAATCGACGTCAGCGGATTCGCCGGAAAGGCCCCCTGGCTCAAACCGCTTCCGCGCGAGCTGCGCGAATTCGAGGAACGACCGAGTACGATCGCGGCCTGCAAGAAGGCGGCAGGTGAGGGCGAGTGATCCGTTACCTGATCGATGCCGACAGTTCGATCTATGCGATGATTGACCGGGACAGTCCGGTCAATCATCGGATTTCGGAGTGGGAACCGGGTGAGGTGGCAATTTCCGCCATCAGCTTTGCGGAGATTGCACTGGGAACCCAGCTCCAGAAGCCCCCGCCGCCCGAAGCGCTTGAGGCGTTTCTCGCTGCGATCCCCTTGCTGCCCTTCGACGAAGGCGCGGCCCGTGCCTATGCAACCCTGCCGTTCAAGCGCGCCCCCTTTGATCGGTTGCTGGCCGCCCATGCTTTAAGCATCGGGGCGGTGGTGGTGACCAACAACGAGGCCGGCTTTGCCGACGTGCCGGGGCTGGTGGTTGAGAATTGGACGATCTAGAGAAGCCGCGCTAGGTGACCCATCATGATCCTTAGCATAATCCTTGTGGTGGTCAGTTCGGCCCTGATCGCGATTGGCGTCAAGTCGCTCTTCCCAAAACGCCGCGCGTGGCTGCCGGTGCTGGTTTCGGCGATCCTGCCGCCTTTGATAATTTTTCCAGTCGGCTTCTACTACGTGCTGGTTGATATTGGTTTGAAGGCCGAACAAGGCGCCGCGCAAAGCGATATGATTGACCGGCATGCACCGCTTGTTGGAAGACTTATGGAAGTGGCGGGGATCTGGCCATTTGTTGCAATCGCAACTGCATTCGCCGCGCTCCATTTCTTTGCGCGATACAAGTCAAACCCATGACCTTCCACGCCACCGTCCTTACCCTCTACCCCGAGATGTTCCCCGGGCCGCTCGGCGTCAGCCTGGCTGGCCGTGCGCGGGAGGAGGGGAAGTGGGCGCTCGATACCGTCCAGATCCGCGATTTCGCGATCGACCGGCACAAGACCGTTGACGACACGCCTGCCGGAGGTGGGGCCGGGATGGTCCTCAGAGTCGATGTGCTGGCCGCCGCGATCGACCATGCCCGCAAGCTTCATCCCGATAGTCCCGTTATCGCCATGACCCCGCGCGGCAAGCCGCTGACCCAGGCCCGGGTGCGCGAGCTGGCCGCTGGCCCCGGCGTGATCGTGCTGTGCGGGCGGTTCGAGGGTTTCGACGAACGGATTTTCGCCGGGCGCGGGGTGGAGGAAGTGTCGGTTGGCGACATCGTGCTGTCCGGCGGAGAACCGGCGGCGCTGATGTTGCTTGATGCTTGCATTCGGCTGCTTCCCGGCGTAATGGGCGCGGCTTCGAGCGGTACCGAGGAGTCCTTTGAACAAGGGCTGCTTGAATATCCTCACTATACCCGACCCCAGGAATGGGAAGGGCGCACGATCCCTGAAGTGCTGCGATCGGGGGATCATGCGAAGATCAAGGGCTGGCGCAAGCTGCAGTCCGAGGTCGATACACGGTCACGCAGGCCGGATCTTTGGGAGCGTCATGAGGACGCTCGGGTCCAACCTGCCTCTGGCGCGCGGCGAAAAGACGAAGGAATATGAGGGATGAACCTCATTCAACAGATCGAGGCCGAGGAAATTGCCAAGGCCGCCAAGGACGTTCCCGAATTCCGCCCGGGTGACACCGTACGCGTCGGCGTGAAGGTTATCGAAGGCGAGCGCAGCCGCGTCCAGATGTACGAAGGCGTGTGCATCGCCCGTGCCAACAAGGGCATCGGCAGCAACTTCACCGTCCGCAAGATGAGCTTCGGCGAAGGCGTTGAGCGCGTATTCCCGCTCTATTCGCCCAACATCGACAGCATCACCGTCGTCCGCAAGGGCGTGGTGCGCCGGGCCAAGCTCTATTACCTGCGCGGCCGCACCGGCAAGCGCGCGCGTATCGCCGAACGTCGCGATCCGCGTCCGGGTGATGAGGGCTAAGGCTCTAGCCTCCAACGGCTAAAACGGATTAGGAAGGCGTCCCGGCTTTGGTCGGGGCGCCTTTTCCTTTTGAGGACCCATTCCTTGCCATGCGTCTGCCTGCCTTGCTGTTTGCCGCAACCATCCTGTCCGCTGCGCCTGCCCATGCTGGAGAACAACCGGTGAGCGCACCCGCTGAGCAGGCGGCATCCGCGCTGACTATCGCGCGTGTCTTCGCCAGTCCCAGTCTGAACGGCGCGGTGCCGCGCGGAGTCAAGCTTTCGCCCGACGGGCGCTGGCTGACTGTCTTGCGCAACCGGGCCGACGACCGCGAGCGGTACGACCTGTGGGGGTTCGATCGCAAGACAGGCAAGTGGACCATGCTGGTTGACAGTCTCAAGCTGGGTAGCGGCAAGGAGCTGTCTGAGGCGGAGAAGATGCAGCGCGAACGCCAGCGGATCGGCGATCTCAAGGGCATCGTGTCCTACGAATGGACTGCGGACGGTTCCGCGATCCTGGTTCCGATCGATGGCGAACTGTTCCTTGCGCGGCTTGATGGCACCGTGCGCAAGCTTACCGCCCCAGCGGGCGCTCTCAATCCCGCGGTCAGCCCAAAGGGCAAATATGTTTCCTGGGTGGCCGACCGCCGCGTCTGGACAAGCCCGCTGTTTGAAGGCGGCGCAACCGTGGCGGTGACACCCGCCGAAGCCGCCGACACCGTCCACTGGGGCGAGGCGGAATTTGTCGCGCAAGAGGAAATGGACCGGATCAAGGGCAGCTGGTGGTCGCCCGACGACAGCCGCATCGCTGTCGAACGATTTGACGATGCCCCGGTTGGCATAGTCACCCGCGCCGCGATCGGTGCGGACGGCACCAGGACCTTTCAGCAGCGCTATCCGGTGGCCGGCTCGGCCAATTCGCTGGTTTCGCTTCAGGTGATGAAGCCCGATGGCTCAGACCGTGTCGAGGTTGACCTTGGACCGGACAGGGACATCTACCTGGCCCGGGTCGATTGGGCGCCGGACGGCAAGGTGCTGTACGTCCAGCGCGAGGATCGGGCGCAGACGCGGCTGGATATGCTTGCGGTCGATCCCGCTAGCGGACGGGCGCGGGTGCTGTTCAGCGAAACCGCCGCGCCGGAAAGCTGGATCACCCTGTCAAACGACTACCGCTTTCTCAAGGACGGCAGCCTGGTCTGGTGGTCCGAGCGCGATGGGCACGGTCACTTATGGCATTTCAAGGGCGGAACGTGGACGCAGCTGACCCGGGGCAATTGGGAAGTAACCAGCCTGGTCGGCGTGGATGAAGCAGCTGGCCGGATCTACTTCACCGCAACCCGCGACGATGTGCTGGCACCGCAGGTCTATGCACTGGACTTTGCCCATCCCGAAACGGTCAGGCGGCTTACCGAACCCGGCTTTGCCCATTCGGCCAGCATGGACAAGGCGGGGCAGACCCTGCTGATCACGCGTTCCTCGCCCAGCCAGCCACCGCAGGTTTACATCGCGGACGGCAAGGGTAATCGACTTGCCTGGGTCGAGGAGAACCGGCTTGACGGCAAGCACCCGTACACGCCGTTCCTAGCCGCGCACCGGCAGGCGACATTCGGGACGATTTCGGCGGCAGACGGTACGCCGCTGCACTGGAAGATGATCACCCCGGCGATGGAGCCGAGCAAGCGCTATCCGGTGTTCTTCCAGCACTATGGCGGGCCGACCGCACAAACTGTCACAAGGGGTTGGGGCGGGGCGCTGGAACAGGCAATCGTCGCGCGGGGTTACATCTTCTTCGAGATCGACAACCGCGGCAGCGCCAACCGCGGGGTCAAATTCGCTTCCGAACTGTACCGCGCCATGGGCACGGTGGAAGTTGAAGACCAGAAGGCCGGAGCGCTGTTTCTGAAGGGATTGCCCTATGTCGATCCGGGCAAGATCGCGACCTACGGCTGGTCCTATGGCGGCTACATGACGGTCAAGATGCTTGAGGCTGATCAAGGGCTGTACGCGGCCGGCATCGCGGGTGCGCCGGTCACGAAATGGGAACTGTACGATACCCATTACACCGAGCGCTATCTGGGCGACCCGAACAAGGAAGGGGAGGTCTATGCCAGGGCAAACACACTGGAGAACGCAGGCAGGATCAAGGACCCGCTGCTGCTGATCCACGGCATGGCGGACGACAACGTGGTGTTTGAAAACACCTCGATGCTGGTCGCGAAATTGCAGGGCGAGGCGGTGCCGTTCGAAATGATGCTCTACCCCGGGTACACCCACCGGGTCAGCGGGCCGAAGGTGGGGGTGCATCTGTGGGAGACGATCTTCGCCTTCCTTGAACGCCACGGGGTGACGCCGCCCAAGTGACGGGCTAGGGCGGGCGCAATCAAGGAGATTGGCAATGGGTTACCGGGTAGTCGTCGTCGGTGCGACGGGCAATGTCGGGCGCGAGATGCTCAACGTGCTGGCAGAGCGCGAGTTTCCGATTGAAGAGCTGGCGGCGGTGGCCTCGTCGCGCTCCACCGGGGACGAGATCGAATTTGGCGAGACCGGCAAGATGCTAAAGGTCCGCAACATCGAGCATTTCGATTTCGCGGGCTGGGACATCGCGCTGTTTTCCGCCGGGTCGGACGTGTCGAAGGTCTATGCACCCAAGGCTGCGGCGGCCGGCTGCGTGGTGATCGACAACAGCAGCTTCTACCGGATGGACCCCGACGTGCCGCTGATCGTGCCCGAGGTGAACCCCGATGCGATCGACGGCTACAAGGCGAAGATGATCATCGCCAACCCCAACTGCTCGACCGCGCAGATGGTGGTGGCGCTCAAGCCGCTGCACGATCTCGCCACGATCAAGCGGGTGGTGGTCGCCACCTACCAGTCGGTTTCGGGCGCGGGCAAGCAGGGGATGGACGAGCTGTTCGAGCAGAGCCGCAACATCTTCGTTGGCGATAGCAGCGAGCCGGTCAAGTTCACCAAGCAAATCGCCTTCAACGTGATCCCGCACATCGACAGCTTCCTGGATGACGGTTCGACAAAGGAAGAATGGAAGATGGTGGTCGAAACCAAGAAGATCATCGATCCGAAGATCAAGGTGACGGCAACCTGCGTGCGCGTGCCGGTGTTCGTCGGCCACAGCGAGGCGATTAATCTGGAGTTCGAGCGCGAGATCACCGCCGAGCAGGCGCAGGACGCGCTGCGCGAAGCCCCCGGCGTCATGCTGGTCGACAAGCGCGAGGACGGCGGATACGTCACGCCGGTCGAATGCGTCGGCGATGGCGCAACCTTCGTGTCCCGCGTGCGCGAGGATCCGACGGTGGAAAATGGCCTGTCGCTGTGGTGTGTGTCCGATAACCTGCGCAAGGGCGCGGCGCTCAACGCGGTGCAGATCGCCGAACTGCTGGGGCGGCGGCATCTGAAGAAGGGATAGCAATGGCCAAGGTGCTGACCGGCGGATGTCTGTGCGGTGCGGTTCGCTACACCGTTTCGCAATCGATCCGCTTTCGCGCCTATGCCTGCCATTGCACCGACTGCCAGACCCGGTCGGGCAGCGCCTTTGGCATCCAGCAGTCCGTTCTGTCCGGCGATCTGCAGGTGGAGGGCGAATTGCTGCGCGGCGAGCACATTCAGCCGAGCGGCGCGGTGGCGGGCATCTTCGCCTGCAAGATCTGCCTGACCCGGATTTACACCGACAACGATCGGCGGCCCGGGATCGTCAACCTGCGCGCCGGAACGCTCGACAACAGCCGCGATCTGGTTCCCGCCGCGCACCTGTGGGTTTCCAGCAAGCTGCCGTGGATCGCGATCCCCGCCGATGCGGTCGCCATGGAAAGACAGCCAGACGATCAGGCCGGATGGCTGGAAATACTCAGGCCAGAGCCCGCGTAAGGCGATGATCGAGGTTCCGCTTCGGACTGTTTCCGGCCGGTTCTGGCGAGCCATTGCCGAAGACCGGGTCGGGCAGGTTCTTGATCCGCCGGGGCGGGCGAATGCGGGGCGCTATCATCGTCCGGGGCAGGCTGCACTCTACATCACGCCAGAGGCGGACTGGGCCACCATCGCGATCGGACGCTATCTGCTGGCCGATGGGGTGAAGCGGGCGGTCGTGCCGCTGGAGCTCGATCGCGCCCTGGTGTTCGATCAGCGCGATCCGGCAGCCTGTCAGGCCCTCGGCATCGATCCGGAACTGTCGCAGGTCCGCTGGAACGATGAACTGGCAGCCGGGCGCGAACCGCCGTCGTGGGCGGCGTCGGACGCGGCGCGGCAGGCGGGGGCGCAAGGGATCATCGACCAGTCCCGGGGAATCGCTGGTGGCTGGCATGTCTGCCTGTTCCGCTGGAACCAGCCGGGATCCCCGCAAGTGCGCGTGGCGGGGCCGGCGCAGGATTGCGACTATTGGCCTGCGCGCGAACGCTGGGCCGCGCCGGACGGTTGGGCGCTTCCCGATCACCTCGCGCGGCGCTAAGCTTGACCGCATGACCCAGACCATGAGTGGCGGCTGCCAGTGCGGCCGCGTTCGCTATTCCGTTCAGATAGACAGCGACGATGCCTATTGGTGCCATTGCCGGATGTGCCAGAAGGCCACCGGCGGGATCGCGGCGGCGTTTGTGCAGGTGCCGCAGGACGCGCTGACCTGGCGATCCGAGCCGGACTGGTATCAAAGCTCTCCGATCGCACGGCGGCCGTTTTGCGCGGCATGCGGGACACCGCTGGGGTTCGACTTTGTCGATAGGGGAGACAATATCGACCTGACGGTTGGGAGTTTCGACGATCCCGCGCGGTTTCGGCCGGTTGCCCACGCGGGAAGCGAGTCGATCCACGAAGCCTGGCTCGATACCCGCGACCTGCCGCGCCACTACAGCGCCAGCACCAGGAGCGTTGCCGATCGCTGGAAGGCGGCCGGGCTGGAGGTGCCGGAATGAGCGTGACAAGCGAATTCTATCCCGGTTTTGGCGGCGCGCGGCTGGCCTTGCACCGGCTGGGCCAGGGGCGCCCGCTGATCCTGCTCCATGGCCTGTTTTCCAGCGCCGAAATGAACTGGATCAAGTGGGGCCACGCGGCGCTGCTGGCCGATGCCGGGTTCGAATGCCTGATGCCCGATCTGCGCGCCCATGGGCAGAGCGCCGCACCGCATGAGGCCGCGGCCTATCCCGATGATGTCCTCGCGCTCGATCTGGAGGCGCTGGTCGCGCACCTGGGGCTGGCGGACTTTGACCTGTGCGGCTTTTCGCTCGGATCGCGAACTTCGGTGCGCGGCGTGATCCGCGGACTGGCTCCGCGTCGGCTGGTGCTGGGCGGAATGGGGCTGGAAGGGTTGGCCGGCTGGACCCGGCGCGGCGCGTTCTTCACCGATGCGATCGACCGGTTCGACAGCGTGAAGCACGGCGACCCTGCCTTCATGGCCGTATCCTTCATGAAAAGCATGAAGGTTGACCGGGTGGCAGTGCGGCACCTGCTTGGCACCTTCGCGGATACGGCACCGGTTGCACTTGGGGCCATCACCATGCCGACCGCCGTGGTCTGCGGCGATGAAGACCGCGACAACGGCGATCCGGCACGGCTGGTGGCGGCGCTGCCCGATGCGGTCAACATCGTGGTCCCTGGAACCCACATGAGCAGCGTGGCCAAGCCGGACCTGGGCCGGGCGGTGCGGGATTTTCTGATTAGCTGAGTGCTTGCGCCCCGGCGGCCCGGGGCAGGACCCGGTCCCACTCTGCCGTGGCTTCGGCGATCATCGCCTTGAGCCGTTCGGCCTGCCGCTGCCAGGCGGCGGCGGTGGCCGAGGTCCATCGCTCGCCCAGAACCTCGCCAAGTTCGGCGACCAGCAGATCGACGAACCCGTCGTATTCGGCCAGCGGCAGGCGGCCATAGCTGCGGTGAGTGGCGACCAGTTCGGCCACCAGCGGCCAGACCCACGGCTCCTCGCCCGCCAGCCCGTAAAGGATCTGCAGCGTTTCGTCGGTCATGCGGATCGTCGTGGCCTCGCGCGCCAGGAAGTCCTTGCGGCGGTCCGGGAAGGCATCGAAGAAGCGGTCGAACAGGCGGTGCCGGATCTCGATCCCACTTTCTGCCAAGGCGAGCAGGCTGGCTTCGATCAGTTCGGCATCTTCGGCCATGAGCGCATACCTTTAGCGGAACGGAGGCTCGTTGAATGCCCGAAGTTTGCGCGAATGCAAGCGCGCGCCCTCTGCCCGCAGCAGGCCGCAGGCAGTCGTGCCGATTTTGAGGTGCGCGCCGATCGCCTCTTCGTAAAAACGGTTGGCCTGGCCGGGCAGCTTGATCTCACCGTGGAGCGGCTTGTCCGAAACGCACAGCAGCGTTCCGTAAGGCACGCGGAACCGGTAACCCTGGGCGGCGATTGTCGCGCTTTCCATGTCGATCCCGATTGCCCGGCTGAGTGACAGGCGCTGCGAGGATTGGGTATAGCGCAGCTCCCAGTTGCGATCGTCGGTGGTGGCGACAGTGCCGGTACGCATCCGTTTCTTCAGGTTGGCGCCGCTGTCTCCGCTGACCTGCTCGGCCGCCTGGGCCAGCGCGATCTGCACTTCGGCGATTGCCGGGATCGGGATCTCCGGCGGCAGCACGGTATCGAGCACGTTGTCATCGCGCAGATAGGCATGGGCCAGCACATAGTCGCCGATCCGCTGGGTATCGCGAAGTCCGCCGCAGTGGCCGATCATCAGCCAGGCCTCGGGGCGCAGCACCGCCAGGTGGTCGCAAATGGTCTTGGCGTTGTATGGGCCGACGCCGATGTTGACCATGGTGATTCCGGTCTTGTCTTCGCGCACCAGATGATAGGCCGGCATCTGGTGACGCCGCCAGGCCGTATCGGACAGGCGGTCGCGGGCGTTCCTGGTCGGGGCATCGAGCGAAAGACCGCCCGCGCCGGTCAGGGCGACATAGCCGTCCTGCCCAAGTTGTTCGCCCGCCCAGTCCACGAATTCATCGACATAGCGGTGGTAGTTGGTGAACAGGATGAAGCGCTGGAAATCCTCGATCCGGGTTCCGGTATAGTGCGCCAGCCGGGCCAGGCTGAAATCGGTGCGCAGCCCATCGAACAGCGAAAGCGGGATCGCATCGCCGGGATTGGCGATCTCGATCCCGTCGGACAGTTCATCACCGATCAGGGCCAGTTCGGTGGTCGGGAAATGCCGGGCAAGGTCCTGGGGGCTGGCTCCCGAAAGCGCCGAGCTGGCATCGATCACGTAGGGAAAGGGGATTTCCTGGCTCGACGGGCCAACCTCGACCTCGATCTCATAGTCATCTGCCAGCAGGCCAAGCTGCTCGGTCAGATAGGCGGCGAACAGGGCGGGGCGGGTGACGGTGGTGGCATAGACGCCTTGGTCGGACAGCCGCCCGAACGAGCGGCGATAGTCGGGACGCGTCTCGACGCCGTTGTAGCGCACCCGAATTTCGGGATAGCACCAGGCCTTGTCGGCGCGCCGCGATGCTGGGGGAAGGGTGCCGTCGGCTGCGAATTTGGCGATGTCGCCCTGCAGGGTGGATACGGCGGTTTCGTAAACGCGGACCAATTCCGCGATGAGCGTTTCTGTCTTTACCATCGCGAGCCTATAGCCACGCGCGCGTTACATTTCAATTGCAACCAATCGGCTGAACGAAAAGGGGGCGCCGAAGCGCCCCCGATCCGTTTTGCGTTTTCGGCGGAAAGCTTAGGCTTCCGCTTCGTCCGATGCGTCTTCGGCGGCCGCAACCGGGGCTTCCGGTTCCTGCTCTTCGCCGTTGCCGGCTTCGAACTCGCCAGCCGCGACAGCCGCTTCGGCGGCTTCGTCTTCGAACATCGCCGCGATCACGTCGACGCCCTGGGCCTGCTGTTCGGCTTCATCCGGCGAGCGGGCGACGTTGACCTTGACGGTCACGGCCACTTCCGGGTGCAGCGCCACCTTGACGTCGAAC
>JBJTMC010000221.1:0-3297 GCA_046063325.1 Novosphingobium sp.
CACCATGGACCCGCACTTTACCAGGGCGGTGCTCAAGGTGTTCGTCGACCTCTACAACCAGGGGCTGATCTACCGCGACAAGCGGCTGGTCAACTGGGACCCCAAGCTCAAGACCGCGATTTCGGACCTTGAGGTGGAAACCCGCGAAACCCAGGGCGGGTTCTGGCGGTTTCGCTATCCCTTCGCCGATGGCAGCGGCGCGGTGGAAGTGGCGACCACCCGGCCGGAAACCATGCTGGCCGACATGGCCGTGGCGGTGAACCCCGAGGACCCGCGCTACAAGGGCGCGATCGGCCAGGAAATCCTCCAGCCGCTGACCGGGCGCCGCTTCAAGGTGGTGGCCGACGAACACGCCGATCCCGAATTGGGCAGCGGCGTGGTCAAGATCACCCCGGGGCACGATTTCAACGATTTCGAAGTGGGCAAGCGCGCCGGGATCCGCCCCGCCGACATGCTCAACATGTTCGATGCCGAAGCAAGGGTGGTGCAGACCGCCGATGGGCTGATTCCGGCGGAATATCTGGGCATGGACCGGTTCGATGCCCGGGCGCTGGTGGTGCAGCGGATGAAGGAAGCAGGCTTCCTGATCCCGCACCTGACCAAGGACAAGGACGGGACCGAAGTCGAAACCGATTTCGAACCGCGCACGATCCAGACCCCCTATGGCGACCGCGGCGGCGTGGTGGTGGAACCCTGGCTGACCGACCAGTGGTATGTCGATGCCGAAAAACTGGCCCAGGCCCCGATGCAGGCCGTGCGCGACGGGCGGATCGAGATCGTCCCCAAGACCTGGGAAAAGACCTTCTTCCACTGGATGGAGAACATCCAGCCCTGGACCATCTCGCGCCAGCTGTGGTGGGGGCACCGGATCCCGGCGTGGTATGGCTCGGACGGCCAGGTCTCTGTGTTCGAGACCGAAGAAGAGGCGCAGGCCAAGGCTGGCGCAGGGGTGACGCTGGAACGCGACCCCGACGTCCTCGACACCTGGTTCTCCAGCGCGCTGTGGCCCTTCGCCACGCTCGGCTGGCCGGACCGGACCGAACTGCTCAACAAGCACTATCCCAACGACCTGCTGATTTCCGGCTTCGACATCCTGTTCTTCTGGGATGCGCGGATGGCGATGCAGGGGATGCACCTGCTGGGCGAAGTGCCGTGGAAACGGCTCTATCTCCACGGCCTGGTCCGGGCGGCGGACGGCGCGAAGATGTCCAAATCCAAGGGCAACGTGGTCGATCCGCTCGGCCTGATCGACCGCTATGGCGCGGACGCGCTGCGTTTCTTCATGGCGGCGATGGAAAGCCAGGGCCGCGACATCAAGATGGATGACCGGCGGGTCGAAGGCTATCGCAACTTCGCGACCAAGCTGTGGAACGCGGCGCGGTTCTGCCAGGCCAACGGCATTGTCGGAGGCACTAGTTTTGACGTTGAAGCCATCAAAGAGCCAGTCAATAAGTGGATTATTTCAACAACATCCATGACACGCGCGCGCATGGACTTTGCGATGCAGGCTCTCCGCTTCGACGACTTTGCCAATGAAATTTACCAGCTTGTGTGGTCAAATTTCTGCGATCGCTATCTTGAGACCATCAAGGCTTTTCTTACTCGAGATGATGAGATCAAGGCGGAAACGATCGCGGTCTGTGGTTGGGTTCTTGATCAAATCTTGATCATGCTTCACCCGCTTATGCCATTCATCACGGAAGAAATCTGGCATTCGACTGCAACGCGCAGCACCGCACTAATCGTTCATCCAGCAGCTCCGACTGGATCAATGCCCATTGCCACCGATTGGGGGGATGCGAAATTTCTGTTCGAGTTCATCGACGAATCCAGATCGGTGAGAGCAGAGCTTGGGATTCCACCTAGCAGACGGCTCGATTGTCATATTCCGAATTTCGGGGAAGTGCTTCGCATCGCCGACCAATATCGAGATGTGCTTGAGCGGATGGCGCGAATTGGTTCTTTTCATCAAAACGTACCGCTGGATACTCGAGAAAAGGCAACCATTTTGGTCGAAGGCTTCGTGATTGAATTCGATCTACGGGGAATAATTGATATCGAAGCCGAAAAGACCCGCCTCGCCAAGGCGCTGGAAGCGGCGACCAAGGAAGCGAAGTCACTCGAAGGGCGGCTGTCGAACCCCTCGTTCGTCGAAAAGGCCAAGCCCGAAGCGGTCGAGAAGGCCCGCGCCGATCACGCCATGCACGCGGCCGAGGCCGAGCGGCTGGCAGCGGCGCTGGCGCGGTTGGGGTAGTTCCTCCCCGGCACGGGGAGGGGGACCGCCCGAAGGGTGGTGGAGGGGCACGGGCGAGTTTCCCCAGGCATGCCGGCCGGCCAGGCCCGGAAGAACAGCGCGTGCCCCTCCACCAGCTGCGCTGGTCCCCCTCCCCCAAGGGGGAGGAAGCTATCCGGCGATCGCGTTCAGCCGCGCGACCGCCGCGTCCGGCAGATCGAGGCTTGCCGCCGCCAGGTTCTCGCGCAGGTGGGCTAGCGACGATGTCCCCGGGATCAGCAGCAGGTTGGGCGAGCGCTGCAACAGCCAGGCCAGCGCGACCTGCATCGCGCTGGCGCCAAGGTCGCCGGCAACCGCATCAAGCTCGGCCGATTGCAGCGGGCTGAACCCGCCGAGCGGAAAGAACGGAACATAGGCGATGCCTTCGCCCGCCAGCCAGTCGATCAGCGCATCGTCGGCGCGGTTCGCCAGGTTGTAGGCGTTCTGCACGCAGACGATCGGCACGATCCTGCGCCCGTCCTCGATCTGCTTGCGGGTGACGTTGCTGAGGCCGATGTGCCGGATCAGCCCTTCCTGCTGCATCGCCGCCAGAGTCTCCAGCTGGACTTCCAGCGGCCCTTCGCCCGGCGCATGGAGGCCGTGCATCGAGCGCATGTTGACCACTTCAAGGGCATCGAGGCCCAGATTCTCAAGGTTGCTTTCCACCCCGCGGCGCAGCTCGTCAGGCGAGAACGCGCCGAGCCATTCGCCCTTGTCGCCGCGCCGTCCGCCCAGCTTGGTGACGATGGTCAGATTTGCCGGATAGGGGTGCAGCGCCTCGCGGATGATCCGGTTGGTGACAAAGGGTCCGTAATAGTCGCTGGTGTCGATGTGATTGACCCCGGCCGCGATCACGGCGCGCAGCACCGCCACCGCCTGGTCGTGATCGCGCGGCGGGCCGAACACGCCCGGCCCGGCAAGCTGCATCGCGCCGTAGCCCATGCGGTTCACCGCGCGGTCGCCAAGCTGGTATGCGGTGGGGTTTGCCGGTGTCGCCACGTTTGTTCTCCTGTCCTGTCGTCCGG
>JBJTMC010000034.1:0-14163 GCA_046063325.1 Novosphingobium sp.
CATCCGGTGATGGTCGGTTCGATCATCCCGTCCTCGCGCTTCACGATCCAGAAGATGCTGGCCCCGGTCAAATGGGACGAATGCAAGCTGTTTGTCGAATATGGCCCGGGGGTCGGCACCTTCTGCCGCCCGGTGCTGGAACGCCTGCCGCGCGACGGCACCCTGATCGTGATCGATACCAACCCGCTGTTCATCGACTATCTCAAGGCGACGATCAGCGATTCGCGCTTCGTCCCTGTGCTGGGTTCGGCCGCGGACGTGGAACAGATCGTGCGGGCCCACGGCCATGACCATGCCGATTACGTGCTGTCCGGCCTGCCGTTTTCGACCCTGCCCGACGGTATCGGTCCGGCGATCGCGGCGGCGACCCACCGGGTGCTGCGCCCGGGCGGGGCGTTCCTGGTCTATCAGTTCAGCGCCAAGGCGCGCGATTTCATGGCGCGCCATTTCACCCACATCGATGCCGGGTTCGAACCGCTCAACGTGCTGCCGTGCAAGCTGTTCTGGGGCTGGAAGGACTGAGCTGCCCGGTGGCCGCCGGTCAGGCGGCCGGCGGATCGCCTGCCAGCTGCCGGTATCCGCTGGCCAGAGTCGCTGCGACAAAGGCCGCCATGGCGCCCTGCAGCACGCTTGAAACGAAACCGGCCACCAGCTTCTGCGCCTCGGCCCCGCCGATCAGGTGCGCGGCCAGGCCAAACACCATTTCCAGCACCATGCTGCCGATCACGAAGGCGGCGATCAGCAGGAAATAGAACAGCAAGACCCGCCCGGCATTGCCCCGGGTCAGGGCAAACGCCCGCACCAGTGCAGCTACGGGGTTGTTCAGTCCCTCGATCGCAATGACCGGGTTGGTCATCGCAAAGCGGGCGATCAGGTAGGTGATCAGGCCAACCCCGATCAGTACGGTGACGGCGGTGAAGGCGACCGAGCCGGTCAGGCCGCCGATGCTTGCCGGTACCAGGAAAGCCACCGAGAAGATCGCGCCTTGCAGGATCTGGGCGATGATCGCGATCGGGGTTGCGGCCAGCCCGCGGGTTATTGCCTGACCCACTGTAGGCCGGCTGCGGTGGCCGCACAGCGCGAGCATGGCCAGCGAGCCGATGGTCTGGAACAACGCGACGCCAAGGATCGGCATCCAGTTTGCGCTGAGAAACGCGGTCACCTGGCGCAAGGCTTCTTCCCCTTGCGCGCCTTCGACCGGCTGGAATTCGGGCAGCAGCAGGCCCAGCGCAAAAGCCGGTAAAACCACGAACACCCCGGCCAGCGCGGCCAGGACTTCGCGATTGCTATTCACCATCGCGGCGGCTTCCTGCCACGCACGGTTGCCGTCAAAGCGCCGGGCGCCGGGAGCTGCTGTGTTCATGCCCCTTGATAACCACAGCGATTGGCTTCACGCAACTTAGGATGGAATCGCCGCTACTCTCTGGAATCGAATTGCAGCGCAGCACGGCGCCCGTTCCTTATCGCACTGCGCTTGAGGCCATGACGGCGCGCAACGCAGCAATCGCGGAAGGCCGCGCGGATGAGCTGATCTGGCTGCTGGAACATCCGCCGGTCTACACCGCCGGAACCAGCGCCGCGGCCGCCGAATTGCTCGACCCGCGGTTCGAAGTGGTCGAAGCGGGGCGGGGCGGGCGCTACACCTATCACGGTCCGGGGCAGCGGATCGGCTATGTCCTGCTCGACCTCAAGCGCCGGACGCGCGACGTGCGCGGCTTTGTCCACGGACTTGAGGGCTGGGTGATTCAGACCCTGTCCGATTTCGGGGTAGAGGCCTGGCGCGCGCCGGGCCGGATCGGGATCTGGACCCGCGACCTCGATGGGCGCGAGGCCAAGATCGGCGCGATCGGCGTGCGGGTCCGGCGCTGGGTGACGATGCATGGCTTCTCGGTCAACATCGCCCCCGACCTGTCGCATTTCGGCGGGATCGTGCCGTGCGGGATCGAGGAATTCGGCGTGACCAGCCTGGAACGGCTGGGCATCGCGGTTGATTTCGATGCCTGGGATCGGGCATTGCTCAACCGCGCTGGCGATTTCCTCGCCGCGCTAGACCGCCCTTGCGGTACGGAGACGGCGTGATGAACAAGTTGACCGGCCTGGTCGCCCTGGCCCTGCTGACGCTGACCGCCTGCGGCAAAGGCGATGACAAAGCCAAGGGCGCGGGCAAGGCCGAAGGCGAAATCCTGCCCGGATCGACAAGCGACGCGATGATCCCGGTCGATCAGATCAAATCGCAGCCGCCGCTGGCGCCCAAGGCCGAAGGGTCGGACAAGCCGGATGACAAGGGCAAGCCTGCCGCCAAGGCCGCCAAGCCCGCCAGCAGCGCTCCGGCTGATGAAGCCGCGCCCGCAGATCCAGCCGCGACCGACCAATAAGGCCTAGTCGGCAATCCCTAGCAGCCGCTGCGCCAGTTTGAGGTGCGGGCGGTCGATCATCCGGCCCTCGATCTGCAGGGCTCCGGCATCGGGATTGGCGGTGAAGGCGGCAACGATCGCGCGCGCCTCTGCCAGATCGGCCTCGCTTGGGTTGAAGGCCGCGTTGATCACCGGGATCTGGACCGGGTGGATCGCCAGCATGCCCGAGAATCCGTCAGCCCGGGCGTTTTCGGCCGCGCGCCGCAGTCCGACTTCGTCGGCAAAATCGGCGTGCAGCGTGTCGATCGCCATCACCCCGCGGGCATGGGCGGCCAGCAGGGTCTGCACCCGGGCGAAGCGGAAGGTGTCGGTCCAGGCGCCGCTCTCGTCGCGCTTGCGGCTGGCGCCGATCGCCGCGGATAGGTCTTCTGCGCCCCAGGTCAGCCCGGCCAAGCGGGGGTGCGAGGAGGCCGCGTAGGCCGGGATCGCGATCGCCGCCTGCGCGGTTTCGCTGACCAGCGGCAGGATCTTGGTGCTGTTGGCGGGAACCCCGCTGCGCCCCTCCAGTTCGTAGAGTTCGGCGGCAAGTTGCTGGACCGATTCGGGCCCCGCGCTCTTCGGCAGCATGATCCCGTCGGGCGCGCCGGGCAGCACGGCCAGCAGGTCATCGCGCCAATCCCGGCTGTCGAGCGCGTTGATCCGCACCCACCGGCCCAGCTTGCGCCCTTCGACCAGCGCTCCGCGGTGCGCGTCGAGCCAAGAGCGGGCCAGGTCCCGGGCCGCGGCCTTGTTGGCCGGGCTGACCGAATCCTCTAGATCGACGATGATCACGTCGGCGCCGGTGGCGGCGGCCTTGGAAAGCTTCTTCTCGCTGTCGCCGGGCACGAAAAGCCAAGAACGCACCGCCATCTATCCGGACCTTTCCCGTCTGTCTCAGGCCGGCACCAGCGCCGGGTAATCGATATAGCCTTCCGGTCCTGGCAGATACCAGCTTTTCGGCACGTTAACGTTGGGGGCCCATTCGGCGCCGACCCGGATCCGTTCGGCAAGATCGGGGTTGGAGATATAGGGCCGTCCAAAGCTGATCGCGTCGGCCCGGCCCGAAGAAACGTCCGCGTCGGCCTGTGCGGCGGTATAGTCGGAATTGAGCACCAGCGGCCCGGTGTAGAGCGAGCGGATCAGCGCGTCCTGCTGGGGCACGTCGGTGCGGCCAAAGGTGCCTTCGGGGCCCGGCTGGCGCAGTTCGACAAAGCCCAGCTTGAGCTCCTGGCAAACCCGCGCCGCAGCGCCAAAGATCGCGGCCGGATCGGGATCGTCGCAGCCCTGGGTCTCGCCGTTGGGGGACAGCCGGATCGAGACACGGTCCGCGCCCCACACGCCGATCAGCCCTTCCAGAACTTCGCGCAGGAAGCGGGTGCGGTTTTCCGGGCTGCCGCCGTATTCATCGGTGCGCAGGTTGCTGGACGAACGCAGGAACTGGTCCACCAGATAGCCGTTTGCCCCGTGCAGCTGGACCCCGTCAAACCCGGCGTCCTTGGCGTTCTGCGCGGCATGGGCATAGTCGCCGACGATCCGGGCGATATCGGCCTTGCTGGCTTCGCGCGATGGTTCGAATGGCTTGCGGCCGGTGGGGGTGTGGGCATGGTCGGGCGCGGTGGTGGCGCTGGCCGAAACCGGGGCTTCGCCGCCCAGGAAATCGGGGTGGACCAGACGGCCCATGTGCCACAGCTGCAGCACGATCTTGCCGCCTTCGCGGTGCACGGCATCGGTGGTCAGCTTCCAACCTTCGGTCTGCGCCTGGCTCCACGCCCCCGGCGCGGCAGGCCAGCCCGAACCTTCGACCGTGATCCCGGTCGCCTCGCTGATGATCAGCCCGGCCCCGGCGCGCTGGCGGTAATATTCGGCGATCATTGCGTTGGGAACCATCCCGGGATCGGCGCGGCCGCGGGTCAGCGGGGCCATGAGGATGCGGTTCTTCGCTTCGATCGCGCCCAGGCTGATCGGCTGGAACAGGGCTTTGTTCATCAATGTCTCCTTCGATACCGCGTGTGCGGGGAACAATTGGTTTTAAGTTGCAACCAAAAATTCCGCACAGCCACAATTTTTTCGCGCACCAGTAGCGCAGCTATTCGATACGCGGCTAAGGCAGGATCATGACGAAGGCAACGGGGCACAGGCACTGGAGCGGCTGGCACTTTGCCGCGCTGCTTGGCGGAAACGCCGCGCTGGCGCTGGGCCCGCTGTGGGTGCGGATGGCGGATTCGGGGCCGGTTTCCGCAGGCTTCTGGCGGCTGTTTCTGGCGCTGCCCGCGTTCATCGTGCTGGCGCGGCTGAACGGCCAGCGGCTGACTGGCCATTCGCGCGGCGCGATGCTGGCGATCGTCGGGGCGGGGCTGTTCTTCTCTCTCGACCTGGCATCCTGGCATCTGGGGATCGAACGGACCCGGCTGGGCAACGCCACGCTGTTCGGCAACTCTGGCTCGATCATACTTGTCGCGGTCGGTCTGATCACGCTGCGCCGCGCGCCGCGGCCCACCGAATGGCTGGCCTTTGCCGCGGCGATCCTGGGTTCGGTGATCCTGCTCGGCCGCAGCCTTGAAATCGGCACGGATACCCTGGTCGGTGATCTGCTGTGCCTGCTCGCCGGGTTCCTCTATACCTTCTACATCCTGCTGGCGCAGCGCGCCCGGAACGATTTTGGGAGCTGGACCGTGCTGGTCTATGCCACCTTTGCGGGACTGCCGGTCCTGCTCGGCACCGCTCTCTACCTGGGCGAACCGGTCTGGCCGCACCATTGGGGTCCGCTGATCGCGCTGGCTTTGACCAGCCAGGTTATCGGCCAGGGGCTGCTGGTCTATGCCCTGCGGCACTTTTCGCCGTTCATCGTCGGCCTGGTGCTGCTGACCCAACCGGCGATTTCGGTGCTGGTCGGCTGGGTCAAGTTCGGTGAGGTCCTCTCGCCGCTCGACGGTCTGGGTATGCTGCTGGTCGGTGCGGGGCTGGTGCTGGCCCGCTCGACGCAGGATTAAGAGGGCGCTAGCCTGGATCCAGGAACGAACCCGGGGAGATTGCTGATGAAGCGCTATGCCTTGCTTGCCGCCCTGCCGCTTGTGGCTCTTGCCGTAACCGCGCTGCCTGCCGATGCCGCGAAAAAGCCTGCAAGCGCCGCGCACGCACCGCGCGCCGATGCGGCTTTCAAGGCCCTGGCCGCGCGCTTCATCGCCTCTGCCACGCGGCTTTCCCCGGTCGAGGCGACCGCGCTGGGCGAACACCGCTATGACAGCCAGTTGCCCGACATTACCGCCAAGGGCCGCGCCGCCCGGATGGCCGAGTGGCGCAGCCTGCTGGGCGAGCTTGCCCGAATCGCTCCGGCCACGCTGTCTCGCGACAACCAGGTTGATTACGCACTGCTGAGGAACGAGCTGCAGTACCGCGTCTGGTCGAACGACGTTGCCCAGGACTGGGCCTGGAACGCGCAGATCTACAACGATATCGCCGCCGGATCGCTCTATACCTTGGCGGCGCGCGATTTCGCGCCGTGGGACGTGCGTCTGAAGGCTGCGACCGCTCGGATGGAGGCGCTGCCGGCGCTGCTGCGCGAAAGCCGCAGCCAGCTGGCCCCCGCGCGGGTGCCCCTGGTCTTTGCCGAAACGGTGTCGAAGCAGAATTCCGGGATCGTCGAGATTGCCGAGGGCATGCTCGCCCCCCACGCCGATGCGCTTTCGGGGGCGGACCGGGCGCGGTTCGATGCCGCGCTGGCCGGGCTGAAGGCGGCGGTGGCCGATCAGCAGACCTGGCTGGATAGCGTGCTGGTCCCGCAGGCCAAGGGCGATTTCCGGCTGGGCGCGAAGCTCTACGACCAGAAGATGAAGTTCGCGCTGATGAGCGACATGACCCGCCCGGAGCTGAAGGCCCGCGCGCTGAAAGCCAAGGCGGATATCCGCGCCGAGATGTACGGTCTTGCCCGTCAGGTCCTGCGCGGCAGGCCCAGCGATGCCACGCTGGCCCTGCCCGACAATCCCACTCCGGCGCAGCAGCAAGCCGCGATCGAAGCGGCACTCAAGCTGTCCTATGCCAAGCGCCCACCGCGCGCCCAGCTTGAACAGCGCGCTCGCGAAACGCTGGCGCAGGCGACCACTTTTGTTGCGGCCAAAGGCTTCATCCGGATGCCTGACGGGCCGGTAGAAGTGATCACGATGCCCAAGTTCCAGCAAGGCAACGCGGTTGCCTATAATGATCCGCCAGGACCGTTCGAGAAGGGCCAGCGCAACTTCTACGCGGTCAGCCCGATCCCTGATGAGTGGACCGACGCGCAGGCCGACAGTTTCCTGACCGAATACAACGACTACATGATCCATGACCTCTCGATCCACGAGGCCATGCCCGGACACTATCTCCAGCTCGATCATTCCAACCGCAACCCCGACCTGCTGCGCGCCTATCTGGGTTCGGGCCCGTTCGTCGAAGGCTGGGCGGTCTATGCCGAAGGGGTGATGAAGGACGAAGGCTATCTGAACGGCGATCCGCTGTTCAAGCTGACCGTGCTCAAGATGCGGCTGCGTTCGGTCACCAACACCCTGCTCGACATTGGCATCCAGACCGAGGGCATGACCCAGGGCCAGGCGATGGAGCTGATGCAGAAGGGCGCCTTCCAGGCCGAGCGCGAAGCGGCCGGCAAATGGGTCCGCGCCAGCCTCTCCTCGGTCCAGCTGCTGAGCTATTTCACCGGCTACGAAGAGCACCGGATGCTGCGCGCCGAGGCGCAGCAGCGCTGGGGCAAGGGCTTTACCCTGCGGCGTTACCACGACACGGTGCTGAGCTATGGCTCCCCGCCGGTGAAGTATGTCCGGGCGCTGATGTTCGGTTTGCCGATCAAGTGAACCGTTCCGGCACAACTAACCGGTGATCGGGGGTTGCCAGCCGCGCTCAAGCTCATAGTCTCCGGTCTATCAACCACATAGCCGACTCCTTTGGAGTGCGGCCAGAGGGAGCAAGATCGATGCCGCGATCAACAATTGCCGAACCGGATAATTTTAAAGCAGACATTCGCCTGAACGGCGAACTGACCGATGCCAGCGCTTTCAACCTCAGCTTTCCCGATCCTGGCCATGGCCCCGGCCTGCCGACCCTTGCCACTCCCGGAGACGTGATCCGGGGCAAGACGGTCTACGGCTTTGACGGTGATTGGGATAGCACCCGCGCGGGCGCCAACAATGTTCGCACCCAGCTCGATTCGGGCCAAAAACAGGATACCTCGGACGGGGTGATCACCTTTGCCTTCCTGAACCAGCAGCATGTCACGGGGATCAACAACAATCCGGGCTTCGGCGAAGGCAAGGGCTATGCTCCGTTCAGCGCAGCGCAGCAGGCCGCGGCGCGGATCGCGGTCCAGAACTGGGACGATCTGATCGCCGCGAAGTTCGTCGAAGTCACCCCCGGGCCGGGGGCCAGCACCTGGGCGCAGAACAAGGTCGATATCTGGCTTGCCAACACCGTGACCGGACCGGCCCAGGCCTGGGCCTACTACCCTGGTCAGGGCGGCGGCTACCATCGCTATGAAGGCGATGTGTGGATCGCCGATCCGCGCGCCAACAGCAGCAATGGCCAGCTCTATCCGGGCGGGTATGGTCTGCAGACCCTGAACCACGAACTGGGCCACGCGATTGGCCTCAGCCATCCGGGCGACTACAACTTCGGTGCCGATACCGATGGCGATGGGGTGCCCGATCCGATCACCTATGAAAGCAGCGCATTCTATTTCCAGGACAACAACCAGTACACGATCATGTCCTACTTCGACACTTACGAAGCCGGGAACAACCAGATCGACTGGAACCTGATGCGTCTGGTCTATCCCTCGACTCCGATGGTCGATGACGTGCGGGTGATCCAGGCCAAGTACGGCGCCGACATGACAACGCGCACCGGCGATACCACCTATGGCTTCAACGCCACGGCCGATGTCACCAATCCGGCGATGAAGTTCGTCCCCGGGGAAATGATCACGATCTTCACGATCTGGGATGCCGGTGGCACCGATACGCTCGACCTGTCGGGCTATTACACCCGGTCGGTGATCGATCTGCGCGAGGGCGGCTATTCAAGCGCGGGCGGTTTCGGCGCCTACAGCGCGGACCATGCCGATGCCGATCCGTCGAGCCTGAGCAAGGCCGACTATCTCGCCCTGATCAACCCGGCCAACGCGGCGCAGGGTCTGGGTGCCCGCGATGCCGTCTACGATCTCTACTTCGGCGGCCGCGAAGGGGTGAACGAATCGACCTCGTGGTTCGATATCATGGGCCACGACACCCTGATGGAGAACAACATCGGCATCGCTTATGGCGCGATCATCGAAAACGCGATCGGCGGTCATGGCAACGACCGGATCAACGGCAACCAGGCGAACAACCAGTTCACCGGGGGCGACGGCGCCGATACCTTCATCTTCGCCAAGTACGGGCTGGACGATACCTCGATCGATACGATCATGGATTTCCACTCGGGCGAGGACAAGATCGACCTGTCGTTCTTCACGGGGCTGGATATCACCAACGTCCAGATCGACAACGCCCATGACACGCTGATGGTCGATACCGACCGCAACGGCACTTACGACATGCAGATCAACGTCCACGGCACCGATGTGCTGACCACGGACTTCATCTTCGGATAAGGCTGCCGAGGCCGACCGGCGGGTTCACCCCCGCCGGTCGTGCCCCTGGCCCTGCTACGGGCAAGTCCGGAATGGACGCGGCGGCCACCCCCGGCAGTGCGCCGGCTTCAAGGTGATCGTGGCCGTGCCGGACATGGTTTGGCGGGTGATGGCGGGGTAAGCGGGGCCTTATCCCTTCGCCTCGCAACGATAGAGCCAGAATTTGCGGTCGGGCGCCTCGATCCGTGCGATCGGCCCATTCAACTCCATGATTTTCCAATTGTATAGCTTTGGCGGGATCAATGGCACTTCCGGGGCCTCTCCGCCGCTGGCATAGTTTGACGCCTTGACCGTAATCACCAGCGAATTCGCGCTCAGAGCCCAAGTCCCCGATTCGAAATACCCCCCATAACTGCCGTCCGGTTCAAAGCTGACAGCATAGTCGGTTGCGCAGTTGGCTTCTCTTGAGCCGACTGGCGCATGATCGAGAATTGCCCAGTCGCCGATCAGCTGGCTGCGCGCGGGTGCGGAATCGCACCCGGCAATGAACACCAGCAAGGACAGGGCAACGCCAGGCGCGAACCGCATCACCGTGCCCCCAGATCCCCCTTGCCCACGGTCCCCCCGGCCATTTCGATCATCCGGTCAAGGCTTTTCTTGGCCTGCAGCCGCAAGCCTTCCTCGATCTGGATCTGCGGTTTGAGGTCGCGCAGGGCGAGGTAGAGTTTTTCGAGGGTGTTGAGCGCCATGTAGGGGCAGATGTTGCAGGCGCACTGGCCGTCCGCGCCGGGGGCGCCAATGAAGGTCTTTTCGGGGATCGCCAGTTGCATCTGGTGGATGATGTGCGGCTCGGTCGCGACGATCAGCGTGTCGCCATCGAAGCTCTTGGCAAAATCGAGGATGCCGCTGGTGCTGCCAACGTAGTCCGCGTGATCGATGATGTGCGGCGGGCATTCGGGGTGCGCGGCAACCGGGGCGCCGGGGTGCTGGGCCTTCAGCTTGAGCAGCTCGGTCTCGCTGAACGCCTCGTGGACGATGCACACCCCCGGCCACAGCAGCATGTCGCGGCCAAACTTGCGGCTGAGGTAGCCGCCCAGATGCCGGTCGGGGCCGAAGATGATCTTCTGTTCGGGCGGGATCTGGGCCAGGATCGTCTCGGCGCTGGAACTGGTGACAATGATGTCGGACAGCGCCTTCACCTCGGTCGAGCAGTTGATATAGGTCAGCGCGATGTGATCGGGATGCGCGGCCCGGAAGGCGGCGAATTTTTCGGGCGGGCACGAATCCTCAAGGCTGCATCCGGCATCCAGATCGGGCAGGATCACGGTCTTGTCGGGCGCAAGGATCTTGGCTGTTTCGGCCATGAACTTGACCCCGCAAAAGGCGATCACCTCGGCATCGGTGGCGGCCGCCTTCTTCGACAGTTCCAGGCTGTCGCCGATATAGTCGGCCAGATCCTGGATTTCCGGCTTCTGGTAATAGTGGGCCAGGATCACGGCGTTGCGCTCCTTGCGCAGCCGCTCGATCTCGGCACGGATGTCAATCCCGGCAAGGTTTTCGGTCAAGATGGTCATGGCGCGGTCCCTTTGGTACGAACCATGCCAATATGGGGACGATCACTTCGCCGCAATAGCGTCCGACAACACGGCGACCGGCGCCAGTCCGGCCAGGGGGCCAACCAGCACGGCCAGGGCCAGTATTGCTGCGGCTCCCCAGCAATAGGCCGGATGGATCCGGCCCAGAACCCGCCAGTCGCGGACCATTGCCACGGCGATGAAAGCCAGTTGCATCGCCGCGATCTTGATCAGCGAGAACCCGCCAGAGACCACGGCTATCCGCCCGAGGGCCGGTGCGATCAGGCAAACCGTTGCGCTCAGCATCAGCCGCCGGTGCCAATCGGTCTGGCGGCGCAGCGCCAGGCCGCCCGCCAGCAGCATCAGGAACAACACAAGGTTGAGCGCATCGAGCGTCATGATGAAGACCGGGGTAAAGATCGGCGGGGTGCGGTGGGTTGCGGTATTGAGCACCAGGGTGCTGAACCCGACCACCGTCATCCACACCGCCCAGGCCGCCATCAGGCGTCCCATCCTGCGGTGCTGCGCCACCTCGCCGCGCACGATCAGCCGGTTCTGGTTGAGGTAGAGCGCGATCCATCCGACAAAGGTAAACGCATGGACATGGACCCACCACGGCGCACCGAAGCTGGAAATGCCGAGCACCGCATAGGCACCAAAGCCCAGCGCCACCGCCACGGCGATCGCAATTGCCATGCCCATGAAAAAGCGTCGCTCGCGCTGTTCGCTCGATACAGGATCACCGCCCGGATTTTCGGCAAGCGTCGCCATTGTCTGTTCTCCCCCAAGAGATGGCGACCGGCTCGTTTCGGGGCGAAGGCTATACCTCTATCTCAGGCACGGCAAGAAGATCAGCGGGGCGGCGCGGGCTCGTTTTCGAACCGCACCGTCACCGTAACATCGCCGTAGCCTGCAACCTTGAGCGGGACGCCAAGGTTCTGCGTCACCGCCTGCCTTGCCGCATCGCGGGCAAGGTCAAGCAGCGCAGGGTTGTTCGCCTGGTTGATCGCCTCGCGCTCGGCGACGATCGTGTTGTCGCGGGTCAGCTTGGCCTGTGCCTCGCTGGTGATCCACATGCCCGAGGCGAAGTAACGGGCCTTGGCCTCGTCAAGGTTGGGCTTGGAAATCTGCAGCGGCGGCAGTGTCACCTTCAGGGTCCGCGCGGCCGCGTCCCAGGCCATGTTCGCGCCTTGCAGCCGGGACAGATCGAGCGTGTAATCCACCCGCGCCGGGATCACGGCGACTTGCTGGCTCTTTAGCAAGCCATAGGCCCGCTCGTCGCTGGCATCGACCAGGCTGATCAGCTGGGCGGAAAACACCGTCAGGCGGTTGGCCTTGTCGAACGCGGCAAGGCTGGTGGCGATCGGATCGCCGTGATCTTCGGGCCCATAGGCCTTCCAGCCCAGCCAGCCCGCCAGCGCCAGCGCGGCGGCCGCGACCAGCCAGGGCATGCGATCGCCGCGGCTGGGTGTCAGGAGGTCAGTCGCCATGTCTCACCCTCTTCGCTGACGATCCCGCGGTGCCGCAGGTCGATCAGGTGGGCCAGCACCGATCGTCCGGCCGCTCCGTTCAGCCGCGGATCGAGGCCCTTGTACATCACCGGGACCATTTCGATGATCGGCTGGGCACGTTCGCCCAGCAGCCGCAGAATCTGCGCTTCGCGCTGGCGGCGGTGGCCCAGCATCCCGCGCACCAGTTGTTTCGGCTTTTCGACCGCAGGACCATGCGCCGGGTAGAACACCCGGTCCTCGCGCGCATAGAGCTTGGCCAGGCTTTCCATATAGGCAGCCATGTCGCCGTCGGGGGGCGAAACCACGCTGGTCGACCAGGCCATCACGTGATCGCCGGTGAACAGCGCACCGCTTTCCCGGATCGCATAGCACAGGTGGTTGCTGGTGTGCCCGGGGGTGGCGACCGCCTCGATCGTCCAGTCCGGCCCGTGCAACTGCTCACCATCAAGCAGGACGCGGTCGGGCGCATAGTCCGGATCGAAGGCGGTGTCGGCCCGCGGGCCGTCGTCTGACAGCGCAAGCGGGGCACAGCCGACGATCGGCGCGCCGGTCCGCGCCTTGAGCACGGCGGCGGCGGGGGAATGGTCACGGTGGGTGTGGGTGCACAGGATCGCGCTGATCCGCGCGGTGCCGACCGCGGCCAGAATCGCCTCGACATGACCCTTGCCGTTGGTGTCGGCGCCCTTGAACGGCGAAGGCGCGCTGTCGCTCCCGCTGTCGGCCGGACCCGGATCGATCACCGCCACCTCGGCGCCCGCGCCGACGATGTAGGTCTGCGTCCCGGTGAAGGTATAGTGCGAGGCATTGGGCGCGAGCACGCGCCGCACCAGCGGTTCGCACTGTTCGGCAAGGCCGGTCGGCCAGGGTTTGGGAGGGGCGTCCATCGTTCCGCCGATATGGGGAGCCGTCCCCCGGCTGTCGAGCGAAAGCTAGGGCGGCCTCAACCGCGGGCTTGCACGCCCAGCCGTTCGCGCAGCGCCGCAATCGCGCTGGGTGCGGCCGGATCGCGTTCGCGCCAGCCAAGATCGATCCGTTTGAGCCGGGCGTGAAACCGTTCGGTCGCCTGGATCAGCGCGCGGGTCTCACCGTCGAAAACCGCAAGGCGCTGCGGTTCTGCCTCGGGAAAGTCGGAAAGCTTGCCATAACGGCGCAGCTGGAATTCGGACAGTTCGCCGTTGAAGAAGGCACGGTGGTTGAGCAGCCAGGCCACCGAATGCATCATCCGGGTGGTGGTGCGCAGCGCCTCGCACGAAAGCGCGACCTGGGTTTCATCCTCAGCGCCCGCCGATTCAAGCCGTCCCGACAGGGCGAAGGCCGATCGCACCTCGTCCGAAAGGACCAGGGCCTCGCAGTAGAGGCCTTCGATAATCCGGGGGTTGATGCTTGCCGCGCTCGCCATGACGATGCCTGCGATAGGCAGGGCAATGCCGTGCTGCCAACCGGGCTTTACGGACTTAACCACACCAAATTGGGACTGTCCCTTGAGGGGACGTTTTTATGGGACGAACCGTTGGATTCCAGTGCCCTCGGCCCGACCCGCAGGCCCGTTGAAAGTAGATTGAAATTCAGGCGATGATGTCGGGAATCAGGTAATCCTCGACCATCGCGATCTGGTCCTTGAGCTTGAGCTTGCGCTTTTTCAGGCGGGCGATCTGCAACTGGTCGGTCGCCCCCGCGCCGGTCAGCGCATCGATTGCCGCATCAAGATCGCGATGTTCGGTGCGCAGTATTTCCAGCCGTTTGCGCAGCTCTTCCTCGTTCACCCGCCAGCCTTTCGTATTCCGGTTTGTCGCGGCGCCCGAGCGACCCGCCGCTGGGCCGCACATAGCGGCTTCGCAAGTTAAGCTTAATATGCTTCGATGACAATTGCAGAGACTCGCCGGTTGCCGAGTCGGTGACTTGGCGATGACCTTGCAGCCCTGGGGGCTAAAATAAGGAGAATCCCCGATGGAACAGTCGCATGTCAGTGCATTGCAGCTCAAACACGATGGACTCGAACGCCAGTTGGCCGAAGAGCAGGGCCGCCCATTGCCTGACCTCGCGACTATCCAGGCGCTCAAGAAGCGCAAGTT
>JBJTMC010000222.1:0-8090 GCA_046063325.1 Novosphingobium sp.
CACTGCTACGATACCGATACCCTGACCGAAGAACTGCGCGATCGCTATCGTGAGCATTGCATCGACTTCATCATGGCGGGTATCCTCGCCCATAGATGACAGAATCATGGCATATCGGCGTAATCGGCGGTTCCGGCCTGACGGCGGGAATCGGGATCGAAAACGCCCAGGAGATCGAGGTGGCGAGCCCGTTCGGGCAGGCATCGGGTCCGGTCACCACCGGCACGCTTGAAGGCGTGCGCTTTACCTTTCTGCCCCGCCACGGGCCGGGCCACGCCATTCCGCCGGGATCGGTCAACTACCGCGCCAACATCGACGTGCTGAAGCGCTGCGGGGTGACCGATCTGGTCGCCGTTTCCGCGATCGGATCGCTCAACACCGCGATGGCTCCGGGGCATTTCGTGGTGGTCGATCAGCTGATCGACCGCACTTCCGGCCGCGAAGGATCGTTCTTCGGGCCCGGGCTGGTCGCGCACGTCAGCCTGGCCGATCCGGTCTGCCCGCGGCTGTCGGCGGGACTGGCCGAAGCGGCACGCGGCCAGGAAGCCAGCGTCCACGCCGCGGGCTGCTATGTCGCGATCGAAGGCCCGCAATTCTCGACCCGCGCGGAAAGCCTGCTCTACCGCAAATGGGGCGCCGACGTGCTCGGGATGACCGCGATGCCCGAAGCGCGGCTCGCGCGCGAGGCCGAGCTGCCCTACGCGCTGCTGGGCATGGTCACCGACTATGACAGCTGGCGCCCGGCCGAGAAGGGCGTCGATGCCGCCAACGTGCTGGAGGTGATGGGCCGCAACACCGATCTTGCCCGCCGGGTGCTGCGCGCCTTTGCCGCCGGCCTGCCGGGCGAGCGCGGGGCCAGCCCGATCGATACGGCGCTCGACAACGCCATCATGACCGCCCGGGACGCGCGCGATCCGGTGCTGATCGCCAAGCTGAACGCCGTGGCCGGGCGGGCCCTGGGATGAGCGGCGCGATTGTCCTCTATGACTACTGGCGCTCTTCCGCCGCCTACCGGGTGCGGATCGCGCTGAACCTCAAGGGGATCGTCTACCGGTCGGTTCCGATCGACCTGCGGCTGGGCGAGCAGGGCGGGGCTGACTATCTGGCGCGCAACCCCCAGGGGCTGGTCCCGGCGCTGGAGATCGACGGGCTGCTGCTGACCCAGAGCCTGGCGATCATCGATTACCTCGATGGCACGCGGCCCGGCCTGCGGCTGCTGCCCGCCGATCCGGCTGCGCGCGCGCGCGCGCTGGCCCAGGCGCTGATCATCGCCGCCGATACCCATCCGGTGCAGAACCTGCGGGTGATGAACCGGCTCAAGAGCCAGTTCGGGGCAAGCGACGAGGCGGCGATCGCCTGGAACCGGCACTGGATCGAACTTGGTTTTGCCGCGCTTGAAGCTCAGGCGCCGGATCAGGGTCTGTTTGGCGGAGCCGCGCCGAACATTGCCGATCTCTGCCTGGTGCCGCAGATGGCCAACGCGCGCCGGTTCGAGGTGGCGATGGAGGGATTTCCGCGGCTGGTCCGGATCGACGCGGCCTTGTGCGAATTGCCAGCCTTTGCTGCGGCCGCACCCGAGGCGGTCAAAAATTGACCTTTGCCGTTGCGCGCCGCGCCGCTTGCCCCTAGCCAACTGGTTGCAACAGGAACCGGTTTACCATGCCCGCCCAGACCCGACTTACCCAGTTCGTGCCCTACATGATGTCGGTCACCACCAACGCGGTGAGCGATCTGATCGCGGGCGAGTATCGCAGCCGTTATGGCCTCAAGATTCCCGAATGGCGGGTGATGGCGGTGCTGGGGGATTCCGGGGCGCGAACCCAGCGCGAACTGGTCCAGGCGACGCGGATGGACAAGGTGGCGGTGAACCGGGCCTGCAAGGCGCTGGAGGATCGTGCCCTGATCACCCGCAGCCCGAACGCCGCCGACGGCCGCTCGCACCACCTTGAACTTACCGCCGCCGGAACGGTCATGCATGGCGAGATCATGCCCCACGCGCTGGACATGGAGCGTCGGCTGCTTGCGCCGCTCTCCCCCGATGAGCGCAGTCAATTCGCTTCGCTGCTCAGGCGAATCGTCGAAAGTGCAGAACAATTGGAAGAAGGGAAGGGCGCGTGAAACTAGCCTCATTGCCGCACGGGCGCGACGGACGCCTGATCGTCGTATCGCGCGATCTTGCCTGGTATGCCCCGGCCGATCACATCGTGGCCACGCTGCAGGCCGCACTCGATGACTGGGACCGGCACGAACCCTTGCTCCAGGCCCTGGCGACCGAACTGGAGCATGGCGCGATTCCGCGCGAGCGGTTCCACGAACGCGAAGTCGCTGCACCCCTGCCGCGCGCCTTCCAGTGGGCCGATGGCAGCGCCTACGTCAATCACGTCGAACTGGTGCGCCAGGCCCGCGGGGCAGAACTGCCGGACAGCTTCTGGCACGATCCGCTGATGTACCAGGGCGGCAGCGACGATCTGCGCCCGGCCCGCGCGCCGATCACCCTGGCGGATGAGGCCTGGGGCTGCGACATGGAGGCCGAGATCTGCGTCGTCACCGATGACGTGCCGCAAGGCGTCTCGGCTGAAGACGCGCTGGGCCACATCCGCCTGGTCGGACTGGTCAACGACGTTTCGCTGCGGGCGCTGATCCCCGCCGAACTGGCCAAGGGTTTCGGCTTCGTCCAGTCAAAGCCAGCCAGCCACTTCTCGCCGGTCTTCGTCACGCCGGACGAGCTCGAGGCGGCATGGAGCGGCGGCAGGCTGAGCCAGGTGCTAATGGTCGACCTTAACGGCCAGCCGTTCGGCCGGGCCGAGGCCGGGGAGGAATGCACCTTCGATTTCGGCATGCTGATCGCGCACCTTGCCAAGACCCGGCGGGTCGGTGCGGGCTCGATCATCGGCTCGGGCACGGTGTCCAACCGCGATCCCGATGGCTCTCCGGGTCGCCCGTGCAGCGAAGGCGGGCGCGGCTATTCGTGCATCGCCGAGCAGAGGATGATCGAGACGATCGCCACCGGCAAGCCGCACACCCCGTTCCTGCGCCACGGCGATACGGTGCGGATCGAAATGCGCGACCGTGCCGGCCATTCGATCTTCGGCGCGATTGAGCAAAGCGTGGTGCCGCTGGTCTGAAATGCCAAAGGCCGGCCCGGATTTCTCCGGACCGGCCTTCCAGCCCCCTCGCTGGTCGTTGGCTAGTTAGTGTACCTGCCCCGGCTTGTGGCTGAAGGCGTCGGCGATCGAGCAGGCCGCGGGGCCAAGGATCACGATGAACAGCACCGGCAGAATGAACAGGATCAGCGGCACGGTCATGATCGCAGGCAGGCGTGCGGCCTTTTCTTCGGCGCGCATCATGCGTTCGTTGCGGAATTCGGCCGACAGCACGCGCAGCGCCGAGGCGAGCGGCGTACCATAGCGTTCGGTCTGGACCATGGTGGTGGTCACGCCCTTCACCGCATCCAGGTTGACGCGGTAAGCCAGGTTCTCGAACGCCTGGCGGCGCTCGCCCAGGAAGGCCAGTTCGATCGCGGTCAGGGCGAATTCGTCACCCAGTTCCGGATAGGCCCGGCCCAGTTCGCGGGCGACGCGGTTGAACGCGGCGTCGACGGTCAGACCGGCTTCGGCGCAGATCACCAGCAGGTCGAGCGCGTCGGGCAAGCCCTTGCGGATCGCGTCGGTGCGCTTGGAGATCAGGTTGGCCAGGTAGATTTCCGGCAGCTTGTAGCCGAACCCGACCATCGCGGCGAAGCCCATCAGGCGCTTCATGCCGCCCCAGGCGGGGAAATAGTTGATGCCATAGATCATCAGCGCGGCAAGACCGCCCAGCACGATCGGCAAGACCATCCGCGCGAAGATCACCGCAACCGCCAGTTCCTTGCGGCGGATACCGGCCTGGGCGAGCTTTTGCTGGATGATTTCCAGCTGGCTCTGCTGCAGCACCTTCAAGGAGGACAGCGTGTCCTTCATCTTGTCGGTGGTTTCGTTCTTGCGAACCAGGCTGGCGCGCTTCTTCGCGCTTTGCGTCACGATCCCGGCCTTGAGCTGCTCGCGCCGCTCGTTGAGCGCCTTGACGCGCTTCTGCATGGGATCGCGGATCGTTACCGCGGTATAGATCGCGTACATCACCAGCATCGCGGTGAGGCCAGCCAGGATCGTGCCGATCCAGATGACGTCAAAGCCAAGCAGCGTTGGTCCGGGCGGGGTGGTCAACATGGGTTCTTCTTTCCCTCGCTCAGATTTCGAAGCTGACCATCTTGGCCATGATGAAGGCGCCGATGCTCATCCAAACCAGGCCGCCAAGGCCGGTCACGATCAGGCGGTCGTCGGTGAAGAAGCCGCCCAGATACTTCGGGTTGATCCAGTAGATCATGGTGAAGACGATGAACGGCAGCGAGCCGACGATATAGGCCGAAGCCTTGGATTCCGAGCTCATCGCCTTGATCTTGAGCTTCATCTGGGCGCGCTTGCGCAGTACGTCGGCCAGGTTCGAAAGCGTTTCGGCCAGGTTGCCGCCGGTTTCCCGCTGGATTGCCAGGGTGATGCAGAAGAAGCTGAATTCCGGGGTGTTGAGGCGATCGGCAGTGTCCTGGAGGGCGTCCTCCATGGTCTTGCCGATCTTGATCCGCTCGGTCACCAGCTTGAATTCTTCGCCGACCGGGCCCGGCACTTCGCTGGACACCACGCCAAGCGTCTCGGTCACCGGCAGGCCGGAGCGTAGGCCGCGCACCAGCAGTTCGATCGCATCGGGAAACTTGGAAGTGAACTGGCCGCTACGCTTCTTGATGAAGTAGTTGACCACCATGTGCGGCAGGCCCGCACCGATGATCGCCCCGGCGCCCAGCGAAAGGCCAGGAGCGCCGGTCTTCAGGAAGATGATCACGGTGACCGCCAGGGCAAGACCCGCCGATGCGTAGGCATACTGCGAAAGGGTCCAGTCCTTGCCGGTGCGATGCAGGCGCAGGGACAGCGCGGCGAGGCGCGATTCCGAACCGGCAATGTGGTGCATCTTGGGCTTGCGCGCGGCCACGGCTTTCTTGAGCTGTGCCTCGACCCGGTCCATGGTGCTTTCAGAGTGCCGATAGCGGACCGATTGCAGGCGGCGCGCGCCTTCCTTGGTCGGCGACGGCCCGGCGAACGCCAGGTAGCCCAGCACCATGAAGCTCATCAGGCCCATGGCAATCAGCAGAAGCTGGGTGATGCTCATCGCTGCCCGTTACCTTCCTTTTTGGCCGGTGCCCGCATTTGGCAGGCACCGGTGTTTCAACCGCTTCAGGCCGGAGCCGCGGCCTTTTCGGCCGACTTCGTCTTCTTGCCCATCATGCCCTTGAGATCGAGCTTGCCGAGCAGCGAGGTCTTGGCCTTGGTCTTGTCGTCGAAGATCTCGCCTTCGCCCACGCCCATCACCGCCTTGGCAATGTCGCGGATCGAAGACCCGGCCTTGGTCGAGCGGTTGGCATCGGCAAAGGTCTGCCCCAGCTTGGCGGCGTTGGTCGCAGCCTTGACGTCGTAGGGGATCGTGAACCCGATCTTGCGTTCGATCGAGGCTTCGAAATCGGCCTTGCTGATCTCGGCGACGCCGCCCTGGACCTTGTTGGCAATCACGATCGGCTGAACGTGCGCCGCGTTGGTCTTGAGCCAAGAGAGAATGCGGATCGTGTCGCGGGCCGAAGCCAGCGTCATTTCCGCGACCACCAGCACGACGTTGATATCGGCCAGGAGGTGCGGGAAGTTGATCAGCATGTTGCGCGGCAGATCGATGACGGTCATTTCGAACGCCTGGCGGAATTCCTCCTCCAGTTGCACGAAGGCCGCGCCATCGGTCATCAGCGGCGAATTCATCGGCGCTTCGGCGGACAGGATCGCCAGGTTGTCGTTGGCGCGGATCATGGCGCGTTCGATGAACAGCCCGTCGATCCGGCCCGGGTTCTCGATCGCGTCGGTCAGGCCGCGGCCCGGTTCGAGGTCGAGCGCCAGCGCGCCGGTCCCGAAGTGGACGTCCAGATCGAGCAGCGCGGTCGGCATCTTTTCGTCGGCCGAGAACAGCCAGGCGAGCGAGGTCGCCAGGGTCGAAGCCCCGACACCGCCGCGGGTCCCGATGATCGCGGTCGAGATGTGGCGCTTGGCCACCGAAGGGTCGTGCTGCTTGGGCGATGCAAACACCGCCTGGGCATTGACCAGCGCGTCGCGCACCTGCCCGGGCGAAAGCGGCTTGAGCAGGTAATCGTGGATCCCGCTGGCCAGCAGGTCGCGGTAAAGGCGCACGTCGTTGACCTGGCCTACTGCGATCACCACCGTGCCGGGTTCGCACACTTCCGCCAGCGCGTTGATATCGCTCAGCGGGTCGCCGCTTTCCGACAGGTCGACCATCAGGATGTTGGGGCTGGCCGAGATCGACAGGGACTGGACCGCGTTGCGCAGACCGCCCTTGTTGCACTTCTCGGGCTGCCAGCCCATTTCGATCACGACGGGGCGCAGCACATCCAGCGCGGCATCATCGCAGATGAAGGCGTTGAAGGCGTCGCGGTTGCCAGGTGTGGCGGGTTTCCAAGGGGCATTCATGAGCTTACTTCCCCGTCTGCGTGGATTGCGTGGTCAGGCCCTTTTCGCCGGTCGGCGGAGCCTGGCGGTAAGAATCGATGGCCTTGGTCCCGCTCATCACGGTGGTGTTGCCCTTGCTCTCGGCTCCGTGGAGCAGGTGTTCGGGATCGGCCACCATCGCGGCGAGGTTGGAATTGGTCGCGCAGCCATAATTGCTGCTGGTCGCATTCCCCAGGTTGGTCTCGCTCTTGGCTGACCAATCCGGGCAGCCGGGAACGGTTGCGCTGGAGCGGCTGACCACCACGCGGACAGTGCCGGGAACAACATCGCCCGGCGTGACCGGAGCTTCATCGCCCACGATCATCCCATAGCGGCCTGCAACGGCTTCCACCGCGGCGCGACTTGCCCCGCTGTGCATCGGATCGTCGATGGTGATGCGATCACCATAGCGCAGGTCAAGCGCTTCGAACCAGCCAGAGAGGCGGCGCTGTTCGGGCACCGAAACCCCGCCAGGACCGGCGTTGATGTCGAGCGTGTAGTTGGTGCGGCTGACCACCGGCTGGTGGACGCTTTCCAGCTGGCGGTTGCTGGGCATTCCGCCGCAGCCACCAAGCACCAGGACGAGCGAGGCGGAGAGGGCCGTAGCCAGCGCCTTGTTGGAAATTGGATTTCGCATGGTTCTACCTCGCTCAGTTCAGGTCGAAACCGGGCGCCGCGCCCGAAGCGTCGGCGGTGCGGTTGCGCTTGGATTTCTTGTTCGCGTTCTTGTCATCGCCGCGCGAATTGGGGTTCTGCAGCGGTTCCGGAACATTCAGTTCACCAACCTTGGGTCCCGGCGTGCCTTCACCCGGAGCGGCCGAGGGCGTCGGACGCTTGGCGCCCGATTCACCGGCGTTTTCCTGGTTTCCGAACACCTGCTGAAGGATGTTCGGGCTCTTGTAGCCGTCGGTCGGCAGTTTGATGTCGCTCGCGTTGACCGGCTGGACCAGATAGGGGGTGACCACGATCACCAGTTCGGTTTCGCCCTTCTTGAAGCTGGTCGACTTGAACAGCGCACCCACGATCGGCAGGTCGCCCGCGCCGGGCAGCTTCTTGATCGTGTCCTGCGAGCTGTTGCTCATCAGGCCGGCGATCATGAAGCTTTGGCCCGAACCCAGTTCGATCGTGGTTTCGGCGCGGCGCACGGTCAGCGCCGGAACCTGGAAGCCGTTGAGCGTGATCGCCCCCTGGCTCGACAGTTCGGACACTTCCGGGCGGACCCGCATCGAAATCCGGCCATTGGCCAGCACGGTCGGGGTGTAGGCCAGGCTGACACCGAACTTCTTGTATTCGACCGAAGTCGTGCCAAGGCCCTGGCTGATCGGGATCGGATATTCGCCGCCCGCCAGGAATTCAGCCGTTTCGCCCGAAAGCGCGGTCAGGTTGGGGGAGGACAGCGAGGTCACGAGGCCCAGCGATTCCCCAATGTCGAGCGCGCCGAGGATGTCGAGGCCGAACAGCTTGCCAACCCCGGCGATGGTCGACGTGGCTTCGTTCAGTCGCGGCACCGCGGTGCCCGAC
>JBJTMC010000223.1:0-5234 GCA_046063325.1 Novosphingobium sp.
GGAAAACGTCGCACCGATGGCGCTCTACCTGGTCAGCGAAGACGCGCCGACCAACATGATCTGCGGTGCGGGCGCGGGGGCCTATCACGCTGCCTACGTGACCCTGACCCCGGGGCTGGCCCTGCCCGTCGATGAACGCACCCCCGAAGGTATCGCCGAACACTGGGACCAGATCATCGACCGCACCGGCGAAATCGTTCCCCAGTCGGGCGGCGAACAGAGCCAGGTCGTGATGGCTGCGCTGGCCCGCATCGGCGGACTGGGCTGATCGCTACGCTGTATTGACACAGTAACACACTTAAGGCATCCTCCCCGCATTCCAAAGGGGAGGATGCCCGATGTATTCAGAAGCAGACCTGCAAGGCGCAGTAGCCGCTGGCGCAATCAGCCATGAGGCGGCAGAAGCCTTGCGCGCCCATGCGGCGGGATTGCGCGCCGCACCCAGTGCGGACGAAGAACATTTCCGCCTGATCACCGGCTTCAACGATATCTTCGTGACCATCGCCGCGGTGCTGCTACTGGTCGCGGCGGCCGGGATCGGCCACGCGATCGGGCCGGGCGTTCCGGGGATCCTGGTTGCCGGAGCAGCCTGGGGGCTGGCCGAATTCTTCACCCGCAAGCGGCGCATGGCCCTGCCCTCAATCGTGCTGCTTTTGGCCTTTGTGGGCGGCGTGGCGGCCATTCCGATCCATTGGCTGGCCGAAACAAATACGAACACGCCCGAACCGGTCGGAGCGCTGGTTGGCGCCGGGATCGGCCTGCTCGCCGCGGGCGCGGCCTGGCTGCATTGGCGCCGTTTCAAGGTGCCGATCACGGTGGCCGCGGGGACCGGTGCTCTGGCCCTGACCGTCATCGCCCTGATCGTTTCCGGGCTGATGGCCGGGACCGCCAACCGCGATCCGCAGCCCTATCTGCTTCCCCTGGTCTTCGCCGCTGGCCTGGCGATCTTCGCCTATGCGATGCGCTGGGATATGAGCGACACGGCGCGCGAGACCCGGCGCAGCGACGTTGCTTTCTGGCTGCACCTGTTGGCCGCACCGATGATCGCCCATCCGCTGTTCCATTGGCTGGGGATCAGCGACGGCGAAAACATCGGTGCCGGGTCTGCGATCGGTGTGCTGGCGGTCTACATCCTGATGGGACTGGTGGCGCTCGCCGTTGATCGGCGCGCCTTGCTGGTCTCGGCCCTCGCCTATGTCCTGGTCGCGCTGACCTGGCTGTTCCGCGAATTCGGCATGGTCGAACTCAACGTCGCGGTGACCGGCCTGGTGATCGGCTCCGCCCTGCTCGCGCTTTCCGCATTCTGGACCCCGATCCGGCATGCCGTGCTGGAAAAGCTTCCTGCCGCTTTGCAGGGCCGCCTTCCGGGCGGGACACTGGCCCCAGCCTGATCCGCACCCGGCCAAAATCTGGGCTCCGCTCCGCGAACTGGCAGCGGAGCCCCTCGCGCACTTGCCCGCCGCAGCCAAGTGGCTAACCTTGGTGCAGAAATGGCACGAGGGGGCAGTGTGGCAGAGCAAAGGGACTTTCAGGCGCGGCTGGCATCGCTGCGGACCCGTTCGGTCGTGGCGCAGGCCTTCATCGGCTTGTTCCTGCTGGTTGCAGTGCTGGTCGCCCTGTCCGCCGCACTGCTTTCCTGGCGCGAATTTCGCTCCGCCTATTCGACCTACATGGTCGTTGGCCCGGCCATGGTAGTCTGGCTGGCGCTGCTCGGCATCCCGGCCCTCGCCGCGTTCTGCGCCTGGGTCTGGCGCGCTCATGCCAACCTGCACGCCGATGGCCGCGAAGGGCTGAACTTCTCGCCCCGATGGGCGACGTTCTCGACACTGATTCCGGTCGCCAACCTGGTCGTGCCGATGCAGGCGATGCGCGAGCTGTGGAATCGCAGCCACGGCGAGGAATCGTGGGGCGCGCGATACACCGTCGGCCCGGTCACCTCGTGGTGGACCTGCTTCGTGGCCGGGGCACTGGTCCAGGGCGCGCTGCTGTTTGTCGTGGTGTTCGATCTGGCGACCAATATCGCCGTTCTGACCCCGCCCGGGGTCAACGCCCTGATCCATGCGCTATCGGCATTGCTGCTGATCGCGGCTGGCTTTCTGCTGATCCGCATCATCCGCAAGATCACCGCCGCCCAGCACGATGTTACCTACGTCGGCAACACGTTCGCCTGATCAATCCTCGACCAGTTTGAGTAGCCTGCGTTCCAGCGGGAACAGCACACCGGGCAGTTCGTGCCCACGTTTGAGGACCTGTCCCGCCTCGCCAATCAAGGCCCAGATGCCTTGCTTGCCGCGCAGCGCCGGGCGCTTTTCGATCCGCGCCATCGGCCGTTCGGCGGCGCGGCGGAAAGCAGAGAAGATCGCAGCGTCGCGGGTAAAATCCATCGCATAGTCGCGCCATTCCCCGGCCGCGACCATCCGTCCGTAAAGATCGAGGATGCGCTGCAGTTCGTCACGTTGAAACCCGACCTGCGCGGTGCGAACCACCTGGCTGGGAAAGGGTGTGACGACCGCGCTCAAGCCGTCTTGGCCTTGCTCTTGCGGCCCGCGCTTTGCTTCGCGGCCTTGGCGTCACGTTCCTCCAGCAGTTCGGCCAGACGCTTTTGCAGCAACTGGATTTCGCACTGGAGAATCTCCAGCTTCTGCGTGGCCGGATCGAACCGTTCACAGCACGGAGTGCCATAGGGGACGAAATTCTGCGTTTCCGGAGTCACTTCGACCAGCGTCTGCTTGGCCGGGATACCGACCATCGTCGCGCCTTCGGGGACGTCTTTGGTAACCACCGCATTGGCCCCGATCCGCGCGCCCGCGCCGATCTGCAGCGGGCCGAGGATCGCCGCGCCCAGGCTGACGATCACGCCATCGCCCAGCGTCGGGTGACGTTTGCCCCCAATGCCATTGGTGGGATTGGTGCCGCCCAAGGTGCTGCCCTGGTACATCGTGACGTTATCGCCAATCACAGCGGTTTCACCGATCACGACAAAGCCGTGGTCGATGAAGAAGTTCTGCCCGATCCTCGCCCCCGGATGGATATCGATCGCGGTCAGGAAGCGGCTGATATGGTTGACCATCCGGGCAAGAAAGAACAGTTCCGCCTCGAACAGCCAATGCGCGATCCGGTGCAGGCCAAGCGCCAGGACTCCGGGATAAAGCAGCACTTCCCAGCGCGAGCGTGGGCTGGGATCGCGCGCGACCACCGAGTCCAGATATCGGGTCAGCTCTTCCAGCATCGTTCCCCCATTGTCCCCCAAACGGGACGTCAAAGCAAGCGTGGCTCGCTTGGTCCAAGCACTTCTTCCAGCGCGTCGCGCCAGATCCCCTGCGTGGGCGCGGCCTTGCGTTCCAGGCTGATCCGGTCGATCACCCCCACCAGCCGCTCGGCGCCGATATGGGATCGTTCCATCCGCGGAACAAGATAGGCCACCGCTTCGGGCCCCAGCGCCAGCCCGCGCTGCTCGGCATGGAGCGTGACCAGTTCGGCCAGCATGTCCTCGTCCGGGGTGCCGATTTCGACATGCAAGGCCGCCCCCAGGCGAGAGCGCAGGTCGGGCAAGGCGATCTGCCATTCGCCCTCGCCGACCGCGAGCAACAGCGGCGTACCGCTTTCCTGCGCGCGGTTCCAGCGGTGGAACAGGTCCGTTTCGTCGATCCGGTCGGCATCGTCGATCGCGTCGCCACCGCCGGTTTCGGCAAACCACCGCGCGAACAGCGATTTTCCGGAACGCGGCGGCCCACCCAGGATCGCAGTGCGAAACGGCCAGGTTTGCGCCGCGGCCAGCGCCTCGATCACAGTGCGGTTGGCATTTCCAATGACGATGCGCGAAGGATCCCCGCTCCCCACCGGCAGCGGAAGCACGATCTGCGCCATGTCAGCGCCTGATCGAAAGTGCGTTGTTGCCGACCGAAACCTTCCAGCCGCGGGCGCGCAGGGCATCGGCCAGAGTGCCGATCTCGCCTTCGTAGCTTACCCGCATCAGCGAGGTTCCGCCCATTGCCAGGCTGGTGGTCGACGCGCCCTTGACCCCTGGCGCAGACCGGACCGCACCAAGCGCCGCGTCCACCGCGGCGGCATCGGGCGATGCGAACTGCACGGTGAAGGTACGGGTTTCGACCGCCTGGGTTGGCGTTGGCGTGGCGCTGGGGCTTTCGCTGGGCGCGGCGCTTGGCTTGGCAACCGGGGCTTCCTCGGGCGATTGGCCCGCTGCGATCAGCGCCGCCAGCCCGGGATCGATCCCTTGCCGGACGTTCAGCGTGGTATCGGGCTTGAGCCGACCGTCGTCGAGCGCGCGGGCATAGATCTGGTCAAGCCGGACCACCGCCTCTGCCAGCATCTTGGGCACGCCCGCTTCATCGTTGGCGCTTAGCGTGAAGCTTTCCAGGAAGGTGTTGTCCGGGCCATAGCGCGCGGTGAACACCCCGCGCACCGGCCCGCCCGGCCATTGCCGTTCAAGCCGCGCTTCGGGCATGATCACGTCGGCCGCGCCAAACCGGTCCAACACGTTTCGCCACCACGCACGGTTGCGCCGCCCGGGCTGCCCGGCAGTGATCAGCAGCGAATCGCCGCCGCCGCCCGAAGGCCGGACATAGTCGACCGGGCTCTGACCGGAATGGAAGGTCGCCCAGGCCCGCTGCCACGGGCCCTTCACTTCAAAAACCTGCGCCGCGCCGCCCGAATAGAGCACCGGGATGACCAGCAGCGGCGCGGAATGAGCCTGGCCGGTGGTCCCGCCCCCGATGAACTGCCCCGCCCGGGCACGATCGAACACCACGGTCAGCGTGGCGATATAGCGGCGCGGCCCGATCTGCTCACGCTCGATCACCACGGCAGAGACCATCGCCTGGATCTGGCCATCGCCCATGCCCGGGCCGCCGGCCTTTTCCCAGGCCTTGCGCGCCGCTTCCTGCCAGCCGTTCAAGCGGGCGTCTTCGCCGGTATCGCCGGTCGCGTTGACCTCGATCCCGCTGATCTCGATGTCGGAAGTGCTGGCGACCGGGATGATCCCGCGGTCCCCTTCGATCTGCGCGCCAAGCCGCTCTGGCCCGATCGCCGCCAGGGCTACGACCAGGACCGCACCCAGCACGCCAAGCAGCGTAGCGGCGGGGCCGGGGCGCCACTTGCGCGGCGCGAAAAGGGGTGGTGGAACAGCCATCGGGGAAAACCGGGGGCCTTTTGCCCAATCATCCGTGGAAATCCAAGCGCGAAAAGGCTAACCGCGCGGACGATGAGCAACAACC
>JBJTMC010000035.1:0-3202 GCA_046063325.1 Novosphingobium sp.
TCGAGCGCGTAGAACGCCTCGTAATGGCGCAGGTCGCCATAGAGCGCGAACAGCGCGAGGTAGACGCGGAAGAACACCGCCCCGGTGGTGGTCGCGGCCATCAGCAGCATGCAGGCGCGGTGCGCGGCGATCCGCCTGCGCCGGATATTCCACAGCCCCAGGCCCAGCAGGACCAGCCAGACCGCACCCTGCGCGGCAAAGCCCCAGGCCGAAAGCCGCGTGACCGGCGCGATCAGTGCCACCGGGAATGCGGTAAGTCCGGCCACGGCAACGACCGCGGCGGTGATCCGCCCGGCCGGGCGGTGCCAGCGCGGGCGCTTGCGCAGCAGCAGGGTGGTGGGAACCAGCAGCAGCGCCAGGCCCCCGGCGATCATGTGCAGCGGGAACAGCCAGGGCAGCAGCTCGACCTTGATTGCCAGGGCTTCGGGAAAATCGTCCACCAGCCAGGGCGCGCGCATCGCCTTGAATGCAGTCTGGATTACAAACAGCCCAATTGCTGCTAGAACCAGAGCCTTGAACGCCCGGCGGATCGGACCCTGGGTCAACCAAACATCCGAAGGGGACCATGCCATGACTGCCTTATTCCACCGCCTGACGGGCTTGTCGATTGGCCTGGCCGCGCTGGGTGGGGCCGCGCTGGGTGGGTTGGCAGCCGCAGCATCCGCCGCCGCGCCGACCAGCCCCTATTGGGGGCGCTGGAACGTGGCGGACGCACAGCCGGTGTTCACTGCGCGGGGCCGCGAATACAAGTCGATCGACATCGCGCCGTGCGGCAAGGACTTCTGCGGGGTCAGCGTGGCCGACAATGGCCAGTGCGGCCCGGTCCTGTTCCGATTCCTGATGAAGCGCGCCAGTGCCGAAGACAGCCTGCGCGGCCACGGCAAGTGGGGCCAGGCCCGCAAGAACGTGCTGATCTGGATGTACAACAGCGACGATCCCAAGGAGCGATCCTATCTGGAACTCTATCTGGGCGACGGCTACGATTTTGGGGAACGGTCGGACAACATGCCCAAGTTCCACGCCACCTATCACCGCAGCGGCGCGGCGCGCTGCAAGTCGAACTAGAAAGCGGACCGCCCATGCCTGACAAGCCCGAAATGCCCGATCCGGCCACGCTGCTGACCCAGCTGTTCACCGCCCCGCAACAGCTCTTCACCCAGCTGGTCCCCGATGGCGAAGCCGCCGCCGGGACCGACCTGGCGCAGTGGGCCAGCGTATCGCAGCGCCTGCAGGGGCTGTGGCTGGATTTCCAGCGCGAGCAGGCGACCGGCGCCCTGGGCAAGCTGCCAGCCATGCTGGGCGATCCGTCCAGCATGGCCGGGATCATGCAGGGCTGGCTCAAGGCCTTGCCGCTGGCCAATCCCGAAACCCAGAAGAAGATGTGGGATGACAGTCTGGCGTTGTGGGAAGGCGTGCTGGGCCAGTTCGGGATCGGCCCCCAGGCCGATGCGGCAAACGGCGATGGGCCGCAGCTGCCGCGCAAGGACCGGCGCTTTGCCGATCCGAAATGGCGCGAGCAGCCGTTCTATGCGCTGGTCCACCAGACCTACCTGATGCTGGCCGAACAGGTCATGGCGATGGCCGGTGCGGTCGAAACCGGCGATCCGGCCAAGTCCGACCAGCTCCGGTTCGCCGCGCGCACCCTGGTCGAGGCGCTGAGCCCGGCGCATTTCCCGATGCTCAACCCGCTGGTGATGGAAAAGGCGCTGGCGACCCGCGGCGAAAGCCTGGTCAAGGGCTTCGAACACCTGCTGGGCGATCTCAAGCGGGGGCAGCTTACCCATGTCGATCCGCAGGCCTTCAAGCTGGGAGAGAACATCGCCACCACGCCCGGCATGGTGGTCCGCGAAACCCCGCTCTACCAGCTGATCCAGTACAGCCCCTCGACCGAGAGCGTGCTCGAGGTGCCGCTGGTGATCTTTCCGCCGTGGATCAACCGGTTCTACATCCTCGATCTCTCGCCGCAGAAAAGCTTCATCCGCTGGGCGGTGGAACAGGGCCTGACCGTGTTCGTGGTATCGTGGAAATCGGCCGACGAAAGCATGAAGGACCTGGTCTGGGATGACTATATCCGCGCCCAGATCGATGCCATCGACGCGGTCCGCGACCGGCTGGGAGTGAAAAGCGTCCACGCCATCGGCTATTGCGTTGCCGGGACCACGCTGGCCGCAACCCTGGCGCTGCTGGCCCGGCGCGGGCAGGCCGACAGGGTCCGGTCCGCGACCTTCTTCACCGCCCAGGTCGATTTCGAGCAGGCCGGCGAGCTCAAGGTGTTCATCGACGACCAGCAGCTCGAAGCGCTGGAGAAGATGTCGGCCCAGACCGGCTATCTTGATGGGCGCTACATGTCGGCAACCTTCAACCTGCTGCGCGGCAACGACCTGATCTGGAACTACGTGGTCAACAACTACCTGCTCGGCGGGGACTATCCGGCCTTCGACCTGCTGCACTGGAACGGCGATGTCACCAACCTGCCGGCCAAGTGGCACATGAGCTATCTCAAGGACCTTTACCGCGACAACAAGCTGGTCGTGCCCGATGCGATGACCGCCGACGGCACGCCGATCGACCTGACCCGGATCAAGACCCCGGCCTATATCCAGGCCGGCCGCGAAGACCATATCGCGCCCGCGGCCAGCGTCTGGCGGATGATGCACCACCTGCGCGGCGACAAGACCTTCCTGCTCGCCGGATCGGGCCACATCGCCGGGGTGGTCAATCCGCCAACCGCCAGGAAGTACCAGTACTGGACCAACGAAAAGCCGGTCGACAGCTTTGAGGAGTTCGTGGCCGGGGCGACCGAAACGCCCGGCAGCTGGTGGCCGCACTGGATCGAATGGATCCGCCGCCAGGATCAGTCGGAAGTTGCCGCAAAGGGCAAGCGAGTCCCCGGAGGCAAGGGCGATACGGCGCTTGAGGCTGCCCCCGGAAGCTACGTAAAGGCGCGGTAGGCTTCGGATTCCATGACAGTTTTCCGATTTTTGCTGCACTGCAACAAAATCGCTTGACTTCGCAGTTGCAATGCCTATTTTGTGCACTGCAACATAACCCGTCATCCCCAATGATACGGGTCACATGCGAAGGATTGAAGACATGGCTGATGCCACCGAAGCCAAGATTGATGCCGCCAAGGCCGAAGCCGCGGCTGAAAAGGCCTATGCCGCTGCCGCAGCTGCTGCCCCTGTAAAGGCTGAGCCCGCCG
>JBJTMC010000224.1:0-4034 GCA_046063325.1 Novosphingobium sp.
GAACGACTGATCCGCCAAGAGCCATAAAAAGGAGAAGGTATTCATGGACATTCGCGTATCCGGTCACCAGATCGAAACCGGTGAAGCGCTCCAGGTGCACGCGCAAGAGCGCCTGGCCGCGATTGTCGAGAAGTATTTCCCAAAATCGCTGTCCAGCACGGTGACCTTCAACCGGGCGCCGGCGGCGGCCTTCCGCTGCGACATCGTCACCCATGTGATGCAGGGACTTGTGCTCAAGGGCGCCGGGCTTGCTCAGGACGCGCACGTCGCGCTGGACCAGGCCGTGGAGAAAATCGACAAGCAGATGCGCCGCTACAAGCGTCGGCTCAACGATCGCCACGAAGCATCCAGCCACGCAATGCGGACCGAAGAGGCGGCCTACACCGTCTTCGTCGAGCCGGACGAGGAAGCCGAAGAGGTGTCGATCGATGCCCCGGTGGTGATTGCCGAAACCCGCGTCGACGTGCCCGAAGCGACGGTTTCCGATGCGGTGATGATGCTCGATCTGCGCAATACCAATGCCCTGCTGTTCAAGAATGCCGGCACCGGAAAGCACAATATGGTTTACCGCCGCGGGGACGGTTCGATCGGATGGGTTGAACCGGGCTGACGCGCAGGCTAAAGGCGCGCACGATTTCCGAAAGCGGAGGGGGCACGGCGGTTCGACGCGCTGCAACCCGTTCCTGTCCCACAGGCCGCGCTATTCTGGATTTATTGCCTGAAATGACTTCACTTTTCACCCTGATGCCCGAAGCGGTCGGTACTGTTGAAGCCGAAAGCAAGCAGGCCATTCTCGACCAGCTCGCCCAGCGATTCGCCGGTGTCTACGGGCTCGATCCGGTGCTTGTCCTCGAACGGATCGAGGAGCGCGAAAAGCTGGGCAGCACCGGCTTCGGGCGCGGTGTCGCAATCCCGCACGCGCGGATTCCGGGGCTGAACCGTCCGGTGGCGACCTTCCTGCGGCTTTCCAGCCCGGTCGCCTTCGATGCGGCCGACGGGATGCCAGTCGACATGGTCTTCGGCCTGCTTTCTCCTGAAGCGGCGGGCGCGGCGCATCTGCATGCGCTTGCCGCGATCAGCCGCCTGATGCGGGACGAAACGATGCACCGCGCGCTGGGCGAAGCCCCGGGGACCGAGGCGATCTACGCGCTGCTGTCCAATTCGATCGAGAAGGACGCGGCCTGAGCGGGCGGCTGCCCGCCCACCTCGAAGTGGCGGGCTTGATCCGGGCGGTTGGCGCCGCCGGAGGCTTTGCAGCAGTGCTTCACAAAGGTGAACGCGAGGCGGGGACGATCCTGCTGGTTCTGACCGAAAACGGGACGGAATCACGCCTGTTTGAACGTTTTCCCGACCCGGAACGGGGTTTGGTCTGGCAGCGTATTTCGCCTCAAAATACTGAAAATCAACATGAATTGTCCGATTATCTGACCCGACGCAGTGCCCGGGATCCGGATTTGTGGATAGTTGAACTGGACGTCGCGGATGGTGAACGCTTCGTCCGATAGGCGCGCGCCATGGGTTGACTTTGTTGCGCTGCACAATCAAAGGCGCCCGCAATCTTTGATGCGCAGGCGGCGTACGCAGGCATTTCGGCCTGCCACGCAAGCACGCAGACGGAGGGCCGCCGGCAGGAGTTTCCGGCGTGGGGCATAACCGGTTCAGGCCGCGAAAAGTTCCCACCCATTCCTGCGCCGGGCGTGTCCACCGCCGATAAAGCTGGAAGTATGAGCCCCAAGCTCCAACGAGCCTCTGTAATCGCAGTAGGCGCCATGATTGTCTCTATTGTTGCAAGCGCCGGTGGTTCGGGCGCGGCAGCGCGGAATCGGGATTCCGCCGCCATCCAGGAACCTGTTCTCGAAACCATTCCCCAGCAGCCAGGCGTTGTGCCGCCGCTTCCCGTCAGCTCACCGAGCACGGTCGAAGCTGCCGCCGATCAGCCGCTTGCTGATGCCACCCCGGCCAAGTCCAGCTCGCTTTCGGCCCTGGTCGCCGCGCAGCCCCAGCCCGCCGAACTTTCGCGCGAGCTGAAGTGCCTTGCCGGGGCGATCTATTTTGAAGCCAAGAGCGAATCGCTGACCGGCCAGCTCGCCGTCGGGCGGGTAATCGTTGCCCGGTCCAAGTCGGGCCGCTTTGCCAATTCCTATTGCGGGGTGGTGTTCCAGCCGTCGCAGTTCTCGTTCGTCCACGGCAACGCCATGCCGGTGATCGCGCGCGGATCGCGGCAATGGAGGAACGCGGTGGCGATCGCCCAGATCGCGCACACCAACGCCTGGGCCAGCCCGGTTGAAGGCGCGCTTTATTTCCACGCCGCCTATGTCAGCCCCGGCTGGAAGCTGCACCGCGTCGGCCGCGTCGACAATCACGTCTTCTATCGGTGATCCGGTTGTTCGCTTGACCGCGGTACGGACAGGCTGAACCTTAGACCCGGAATTCCGCCCAGACCGGGGTGTGATCGCTGGCCTTCTCGCGCCCGCGGTATTCCTTGTCGACCCCGCAAGCCACCAGGCGATCGGCCATTTCCGGCGAAAGCAGGAGATGGTCGATGCGAAAGCCATGGTCGCGCTGCCAGGCGCCGGCCTGGTAGTCCCAATAGGTCCACACCCCGCCCTGCGGATTGTGCGTTGCCAGCGCATCGGTCCAGCCATCGCCCAGCAGGCGGGAATAGGCGTCGCGCGATTCGGGCTGCATCAGCGCATCTTCGGCCATGGCCTTGACCGCCCAGACATCGCTGTCGCGGGGAATCACGTTGAAATCGCCCAGCACCACCGCCGGAACCTCGTCCGCCGCGATTTCGCGCATCCGCGCGCGCAGCCGTTCCATCCAGCGCAGCTTGTAGTCGAACTTCGGGCCGGGCTGCGGATTGCCGTTGGGCAGGTAGATGCAGGCAATCCGGGTACCGAAAACTTCGACCTCCAGATAGCGCGAATGCTCATCCTCGGGCTCGCCATCCAGCCCGCGCCGGACCTCGACCGGGGTGGTCCCGTCGGCCAGGATCGCCACGCCGTTGAAGCTTTTCTGGCCATGCCAGACCGCGTGATAGCCCAGCTTGTGGAATTCGTCCGCCGGAAAGCCTTCGTCCTGGGTCTTGATTTCCTGCAGGCAGGCAACCGCCGGGCGGGTTTCCTCCAGCCATTCGAGCAGGCGCGGCAACCGCGCCTTGATCCCGTTGATGTTGTAGGTGGCGATTCTCATCAGACGGAAAAGCTCGAGCCGCACCCGCATCCGGCGCTGGCGTTCGGATTCTCGACCTTGAAGGCCGCTCCGCCCAGCGATTCTACATAGTCGACCATGCTGCCCGCCACCAGATCGAGGCTGATCGGATCAACCACCAGCGAAACGCCATCCCGTTCGATCACCAGATCATCGCCTTCGGGGGCATCGGCCAGTTCGAAGCGGTATTGAAAGCCCGAACAACCACCGCCTTCAACCGAAAGGCGCAGGATCGCGGGCTTGCCCTGCCTGGTCGCGATCGCCGCGACGCGCGCCGCGGCAGAGGGGCTGAGGATCATTGTCTGGGCGTCCATGCCTCTGATGTAGGCGCTCCGGCGGGGTGCCGCAAGCAAGCCGGTCAGGCGGACTGGATATAGCTCCGCATCGCGTCGGCTTCGGCAACGATCCGGTCGATCCGGTATTTGACCAGATCCCCGATCGAAACGAACCCGGCCAGCGTCTCCCCCTCGACCACCGGCAGGTGCCGGATCCGGCGGCGGGTCATCAGGCCCAGCGCATCAAGCACGTCGGTTTTCGGCTCGACCGTGATCGGGGGAGAGGTCATCACTTCGCCCACGGTCTTTTCAAGCATGGCGGGTCCGTGTTCGGCCAGTTGGTAGACCACGTCGCGTTCCGAGAAGATTCCGGCGATCTTGCCCCCAGCATAGACCGGGAGGGCGCCGATCCGCTTTTCCGCCAGCAGCCGTACCGCATCCCTGACGCTGGTCTGGGTCTCGCAGCCGACGATCTCGCCCTGCCGTCCCTCGATCAGCCGCGCAATCGTCATGGCAACTCTCCGGGTCAGTTATCGCTGCGGCGATGAT
>JBJTMC010000225.1:0-14663 GCA_046063325.1 Novosphingobium sp.
GATCTGCTTGGTCAGGCTGCCGCGCGCGCCTTCGGCGAACAGGGTGTACTTGGCGTGGAGTTCCATGCCGGGCTGGTAATCGCCCTTGTGGCTGCCATCGCGGGCCACGCCCATATCGCCGGTGGCGACGCCCTTTACCGAACCATCCTCGTTATACAGCACTTCGGCTGCGGGGAATCCGGGGAAGATTTCGACCCCCAGCTCTTCCGCCTTTCCGCCCAGCCAGCGGCACAGGTTGCCCAGGCTGCCGGTGTAGTTGCCATGGTTCGACATGAACGGAGGCATCGGCCAGTGCGGGATCGCAAACTTCCGGCCGCGGGTTAGCACCCAGTGCCAGTTGTCGGTAACTGGGGTTTCAGCCATCGGGCATCCCTGATCGCGCCAATCGGGGATCAATTCGTCGAGCGCCTTGGGATCGACCACCGCGCCCGAGAGGATATGCGCGCCGATCTCGGACCCTTTTTCCAGGATACAGACCGACAGGTCGGGATTGACCTGTTTGAGCCGGATCGAAGCAGCCAGGCCGGCTGGCCCGCCCCCAACGATCACCACGTCATACGGCATTGATTCGCGTTCGCTCATGGCTTTGTTTTCCACACCCTGTTTACCGGTTTTTGCCGTCTGAAACCCTTGATTGCTGCGACGGGGCAGGTCAAGACCGTAAGCGTGACTTTATCCGCACCGCCCCACAGCCAGCGCCCGCTGCAAGCCGGCGATCTTGGCGCCGCGCTTGACTGGTGGCGCGATGCCGGGGTCGATCATGATTTCAGCGATGCGGCGCGCGACTGGCTTGAAGGGGCGCAGGCCGCCGTTACGGCAGCGCCGCAACCGATCGCCGTTCAGGACTTTGTCCCGCCGCCCCCGCCACCGGCCCCGCGCATCGGCGGAGCGAGCGCGGATTGGCCGCAAGACCTGGCCGCCTTCTCCGCCTGGTGGCTGAACGAGCCTTCGCTCGACGGCGGACAAACCGGCGGGCGGGTGCCCCCGCGCGGTCCGGTCCAGGCCGATCTGATGGTGATCGCCGAACACCCGGAGGCGGGAGATTCGGATTCGCTGCTGGCAGGCGAACAGGGCCGGATGCTGGCCGCGATCCTCTCCGCGCTCGAAATACCGCCCGATGCGGTCTATGTCGCAAGCCTGCTGCCCCGGCACACGCCGATGCCGGATTGGCCCGCGCTGCAAGCATCCGGATTGGGCGAACTGGCCCTGCATCACGCTGCGCTGGTCGCGCCCAGGCGAGTCATAACCTTCGGAACGAACGTCTCGTCGCTGCTTGGCCACGACCCAGCGAAAAGCGCTGAACCTTTTCCGCAATTTTACCGACTAGGCCCCAGCATTCCCGCTTTGGCGGCGCCGGGCCTGAACAGCCTGCTGGCGCGCCCGAGGGGAAAAGCAGCCCTATGGCGGTCCCTGCTCGATTGGCAGGTCGCCTGATCGGGTGGACGGGACCGCAACGGGGACTTGAGCGTAAGCGTGACGATTGCCAGATTCTCCATGACTGCCGGGCTGGCCGCCCTGATCGGCGCGTTTGCCGCTCCGCAGGCGGTGCAGGCCAACGCTGCGGCGATGGAATACTTCGCCAAGCGGGCTGATCGCAGCGCGGTGCCCGCGTTGCTGAGCAACGATGACCGCGCCTATTATCGCGATCTGTTCGCCGCGATCGACCGGGGAGACTGGGCGCGGGTCCAGGCGCTGTTCGCCCAGCGCGGCGACGGACCGCTGCATCAGGTGGCGCGGGCGGAATATTACCTCGCCGCGGGTTCGCCGAAGATCGAACTTGATGCGCTCAATTCGTGGCTGGCCGCCGGGGTCAACCTGCCCCAGGCCGAGCAGATGGAAAGCCTGGCGCAAAAGCGCGGCGCGACCATGCTGCCGCCGCTACCCCAGGCCAACCGGCTGCTCAGCCTGCCCAGCTTCGCCAAGCGGATTCGCCCGCGCGAAAGCACCGACGGAACCATGCCCGGCGCGGTTTCAGGCGCGATCAACGGCAAGATCAAGGCCGACGATCCGGCTGGGGCCAAGGCGCTGCTCGACGGGATCGACAGCCAGCTTTCGCCGCGCACCCGGGCCGAATGGCGATCGAAGGTGGCCTGGTCCTATTACATCGAGAACGATGATGCCTCGGCCTATGCCCTCGCTCAGACCGCGCAGGACGGCGAAGGCCCCTGGGTCGCCGAAGGCTGGTGGATCGCGGGACTGGCGGCCTGGCGGCTGGACGATTGCACCGGCGCGGCCGACGCCTTCGCCCGCACCGCCCAGCTTTCCGAGAACGCCGAACTGGTTGCAGCGGGCTATTACTGGCAAAGCCGCGCGCAGGTGCGCTGCCGTCAGCCGGAAAAGGCCACGGCCCCGCTCAAGGCCGCGGCGCGGATGGACGAGACGCTGTATGGCATGCTCGCGGTGGAGCAGCTTGGTCTGACCCTGCCCAAAACCCATGAAGCGCCCGATTTCAGCGCGGCTGACTGGCAGACCCTGCGCGACGTACCAAACGTCCGCATCGCAGTCATGCTTGCCGAAGTGGGCGAGGATGACCTGGCGGATGAAATTCTGCGCTATCAGGCGCGGATCGGCGCGCCCGCCCAGTACCAGCCGCTTTCGCGCCTGGCACGCAGCCTGGGCGTTCCGGGAACCCAGCTATGGATGGCCTACAACGTGCCCTCGGGCGGCGCGGCCGAACCGGCGGCCCGATTCCCGACGCCGAAGTGGACCCCGGTGAACGGCTGGAAGGTCGATCCGGCACTGGTCTATGCCCACACCCTTCAAGAATCGGTGTTCCGCGCCAAGGTGGTCAGCCCGGCGGGTGCGCGCGGACTGATGCAGATCATGCCGGCCGCGGCGCGCGATCATGCCGCCACGATTGGCGTTTCGGGCAACGCCACCGACCTTGGCAGGCCCGAGGTCAACCTCGCCTTCGGGCAGAACCACCTGCAGATGCTGCGGGATTCGCCAGGAACCCAGGGTCTGCTGCCCAAGGTGATGGCCGCCTACAACGCCGGGCTGACCCCGATCACCCGCTGGAATTATGAGATCAAGGACAAGGGCGATCCGCTGCTGTGGATCGAAAGCGTGCCCTATTGGGAAACGCGCGGCTATGTGAACATCGTGATGCGCAACTACTGGATGTACGAACGCCAGGCCGGTGGCCCGTCGGAAAGCCGGATGGCGCTGGCCCAGGGTATGTGGCCGACTTTCCCCGGCCTGTCGGGATCGCAGGCGCTGCGGATGCGCGCCGACGGGACCTTGCTGCGTGGCCGTTGATCTTTCACGGCCCTTCAAGCCGATCGCGATTGCGGTGCTGACCGTTTCGGACACCCGCGACATGGGAACCGACACGTCCGGCGCGCTGCTGGCCGATCGGGTGGTCAAGGCCGGGCACAAGCTTGCCGCCCGCGCAATCGAGAAGGACGACGTGCCGGCGATCGTCGGCCGGATCAACACCTGGATCGATCAGAGCGCGGCGGATGCGATCGTGATCACAGGCGGCACCGGCCTGACCGGGCGCGATGTTACCCCCGAAGCGCTCGAACGGATCAAGGAAAACGGCGGCGGAAAAGACATCCCGGGATTTGGTGAGCTGTTCCGCTGGATTTCCTACCAATCGATCGGAACCAGCACGGTGCAAAGCCGCGCCTGCGCGGTGCTGGCCCGCGGGGTCTATATCTTCGCCCTGCCCGGTTCAAACGGCGCGGTAAAGGACGGCTGGGACGGGATCCTTGCCGAACAGCTCGACAGCCGCAACCGCCCCTGCAACTTCATTGAACTGATGCCGCGATTGCGCGAGGTTTGACGGTCTTGCATTTTTGTTCTGCATATGTTCCAATATGCAGATGCCGACTCCCACGCCCACCCGCGGCCGCGGCGCGCAGTCCGCAGCGGTACCGCAGCGTTTCGGTCTGAACGCGCGCGAGGTGGACGGAGACTGGCTGGACCAGTGCGAAGAGGTCGACGGCCCCGGCCCCAAATTGCGGACCTCGGTGATCGAGGAAAAGCCCCGCACGATAATCAGCTTTAACCAGTCGCCCGACATTCCCTTCGACCGCTCTATCAACGCCTATCGCGGCTGTGAGCATGGCTGCGTCTATTGCTTTGCCCGCCCGACCCACGCCTTCCACGATCTGTCGCCGGGGCTGGATTTTGAAACGAAGCTGTTCGCCAAGCCCGATGCCGCGCGGCTGCTGCGCGAAACCCTGGCCAGGCCCGGTTACAAGCCTGCGCCGATCGCGATGGGCACCAATACCGATCCCTATCAACCGATCGAGGACCGTTACCGCATCACCAGGGCCGTTCTGGAAGTGTGCCTTGAGGCAGGCCAGCCGGTGACGATCACAACCAAGAGCGCCCGGGTGGTGCGCGACATCGATCTGCTGACGCAACTGGCCGAACGCGACCTGGTTGCCGTCGGCATTTCGGTGACCAGTCTGGATCCGAAGCTTTCTGGCCTGCTCGAACCGCGGGCCAGTTCCCCGGCCAAGCGGCTTGAGGCGCTGGGCAAACTGGTTGCCGCGGGAATACCGGTCCATGTCTCGATCGCGCCAGTGATCCCCTCGATTACCGATCAATTCATCGAAGGCATCCTGTCCGAAGCGGCGGCGCGCGGGGTTCCCACCGCCAGCTGGATAATGCTGCGCCTGCCGCACGAGGTTGCGCCCCTGTTTCGCGAGTGGCTGGATGTCCATTACCCCGACCGCGCGAGCAAGGTTATGGGCATCGTCCAGTCGGTCCGAGGCGGGCGCGACAACGATCCCGGGTTCTTCACCCGGATGAAGCCGCTGGGCCCATGGGCCGATGTGTTTCGCAGCCGTTTCCGAATCGCCTGCAACCGGCTGGGGCTGAACCGCGGGCATCCGAAACTCGATTGCAGCCAGTTCGTCCGGCCCAGCGCGGATGGCCAGATGCGGTTGTTCTGACCGCTTGGCCCGCGCGGACGAATGCGGCAGGATGCCGATCCCGAGCCGAACCCGGAGACCGCGTGATGACCGACCCCAATGCGCCAAGCCAGCCTGCAACGCACCCGCGCCTGCTCAACCGCGAACTCGAGGGCGTGGCGACTGCCGCCTCGGTCATTTCAGGCTTCAACGGCTGGCTGGCGGTAAAGATCACCAACGTGGTCGGCACGATGTGGTGCGCTTATGCCTTTGCCGCGCTCGCCCTGATCAGCCTGCCCGCGGCAATTGCCGGGGGCACCGCGCCGCTGGTTGCCTGGATCGCCCAGACCTTTCTGCAGCTGGTTTTGCTGTCGATCATCATGGTTGGACAGAACGTCGCATCGGCTGCGTCGGACAAGCAGGCCTACCAGACCTACAAGGATGCCGAAGCGCTGCTCCAGATCAGCGACGAAATGCACAAGCTTATCACCGTCAACAACCGGCTGACCGAGGAAATCCACGCGCTGGTTGCGAAGCGGACCTAGCCGGCGAAGCGGATCAAGCGGCTGTCGGCCACCGCCGCCGTGCGGTGCGGGACAACATCGCGGATATATTCCTCGTTGCGGACCATCGCCATGAAGGTGGCGCTGTTCGGGTATCCCATGACGAAGGCTTCGTCCCATTCGCCCTGGGGTCCCGTGACGACACATTCCATCGGCGCCTGCCAGACCATCGCCGCGCCGTCGTTGGCGACAACCCGCTGAAACCCCTGCTTGTAGATTTCATAGGCTTGCAGCCCGGTCAGCCCCTTGCCGTGGTTGGGGTGGTCTTCCGGGTACTCGGCCAGTTCGCGGAACTTGATCAGGTTCAACATGTGGATCGGCGTGTCGCGGGGCAGATCCTTGAAGGTCTGCCAGTTTTCGCGGTCCGGATCGATGAACCCGCCCATCACGCGTCCGCCAGCTTGTACTCGCGGAATTGGTCGCGCAGGTCCTTCTTGCTCACCTTGCCGGTCCCGCCATGGGGGATCTCGGCGACGAATTCCACCGCATCGGGTAGCCACCACTTGGCAACGGTCTTGGCCAGATGCGCCTTGATTTCGTCCCCGGTGATCTCGGCCCCGGGCTTCTTGACGACGATCAGGATCGGACGTTCGTCCCACCGGGGGTGATAGATCCCGATCGCGGCCGCCTCGGCCACAGCCGGATGGCTCATCGCGGCGTTCTCAAGCTCCACCGAGCTGATCCATTCGCCGCCGGACTTGATCACGTCCTTGGTCCGGTCGGTCAGTTGCAGGGTGCCGTCCGGGTGCATGATCGCCACATCGCCGGTATCGAACCACTGTTCGGCGTCGGTCGCATCCTTGTCCGCCTTGAAATAGCGCTTGATCACCCAGGGTCCGCGCACTTGCAGCGCGCCGCTGGTCTTGCCGTCGCGCGGCAGGACGGTTGCGGGATCATCCAGATCGACCGTGCGCAGCTCAACCCCGAACGGCACCCGGCCCTGCATCTGTTTGATATCGAGCTGAGATTCGAAGTCCTTGTCGGCCCAGTCAAAGGTCTTTGCCCCGGTTGTGCCGATCGGGCTGGTCTCGGTCATCCCCCAGGCGTGGGCGACGTTGACCCCACTCTTCATCAGCCGGTCGAGCATGAAGCGCGGAGCAGCCGAGCCGCCGATGATCGCGTGGCGCAGCGTCGGCAAAGTCGCGCCGGTTGCGTCCATGTGCTGGAAAGTGGCGAGCCAGACGGTCGGCACACCGGCCGAATGGGTTACCTTCTCACGATTCATCAGATCGCACAGCACCGCCGCATCGTTGACCGCGCTGAACACGAACTTGATTCCTGCGGCCGCGCCGGACCAGGGCAGGCCCCAGCTCGCGGCATGGAACATCGGCACAACCGGCAGCATCACCGCGGTCGAATCGAGATCGAAGATCGCCGGCTGGAGCCCGGTTATCGCATGCAGCATGGTCGACCGGTGCTCGTACAGCACGCCCTTGGGATTGCCGGTGGTCCCGCTGGTGTAGCACAGCATGCAGGGATCACGCTCGTCGCCGGTCGCCCATTCGGCCTTGCCGTCTTCGGCCCCGATCCAATCCTCGAACTCGCCGTTGTCAAAGCAGATGTAGTGCCGGATCGTGGACCAGCGCGGCTTCATCCGCTCAACCAGCGGGGCAAAGGCCGCATCGTACAGCAGCACCTGATCCTCGGCATGGTTGGCGATGTATTCCAGCTGATCGTCGAACAGCCGGGGGTTAACGGTGTGAAGCACTCCGCCCACGCCAACCGCGCCATACCAGCTGACCAGGTGGCGCGCGTGGTTCATCGCCAGGGTCGCGATCCGGTCGCCCTTCTGCACGCCCATCCTGCGCAGGGCCTGGGTCATCTTCAACGCATCGCTGCGCACCTCCGCCCAGTTGGTGCGGGTCTCGCTGCCATCGGCCCAGCGGGTGACGATTTCGCGGCCGCCATGTTCGCGGGCGGCGTGATCGACAAGGCGCGTGACCCGAAGGTCCCAGTCCTGCATGGCTCCGAGCATTGAATTCCTCTCCTGATGTCCCGTCGGCTTAGGCGACGAGTCTCAGGTGTCCTGCTCCCCGCCGCGCGCTCAAGGCTACATTGGCAACACCTTCAAGGCTTGCCAAGCGTTCTGCAAGGTCTCCGTCGAGCTGAAAGTCACGGCCAAGCCGGATCTGGGGTTCGTCCCCGCCGCCCGTGCGCAGCCGCACGATCACCTCGCCGCGGCCGTCAGCCCCGCCGACCAGCAGGTTGGCAAGATCGGCAAAGGCTTCTGGCCGCAGCACATCGAGGTTCAGAACCATGCTCGCGGCGCTCTTCACCTCGGAAAGCGGCCGCGCTCCGCGCACCGTGACCCGCGGCGGCTCGTCCGGGCTTGGCGCGTCGAGCTCGACGGTCAGCAGCAGGCAGGTTCCGTCCCTGGCCCACTGCTGCATCGGCTCGACCAGCGATTCCTCAAAGCAGGCCGCAGAAAACTGTCCTGAAGTGTCGGAAAAGTCGGCGCGGACGAAATCGTTGCCCTTGCGGGTCCGCCCGCGGTTCACGCTTTCGACCATCGCCGCCATCATCGCCTGGGCACGCCCGCCGCCGGGTACGCCGGTTTCCATCAGGCTGGCGAACGAGCGCGCCCCGTTTGCGCTGGCCACCGCGCGCCATTGTTCGACCGGATGGGCCGCGAAATAGAACCCGAAGTTCTCGCGCTCCTTGGCCATCTGCTCGGCTTTGGTCCAGGGTTCCACCTCGGTTAGGCGCAGCGCCGGGGCGGCGTGGTCCTCGCCGCCGAACAGACCGGCCTGCCCGCTGGAACGGGTCCGTTCCGCCTCATCCGCCACGGCCAGCAGCATATCGGCATTGGCCAGCACCCGAGCGCGATTTGAGTCGAGACTGTCAAACGCACCCGCCCCCGCCAGACCTTCCAGCTGGCGCCGGTTCATCGAACCCTGCGGCACCCTGCGGAACAGGTCTTCCAGACCTTCGAACCAGCCGTGGCCCTCACGCTCGGCAACGATCGCGTCCATTGCCTTTTCGCCGACGTTGCGGATCCCGGCCAGGGCATAGCGCACGGCATAGCCCTGATCGGTCCGCTCGACCGTGAACTCTGCCTCGCTGCGGTTGATGTCCGGCCCTTCGAGCGCCAGACTGGCCCGCCGCATGTCATCGACGAATACGCTGAGCTTTTCCGACTGGTGCATGTCGAAGCACATCGAAGCGGCGTAGAACTCGTGCGGATAGTGCGTCTTGAGCCAGGCCGTCTGGTAGGCCAGCAGGGCATAGGCGGCGGCGTGACTCTTGTTGAAGCCGTAGCCGGCGAACTTGTCGATCAAGTCGAACAGCTCGTTGGCCTTGGCCTTGTCGATCCCGGACACTTCCTTGCAGCCGTCGACAAAACGTTGGCGCTGGGCGTCCATTTCAGCCTGGACCTTCTTGCCCATGGCGCGGCGCAGCAGGTCGGCATCGCCCAGTGAATAGCCCGCCAGGATCTGCGCGGCCTGCATAACCTGTTCCTGGTAGACGAAGATCCCGTAGGTTTCGGCCAGGATTCCCGCGAGCTTTTCGTGCGGGTATTCAATGCTTTCCTGCCCGTTCTTGCGGCGCCCGAACAGCGGAATGTTGTCCATCGGACCTGGCCGGTAGAGCGAAACCAGCGCGATGATATCGCCGAAGTTGGTCGGCTTCACCGCCGCCAGCGTGCGCCGCATCCCTTCGGATTCGAGCTGGAACACCCCGACCGTGTCCCCCGACTGGAGCAGGTCGTAGACCTGGCTATCGTCCCACGGCAGCGCCGACAAATCGATCTCGATCTCGCGCTTCTGGAGCAGCTGGACCGCTTTCTTGAGGACCGACAGCGTCTTCAGCCCCAGGAAGTCGAACTTGATCAGCCCGGTATCCTCGACATATTTCATGTCGAACTGGGTCACCGGCATGTCACTGCGCGGATCGCGGTACAGCGGGACCAGCTGGGCCAGCGGGCGATCGCCGATCACCACCCCGGCGGCGTGGGTCGATGAATTGCGGTTGAGCCCTTCAAGCTGCATCGCCAGGTCGACAAGGCGCTTCACCTCGTCGTCGCTGTCGTATTCGCGCTTCAGCTCGGCCACGCCGTTAAGCGCGCGCGGGAGGGTCCAGGGATCGGTCGGGTGGTTGGGGATCATCTTGGTCAGGCGGTCGACCTGGCCATAGCTCATCTGCAGGATCCGGCCGGTATCGCGCAGCACGGCGCGGGCCTTCAGCTTGCCGAAGGTGATGATCTGGGCAACGTGATCGTGGCCGTATTTGGCCTGGACATAGCGGATCACCTCGCCGCGGCGGGTTTCGCAGAAGTCGATATCGAAGTCCGGCATCGAGACGCGTTCCGGGTTGAGGAAACGTTCGAACAGCAGCCCCAGCCGGATCGGGTCGAGATCGGTGATGGTCAGTGCCCAGGCAACCACGCTGCCCGCGCCCGAGCCGCGCCCCGGCCCGACCGGAATGTCGTTTTCCTTGGCCCACTTGATGAAGTCGGCCACGATCAGGAAATAGCCCGCGAAGCCCATCTTGTTGATCACGCCGGTTTCGAAATCGAGCCGGTCGAAATAGGTCTGGCGTTCCTCGGCGGAAAGTTCGCCGTAGGGCCGCAGCCGGGCCTCGAGCCCGGCGCGGGCATCGTCGATCAGCATCTGCTCTTCACCCGCGGCATCCCCGGCCAGGCTGGGCAGCAGCGGCTTGCGCTTGGGCGGAGAAAAGGCGCAGCGCTGGGCCACGACCAGGCTGTTGGCGGTCGCTTCGGGCAGATCGGCGAACCGCTCCTGCATCATCGGCCACGACTTGACCCACCACTGCGCATTGGACCGCGGACGGTCCGCGGCATCGACGTGAGTGGAGTTGGCGATGCACAGCATTGCGTCGTGCGCAGCGTAGAACTGCGGATCGCCGTAGGACGCCGGGTTGGAGGCGACCAGCGGCAGGTTCCGGGCATAGGCAAGGTCGATCAGCGCATCTTCCGCCGCCTCTTCCGCCGGATCGTCGCGCCGGGCGATCTCGATGTAGAGCCGGTCTGGAAACAGCGCCTGCAGCTTGTCCAGATAGGCTTCGGCGGCATCGCCCTTGCCATCGGCCAGCAGCCGTACCAGCGCCCCTTCCCCTGCGGCGGTCAGGCAGATCAGCCCGTCGCTGTGCCCCTCGAGGTCAGCAAAGCCGACGTGCGGTTCCAGTTCCAGCGGCCGGTCAAGGTGGGCAGCAGAGACCAGGTGACACAGGTTGTTCCACCCGTCCTCGTTCTGGGCATAAAGCGCCAGCCAGTCGATCGCCCCGCCCGGTTCGCGCAGCACACCAAGCAGGACGCCGATGATCGGCTGGATTCCGGCTTCCTTGGCCGCCCCGGCGAACGACATTGCGGCATAGAGCCCGTTGCGGTCAGCCAGCCCGATCGCCGGAAACCCGCGCTCCTTGGCCAGCTTGGCGATAGCTTTGGGATCAATCGCCCCCTCGAGCATCGAATAGCTCGACAATACGCGCAGCGGGACGAACGGTTGGAAGGCCATGGCCTAGGGTAGGGCCAAGCCGGCGCCGCAATCAAGCGTCCGCGCCTGTCCCCGCTGGGGAAAAGCGCACTGCGCCGTTCACAGCAGCTTTTCGATATCCTTCTCGATCGCCTGCGGCTTGTCGGTCGGCGCATAGCGGCGCACGACATTGCCGTCGCGGTCGATCAGGAACTTGGTGAAGTTCCACTTGATCGAGCGTGAGCCCATCAGGCCGGGTGCCTCGCTTTTCAGCCAGTCGTATAGCGGCGGGGCGGCGGGGCCGTTGACCTCGATCTTGGCCATCAGCGGAAAGCTGAGGCCGAAGTTGACCTTGCAGAACTCCGCAATCTCGTCCGCGCTGCCGGGTTCCTGCCCGCCGAACTGGTTGCACGGAAAGGCCAGCACTTCAAACCCGCGCTCCCCGTACTTCTTGTACAGCGCCTCTAGCCCGTCATACTGCGGGGTGAAGCCGCACTTGCTGGCGGTATTGACCACCAGCAGCACCTTGCCCTGCTTGTCGGCCAGGTTGACCTGCTTTCCTCCCGGCAGGTCGGCGGTGAAATCAGCGATAGTCGTCATTCGAGGACTCCTTCGTGCAACCTTACCACACGGTCCATCCGGGCGGCCAGCCGTTCGTTGTGGGTCGCGACCAGCGCCGCGCTGCCGGTGCCGCGCACCAGATCGAGAAACTGGGCCAGCACCTTGTCGGCGGTCGCTTCATCCAGGTTGCCGGTCGGCTCGTCGGCCAGGACCAGCACCGGCCGGTTGGCCAGCGCGCGGGCCACAGCAACGCGCTGCTGCTCGCCCCCGGAAAGCTGGCTGGGCCGGTGGTCAAGCCGCTCGGCCAGGCCCAGTGCGCCGAGCAGTTCGCTCGCCCGCGCCTCGGCCTCGGCCTGCGCGATACCGGCGACCAGCTGCGGCAGGACGACATTTTCCTGCGCGTTGAAATCGGGCAGCAGATGGTGGAACTGATAGACGAAGCCGATCCGGTCGCGGCGCAGCGTCGTGCGCCCATCGCTGGACAGGCTGGTCGCGTCGGTCCCGGCGATCTCGATCTTGCCGCCGAACCCGCCTTCGAGCAGCCCGACCGCCTGAAGCAGGGTCGATTTGCCCGAGCCGGAGGGACCCAGCAGCGCAACGATCTCTCCGGGCGAAACGGTCAGATCGACCCCGCGTAGCACGTCGATCGTCACGCCGCCCTGCTGGAAGCTGCGGGTCAGGCCGGTAAGACGGACGACAGGATCACTCATAGCGCAGCACCTGGACCGGATCGGTGCTGGCAGCCTTGCGTGCCGGGTAGAGCGTGGCGAGGAAGCTGAACACCAGCGCCATCAGGCTGATCACCGTGATTTCCACCGGATCGCTGCGGCTGGGCAGTTCGGTCAGGAAGCGGATCGAGGGATCCCACAGGTTCTGGCCGGTGATCATCTCGATCCCCCGGACAATGCTCTGACGGAAGAACAGGAAGACGAAGCCAAGCGCCAGACCGGCCAGCGTACCGAGCGAACCGATCACGAATCCGATCGTCACGAAGATCTTGAGCAAGGACCGCCGGGTCGCGCCCATGGTGCGCAGGATCGCGATGTCGCGGGACTTGGCGCGGACCAGCATGATCAGGCTGGACAGGATGTTGAACACCGCGACCAGCACGATGATCGACAGCACCACGAACATCGCGACCCGCTCCACCGCCAATGCCTCGAACAGGCTGGCGTTGATCGTCTTCCAGTCGGCGATCACTGCCTTGCCTTCTAGCTTGCGCGCCACCGGGGCCAGCAGTTCGGACACGTGATCGGGATCGGTTACCTGAACCTCGATCATGCCGATCGAATCCCCGCTGAGCAGCAAGGTTTGCGCATCCTGCATCGGCATCACCACGAAGCGTTCGTCGTAGTCATAGACCCCGATCTCGAACACCGCGGCGACGTGGTAGGAAATCTGGCGCGGAACCGTGCCGAACGGCGTGGTCTGGCCCTGCGGGTTGATGATCGTGATGTCATCGCCCACCCGCGCGCCAAGGTTGCTGGCGAGCTGCGATCCGATCGCGACGTTGCCGGCGTCAGGTTTCAATCCACCCAGATTTCCAGCGACCACCTTGGGCGCGATCCGCAGGATATCCTCCGGGGTATTGCCGCGCGCGTAGATCGCTTCGACCCGGCCGTTGAAGCTGGCCAGCAGCGGCTGTTCGATCAGCGGTGAGGCGCGGGTCACGCCCGGCGTGGCCTGGACTTCCTTCAACACCTCGCGCCAGTTGTCGAGCCGCCCGCCATAGGCCTGGACGATGGCGTGACCGTTGAGGCCGACGATCTTGTCGAACAGTTCGGCGCGAAACCCGTTCATCACGCTCATCACGATGACCAGCGCGGCAACGCCCAGCATCACCGCGGCCAGGCTGATCCCGGCGACGAGAGCGATGAACGCCTCACCCCGCCCGGGCAGCATATAGCGCTTGGCAATTGTCCATTCGAAAGGGGAAAGCAGCACTGGGCCTCTGCGCGGGGTACAGGAAGGGTTGCGCGGGGTTTAGGCGGCGCCTGCCCCAGTGGCAAGGCCGCCCGCTTTCCATCTGTTATTTGGGCGCAATCACATAGTCGATTGCCACCGTCTCAACTGTGGTGGCCGAGAACCAGCTTGGCTGCATGGTGCTGCCCCGGTTGTCCATCGCCGCGAACAGGCCGAACAGGTCGGGCAGATTGACCGGCGGGCGGGCATTGCTGACCCGGACGGTCCGCACCACGCGGTAGCCCATCGTTTCGGCATAGGCATCGGCTTCGGCACGGGCCTTGGCGAGCGCCTGCTTGCGCGCCTTGGCCCTGGCGGCGGCCGGATCGCTCTGGCTGAAGACCGGGCGGTTGCGGCCATAGGACGCGACCGGTGCGGACTCTGCCGGAAGCTTGATCTGGTCCACCTTGGACAAATCGGCAGTTTCGACCAGCAGCGTCGTATGGGCGGTGACCAGTGGTTCATCCTTGCAGCCATAATCGTCAACTTTGGTCTTGCCTCGTTTGCGCGGTTGGGCCGCGCTCATGGCCGCATCGCTGGCGGCCGCGGCGGCAGCGCAGGCCGCGGCATCAGCTGCCTCATCGTCAAAGGTGACAACCGGTCTGCCCTGGGCATCGGAGGTCAGCGGACTGGTCAGCGCGCGATCGAGGCCCTGTCCCGAAAGGCTGGCCAGGAAGGCTTCCCGGTTCTTGTCCAGATCGGCCCGGGCCGCGGCCTCAGTCTCGCCATAGCCGGTCAGGGTGACCGGAACCCGCGCCCGGTCCGGCGGAACCTGCGCGCTGGCCTCGATGTGCAATTCGATCTCACTGGCAGGCGGTTTCGCACCTACCGGTGCCGCAGCCAGACCGGCCATGGCGAACAGGGCGGCGAATTGAGCGATATGCGGTTTCATTCCGGTTTGCTCCCATAGAAGGCCCGATCGCCTCATACCCCGGACTTGCCCGATTTTGATCGGCCGAGACAAGCCGCAATTGCTTGCACGGACTGTGAAAAAGCCGTGCAGGACCCTATGCCTGGAAAACGGCAGGCTGGCCTTTGGCCCTGGGGTAGCCTGTCCGCTCGCACTTGCGCGAAACTGCGGCTGCCCCGCAGCGACCGGAGCCGAATCAGCCGCCCCCCATGCTGGACTTGCCTTTGCGCGCTTTCCCCGCCAAAGGCGCAGCCACAGCGCACATACAAGGGCCAGGCGATTCCCATGAACCTCACCCACCCTTTCCTCGACGCGGACGGCGACAAGCTGCGTGAGGAATGCGGCATTTTCGGCGTCATCGGCGCCAAGG
>JBJTMC010000226.1:0-5046 GCA_046063325.1 Novosphingobium sp.
GATCAGTCCCGCCGCCAGGCTGGCCCGCGCCGCCAGCGGATCGCGCCCGCGGCCATAGGCGGCCAGCACCATGTGCGGGGCGAACTGCGCCATCCCGGCAAAGGCGATCAGCCCGATCGAGGCGAGCGAGTTGCTGGGCGACACCAGCAGCGCCCAGACCAGTGCCAGCAGCATGATCCCCAGCACCGAAAGCCGCCGGACCCTAAGCATCCGCGATCCGATTGTCCCGGCTCCTTGCTCGCCGGTCCGGCGCAGCAGGGTGGGAAAGAACAGGTCGTTCGAAACCATCGTCGCCAGCGCGGTCGAATCGACGATCGCCATCGATGCCGCCGCGCTGACCCCGCCCAGCAGGGCCAGCGCCAGCACCGGGGTGGCGCCCTGCGCGGCGGGAACTTCCAGCACAAAGGCGTCGGCGGCCACACCCTGTCCCAACAGCGCCAGGCCGGCCAGCGTGATCGGGATCACCAGCGCAGCCATCAGCGCAAGATAGGCGGCCAGGCCGAACCGCGCGCGGACCAGATCGGACGGCTCGCGCGCTTCGACCAGGCCCATGTAGAACTGGCGCGGCAGGCCGATGATGGCGGTGGCCGAAACCAGCATGATCACCAGGGTATCAAGCGAGATCCGGCCCGGCTGGAAGCGTTCGGCCAGATGCTGCCGGGCCGCGGTGAACAGACCCTCGGGCATGGTGGCCAGCGCATTGATCGCAAGCGCCGCCACGGCCGCGAGGGCCAGCACCTTGACCAGCGATTCCACCCCGATCGCATAGACCAGCCCCTCGCTGCGGCCCGCCACTTCATAGCGGCGCGCGCCGAACAGCATTGCGAACAGCGCGAGCAGGCCGGTCGCGACGATCATCGCGGGCAGGGCCACCGGCTGGCCCGAAACGATCGACATCGCGCTGCCGATCGAGCGCAATTGCAGCGCGATATAAGGGATCGAACCCAGCAGCGCGATCGTCGTCACCAGCCGGGCGATCACCACGTCGTGGCCGAACCGGGCGGCGATGAAGTCGGACACGGTGGTCGCCTGTTCCTCGGCCACCGCCTCGGCCAGCCGCCGCAGGAACCGCGGCGCGGCCAGCAGCAGCAGAACCGGAGCCAGGTAGATCGGCAGATAGTTCCACCCGTCGCGCGCGGCGCTGCCGACCGCGCCATAGAACGTCCAGCTTGAACAATAGACCCCCAGCGCCAGGGTATAGGCACGGCGGCGCCAGGCCGCGTGCGCCTCCAGCACCCGCCCGCGCCGCTCGACCCAGGTCGCCAGCGCAAACAGCGACGCAATCAGCGCCAACGTGGAAAATATAGCCAACCGCAGATCCACGGCGCCAAGCCCTCTCCCCCGACCCGGCAGGCAATGTAGCCGCTAAACCGTCCCGGTCCAATCCGATCCACCGGGGAATGTGGTTTGGTTGGCGGAGGCTCTCAGCACCCGCCGTGCCGCTATCGGCTCTCGTCCCGGCAGCGGGCCGAAAAGGCAGTATTCGTTCTTGATTCCGCACCGCACAAACCAGATCACGCGGACCGGAAAATCGTTGCTTTCTAGACCCGTCATTCCGCCGCCTCCACTTCCGAAGCCAGGGCCGCTTCGAGCAGCCGGGCGATCGCCGGACGGCAAGAGCCGCAATTGGTTCCGGCGCAGGTGACCTGGCCGATGGCCGCGGTGTTGGTGGCGCCAGCGCGCGCCGCCGCCGTGATCGCCTTTTCCCCGACATCAAAACAGACGCAGACGATCGCCCCGCGATCGGGCGCGGGCCTGGCCGGGCGCCCCGCGAGCAGCTCGACCGGGCTGGCGGCGCAGGTGTCCAACTGCGCGATCACCCACTCCCGGTCGGGCAGGGTGCCGGTCCGGGTAAGATAGACCGCCGCGAGCAGCGCCTCGCCGCCAAGCACTGCGGAACGCCGGACCCCGCGCGCGGAATCGAGGCTCTCGAGGCGTTCACCGGCCGGCAGCAGGCTTTCGACCAGCGGCCCGGGATCGCGCACACCGGCAAGCTCGACCAACCAGCCCTGCGCCAGCCTGACGCGGGTGGCATAGCCGGCGGCGATCCGGCGCGGGAGTTCGCGCAGCACCGCGAACCCGCACCAATCGACCGGCAGTGCATCGATCCGCGCCGGGGTCTGCTTGAACGCGGGCTGGCCCGAGTGCGGATCGACCTGTCCGCGCGGGAGCAGCCCGGTCCGTCCGCCGCTCGACTGGCGGTCGGTCCAGTGGATCGGGGTAAAAAGCTCGCCGCGGCGCTGACCGTCGCTGGCCGCGACGCGGAACACGCTCTCGCCCTGCGGGGTCTGAACCCGTGCCAGGTCGCCCGCAGCCAGGCCGAGCGCTGCAAGATCGGCCGGATGGACCTCGACCAGCGGTTCGCGGCGGTGCTGCGAGAGTCGCGGCGACAACCCGGTGCGGGTCATGGTGTGCCACTGGTCGCGGTAACGCCCGGTGTTGAGCGTCAGCGGCCACTTCGCCAGCGGCGCGCCGAGATCGCGCTGCACAACCGGCACCAGCCGGGCGCGGCCGTCGGGGGTGGAAAACGTGCCGTAGGCAAACGGCGTGCCGCCCCAGCGCTGCGGTTCGAGCGTTTCGTAGGCGGCGTTGGTGATAGCCGCCAGGTTCCCGATGTCGAACACCCGCTTGCCCTGGTTGCGATAGGTCGATAGCCGCGCATGCTCGCGGAAGATTTCGGCCGGGTGAGCATAGGAGAAGGCGTCCTGCCAGCCCATCGCTTTGCCCACTTCGCTGACGATCCACCAATCGGGCCTGGCCTCGCCCGGCGCGGCCAGAAACCCGCGCTGGCGACTGATCGTGCGATCGCTGTTGGTGACCGTGCCGTCCTTCTCGCCCCAGCCGAGCGCGGGGAGCTTGACCTGGGCGAAGCGCCCGGTGTCCGTATCGGCGATGCAGTCAGAGACCACCACAAGCGGGCAGGTCGCCAGCGCCTCGCGGACCAGCGCGGCGTCGGGCATCGACACGGCGGGGTTGGTCGCCATCACCCACAGCGCCTTGATCTTGCCCTCGCGCATCTGGCGGAACAGGTCGACCGCCTTGAGGCCGGGCTTCTCGGCGATCCTGGGCGAGGACCAGAAGCGCTGCACTTCGGCGCGGTTCTCGTCCGAGAAGTCGCGGTGCGCGGCGAGCGTGGTGGCGAGCCCGCCAACCTCGCGTCCGCCCATCGCATTGGGCTGGCCGGTGATCGAGAACGGCCCCGCGCCAGGCCGGGCGATTCGCCCGGTGGCGAGATGCAGGTTGATGATCGCGTTGCCCTGATCGGTGCCGCGAACGGATTGGTTGATCCCCTGGCTGAACAGCGTGACCGTGCGCGGATTGGCAGCAAACAGTTCAAAGAACGCGGCAAGATCCCGTTCCGCCAGATCGCAGGCCTGCGCGGTCTCGGCGAGACCGCATCGATCGAGCGCGGACCAGAAGGCGTCTGGCACCGCGACATGCGCGGCGAGGAACGCGCTGTCGAGCAGGCCATTATCGCGGCAATCGGCCAGCAGCCCGTTGAACAGCGCGACATCGCTGCCCGGGCGCAGCGCGAGGTGGAGGTCGGCGTCGGCGCAGGTCTCGGTCCGGCGCGGGTCGATCACCACCACCTTGGTTCCGCGCGCGGCCCGCGCCGCAACGATCCGCTGGTAGATCACCGGGTGGCACCAGGCGGTGTTCGAGCCGACCAGCACGATCAGGTCGGCCTGGTCGATGTCTTCGTAAGTGCACGGGACAATGTCTTCGCCAAACGCGCGATTGTGCGCGGCGACCGCGCTCGACATGCACAGCCGCGAATTGGTGTCGATGTTGCCGCTGCCGATGAAGCCCTTCATCAGCTTGTTGGCGACATAGTAATCCTCGGTCAGCAGCTGGCCGGAGACGTAAAGCGCGACACTGTCGGGGCCATGGTCGGCGATGGCCTGAGCAAAACCTTTGGCGACGTGGCGGATCGCCTTGTCCCAGCTCGCGCGTTTGCCGCCAATCTCGGGGTGGAGCAGGCGGCCTTCGAGCCCGACCGTTTCGCCGAGGTGCGTGCCCTTGGAGCAGAGCTTTCCAGCGTTGGCGGGGTGTTGGGGATCGCCCTTGATCACAACCTGGCGTTCGCCGGTGACGGTTGCAGTGATCCCGCAGCCGACCCCGCAATAGGCGCAGGTGGTGCGGATCATGGCCTTGCCCCCCGGAACGGGGCGGGGAGCCAGCGTAGATGGTGGAGGGGCACGGGCCGGTGGTCCCGGCGGTGCCGGGGAGAAATCACGCCTCAGCCTTCCGCACCACCGCTTCGCGCAGCAGGTAGATCCGCCCGGCGTCCACGCGCAAGGGAATCGTCGGGACGCAGCCATTGTCGTCACCCAGCGCTTCACCGGTCTTGAGCGAGATGTTCCAGTTGTGCAGCGGGCAGGTCACCACGTTGCCGTGGACAATCCCCTGGCTGAGCGGCCCCTGCTTGTGCGGGCATTTGTTGACCAGCGCGTAGAACCGGTTGTCGAGGGTGTGAAACACCGCGATCTCTTCGCCGCCGCGCACCGGCAGGGTGCGGGCGTTGCCGGGCGAGATCTGGCTCACCGGGCCGATGTCGAGCCATTCGCCGATCATTTCGCGAACTCCATTGGGTGGGCCGGGGGTGCAAGGGGCCGCACCTCGGCAAGGTGCTGGTGCAGTTCGGAATCGTCGCCCGCGGCACGCCTGGCCCAGGGGTCGTCCTGCATGAACTGCTGCGAATAGCGGAACCGCGCGGCGAGCCTTGTCACGGCGTCCGGATCGTCGAACAGCGCGGCCTTGATGGGATCGAGCCCGACCCGTTCGATCCACGGCGCGGTACGTTCGAGGTAGTGCGCCTGTTCGCGGTAGAGCTGGATGAAGGCCGCACAGACCTCCATGGCCTGGTCTTCGGTCTCGACCTTGCACAGCAGGTCGGTGACGCGAACCTTGATCCCGCCGTTGCCGCCGACGTGCAGTTCATAGCCGGAGTCGACGCAGACCACGCCGAAGTCCTTGATCGTCGCTTCGGCGCAATTCCTCGGGCAGCCGCTGACCGCAATCTTGAACTTGTGCGGCATCCACGAG
>JBJTMC010000036.1:0-11220 GCA_046063325.1 Novosphingobium sp.
GGGTCGATGGGCACCGTCCGCCCGACCAGGTGCTGGAAGGTTGGGCATAAGCGCGCATTTGCGCAACATCGCTATAATCTGCGCCTTGCCGAAACTGCAATCGTTGCTCTAAGCCGCCCGGCGAGGAATCACGCGCGGGCAACGACCTGCGTCTGTGGGGAGCAACCGATGCGCAAGTTTCACGCCCTGTGTCTGGCGGCAATCGCCGCAATCCTGCCCGAAGCAGCCCTGGCCCAGGCCGCAACAGGCGATGTGGCGGGCGCGCTGAACAGCGGCGACACGGCCTGGGTGCTGATTTCATCGGCGCTGGTGCTGCTCATGACCATGCCGGGGCTGACACTGTTCTACGGCGGCCTGGTTCGCTCCAAGAACTTTCTTTCGGTCCTGGTCCAGGTTGGCGCAGTTGCGGCGGCGGCATCGGTGCTGTGGATCATGTTCGGCTATTCGCTGGCCTTTGGCGAAGGCAGCGGCTGGATCGGCGATTTCAGCATGTCCATGCTCAACGGCACGGTCGATGTGCTGCATGGCGATACGGACATCACCGAGCGCACCAATGCGCTGTTCCAGATGACCTTCGCGGCGATTACTCCGGCGCTGATGATCGGCGCCTGGGTCGATCGCGCTCGATTTGGCTGGGTAGTCGGTTTCTGCGCACTGTGGGGGCTGATCGTTTACGTTCCGGTTGCCCACTGGGTCTGGGGCGGCGGTTGGCTTGCCAACATGGGAACCCTCGATTTCGCGGGCGGGATCGTGGTTCACACCACGGCGGGCGTCTCGGCGTTGGTCGCCGCGGCCTTGGTCGGCAAGCGCCAGGGCTTTCCCAAGACCCTGATGCTGCCGCACAGCCCCTCGCTGACCATGGCTGGCGCCGCCTTGCTGTGGGTAGGCTGGTTTGGGTTCAACGGCGGCTCGGCGCTCGCGGCCAACGACGATGCAACCAACGCGATCATCGCGACCCACCTAGGCGCCAGCACTGCTGCGCTGGTCTGGATCCTGATCGAACGGATCAAGGTGGGCAAACCTACCAGCGTCGGCTTTGCAACCGGCGCAATTGCGGGGTTGGCCACGGTTACCCCGGCGGCCGGGTTTGTTTCACCCGGTGCGGCGATCGTGATCGGGATCTGCGCGGCGCTGGTCTGTTTCCCGATGATCCAGATCGTCAAGCAGAAGCTGGGGATCGACGATTCGCTCGACGTCTTTGCCGTTCACGGAATTGGCGGGATCACCGGATCCTTGCTGCTGGCGATTTTCCTCAGCCCTGCCCTGGGCGGCAATGGTTATGCCGATGGCGCAGGCATGCTCAGCCAGTTTGCCGCACAGGCAATCGGCGTGTTCTCGGTCGCGGCCTGGTCAGCGCTGGCGACGGTCCTGATCGCACTACTTGTCGGGCTGGCTTTCCCGATGCGGGTCAGCGAGGACGATGAACGCGAAGGCCTGGATCTGGCCAGCCACGGTGAGCGGGCATGGGAGATGGATTGAGCGCCGCTGCCCGGCCAAGCTCGCCGCAAGGCGGCCTGGGCAGCAATGCCGCCACTTTGCGCCGGACCTTCCGGTTCGGTGGTCGCTCGACGCGCAGCGAGGTCCTGAGCTATCTTCTTGCGACACTGATGATCAGCGTTCCGGTGTCGTTCGTGAGCCGGCTTGCCATGCCCTACGAAGCGCACCTGCTTCTGACCAACACGCTGGCCGTGGTGTTGGCCGTGCCCATGTCGGCACTTCTGGCGCGCCGCCTGCACGATCAGGGGCGCAGCGGTTGGTGGGCACTGCTTGCCCTTCCGGCGTTTGCGGTGTGGCTGATCCGCACGGCCGTTTCAGCAAAATGGGGGATCGACGCGCGGCTGGCGTTCGACAGCTGGACCTGGTTGCTGGACTGGCTGGTGATATTGACCAACATCGCCTGCGTGATCATGGTGCTGCAGCCGGGAAGCAGGGGGCCAAATCGTTATGGTCCCGACCCAAGGGAAACGGATGACCGGTACGACCAGCCTGGCCAGCAGCCTCTGCCTTGATTGCGGCCTGTGCTGCAACGGCACGATCTATGGCTATATCGAGTTGGAAGGCGATGAGCTAGAAGGCGATGATCGCGCCTGCCTGACGGGATCGGATGCTCGCATCGAAGAACACAGCGAAGGCGCCCGGCTGATGTTTCCTTGCGCCCTGCTCGACGGCGCGGCCTGCACGATCTACCGGAACCGGCCTTCGGTGTGCCGCGCCTTTAGCTGCACCGTGCTCAACCAGGTAGCCGCGGGCGACATCGACGAAACCGAAGCGCGGCGGCGGATCGCCGAAGCGAGGGCGGCGGCGGCGCGGACTGCGCCCTACTATCTACCGGGAGAGAACCCCAGCGCCGCCCGGATGCGCTGGTTCGAACAGAGCAACCGCCCGGCCGATCCGGCGAACGCGCAGTTCAACCTGTTGATGACCGCGCTCAACCGGCTGCTCGACCGTTATTTCCGCTGGCCAGATCGCAAGCGGGTGGAATTCAAGGGCCCTCGATAAGGCCGGGCAAGTCAGGCCGGCAGTTCTTCCGCCAGAACCTTGCCGATCGCGCGAATTCCTTCCGGTGTCCGCGCGTAACCGAAGTGGCGGCAGCGGACTTCAACCTGGCGGTCGCTTTCGTGTGGTAACCCGCGAGCGGCCGATGGCGCCACGATGCCATCACGCCGCGACCATATCGCAACCGTGTGGACCGGGGGCTTTTCGTTCAGGGTGACGGACAGCGGCGGCTTGTCGACCGGATGGTCGTTGAGCAGTTCGTAGATACGCCAGGCGTTGTTCGCGCGAAGATCGCCTGAAAAGGGGCTGCCCAGCGTTATGACCAGGGCAATCCGCTGCGGTTCAAGCTTTGCCACTTCGCGGGCAAAGACCCCGCCAAGGCTCCAACCGATCAGGCTGACCTTGCGGCCATGGTCATCGCTGAGCGCACGAACCTTTTCGGCAAGCCGATCGAGCAGGTCCTGCCGGGCACCGCGGTTCTGGCCCAGTCCCCACCCTTCGGCGGCATAACCCGCCTGCCGCAGCGACCGGCGCAGCCGGACTGACGAAATATCGCCGGTCAGGTAACCGGGCAAGACCATCACCGGTTGGCCATCGCCTTTGGCCATCGAATCTCCAGGCAATGCCGCACTTGCCAGCAATCCCGGCAGTTCGAGCAATTCGGCCGTCCAAAGCCCCAGCGATGGTGCGCCGCTGCTCAATCGCCGGTCAGGATCCGGTCGACCAGCTGCTTCACCGTGGGGGTGAAGTTGTTCGAATAGAACGGGTCCTGCTTGAAGCGGTAGGCGGCATGGCCGGCAAACATCAGATTTTCGTCAATGTTCCCACCATGCGCGATGTCCTGCAGGGTCTTCTGGATGCAGAAGCTGCGCGGATCGGCAAGCCGCCCGGTGGTGTAGTCGTCATGATCCTTCCACGACGAGAACCCGCAGTGCGACAGGCAGCCCATGCAATCCTTCTGGTCCTGCTGGATCATGCCGCGTTCACCAGGCGAGACGAAGATGATCGTATCGTCCGGGGTGCGCAGGCCATCGGTGAAGCCTTCGGCCACCCAGCCCCGCGCATGGTCAAGATCGGTCGGCGTCACCCAGAAATTCTTTCCCTTGACCCCAACGTCGAGCCGCACGGTGTGTTCACCCGCTTCAACTTTGGAATAAGGGATCTGCCGGTGCGAGCGCGCTTCGAGACTGCGCAGGAACGGGTTGCGCACCGCCGATGAATAGAACCCGGTCGGCGAGAAGCGGTGAAGCAGAACGTCGCCTTCCTCGATCTCGCGCAAGGCATCTTTCCAGCCCTGCGGGATCGGGCTTTCCTGGGTCAACAGCGGCCGTGTTCCGTACTGGAAGGCGATGCTACCAAGTTCGGGGTTGTCGACCCAGTTGTCCCATTCGCGCAGGAACCAGACGCCGCCGGCCATGACGATCGGCACGTCATCGGGCACTCCTTCGGCGCGCATGACATCGCGCAATGCCTTGACCCGCGGGTACGGATCCTCAGGCTTCAGCGGGTCTTCTGCGTTAGACAGCCCATTGTGGCCGCCGGCGAGCCAAGGATCTTCGTAAACGACTGCGCCAAGCAGCTGCGGCACCTTGTGGTAAGCGCGCTTCCACAACGCCCGGAAGGCCCGTGCCGAACTGATGATCGGCAGGTAGAAGACGTTGAAGCGTTCTGCGATTTCACTGAGCTTGTAGGGCATGCCTGCGCCGCAGGTCACCCCGGTGACCATGCCTTTGGTCCGCGCCAGAACGCCTTCCAGAATCTGCTGTGCGCCGCCCATTTCCCACAGCACGTTGATATTGATCGCGCCTTTTCCGCCCGACATCTCGAAGGCCCGCTCGACCTGCGCGACCGCGCCGTCAATGCCGTACTGGATCAATTGTTCGTGCCGTTCCTTGCGGGTCAGCGCATCGTAAACCTGCGGCACGATCTTGCCCTCGGCATCGTAGCTGTCGGCATTGACCGCACTGACCGTGCCGATGCCGCCCGCAGCAGCCCACGCACCCGAACTCATGCCATTGGTGGCGGAGACACCCTTGCCGCCCTCGATCAGCGGCCAGACTTCCCGGCCACCGTAGAGGATCGGTTTCAACCCCTTGAAACTCATTGCGTTTCTGTCTTTCCATTGGCCGAGTTACACGGCTTGATATCGCGCGGTTCCGGCCGCGTGCCGGTGGCTTCGAACGAAGCGTAATATCCGTTGAGTTCCGGTTTACGGACAAATTCGACCAGGCGAAAGCCCACGGCCCCGAATTCGCAGAACAACAGGGCTGGCGCGATGCCGTGCTGGTCGGTCGGTCGGTCGACATCGACCACGATCACCTGACCGCCCGGTTTCAGGGCCGGCCGCATATGCCACAGGAAGGCATAGGGTTCGCCGATCTCTTGATACATGTGAACCATGAAGATCCGGTCGAAGCTTTTCGGGGGAAGCCGCGGATCGGCCGGGGCCCCCAGCTTGATCGAAACATTGTCCAGGCGTTCACGTTCGACGCGCTGGCCCAGTCGCTGGAGCGCGTTCTCATCAATGTCCTGGGCGAGGACCCGCCCCTTGGGGCCGGTCCGTTCGGACAGACGCACGGTGTAGTAGCCCTCACCCGCGCCGATATCGGCGACCCAGGTGCCCGGCACGATCTTGGCCAGATCCATGACAACCTTTGCCTCGCCAAGGTTGTCGCGCTGATCTTCCGACGAGAATTCGTTGCCCGATACTGTTGAAACCGGCCGGTAGGGGCGCGGAAAGTCCTTTGCGCCCTCGGGCCGATCGCTTCCGACCGGTTGGCCCTTGCAGCCAAGGATCGCGCCGACCAGCAGCAGCAAGGGCGCAGCGCGGCGGATCAATCGACGTCCTCCACCTCGACCTGTTCGCCGGTCACGCGCTGGGCCAGAGCCGCAGCCATGAACGGATCAAGCGCACCGTCGAGCACGTCGGAAGGGGTCGGACTGGTCACGCCGGTGCGCAGATCCTTCACCATCTGGTACGGCTGCAGCACGTAAGATCGGATCTGGTGTCCCCAACCGATGTCGGTCTTGGCGGCATGCTCGGCGCTGGCGGCCTCCTCGCGCTTGCGCATTTCCGCTTCGTAGAGCCGCGCCTTCAACATGCCCATAGCGATGTCGCGGTTCTTGTGCTGGCTGCGGTCAACCTGGCTGGCGACGACGATGCCCGACGGCATGTGGGTGATGCGCACCGCCGAATCGGTGGTATTTACATGCTGCCCGCCCGCGCCGCTGGCCCGGTAGGTATCGATCCGCAGGTCGGCCGGGTTGATATCGATCTGGAAGGTATCGTCGATTACCGGGAACACCCACACCGAGCTGAAGCTGGTGTGGCGCCGCGCAGAACTGTCATAGGGCGAAATCCGGACAAGGCGGTGGACACCGCTTTCGGTCTTGGCATAGCCATAGGCGTTCTCGCCCTTGACCAGGATCGTGGCGGACTTGATCCCCGCCTGCTCGCCTGCCTGGTATTCGATCGTATCGACCTTGAACCCGCGCTTTTCCGCCCAGCGGACGTACATGCGGAACAGCATCTCGGCCCAGTCCTGGCTTTCGGTGCCGCCGGCTCCGGCGTGGATTTCGATGTAGGTATCGTTGGCGTCAGCCTCGCCAGCAAGCAGGGCCTGGACCTTATCGGCATCGGCCCGGGTCGCCAGCGCGGCAAGCGCGGCGACGCCTTCATCGATGGTCGCCTCGTCGCCTTCCATCTCGCCCAGCTCGACGAATTCGACGGCATCGGCCATCTTGGCCGAAATATCGTTCACGGTCCCGACCGCAGCCTCAAGCCGCCGCCGCTCCCGCATGACCGCTTCGGCTTCCTTTGGATTGTCCCACAGCTTCGGGTCCTCGACCCGGGCGTTCAGCTCGTCGAGCCGACGCAGCGCGCGGTCCCAATCCAGGAACTTGCGGACCAGCGCCAATGCGCCTTCGATCCGATCGATATGGGCCTGCCCCTCGGCACGCATCGCCACTTAACTCCGACTAGCAACAAGGAACGCGCCAAGCGCGCGCATGCTGCCCCGCTTAGCGAAAGGTCCTTGATTGTAAAGCGCGCCCTTAGCGGCGCAGCGCCTGCACAGCCGCCAGGGTCAGCCGGACGTGGTCGCGATAGTCCATATCCGAATGAACCAGCTTGATCCGTCGATCCTTGCCGATGACGAACGAGGTGCGGCTGGTCAGCCCCGTGGCGCTGCCATCCGGCTTCTTGAGCACAACGTCATAGGCCGCGATGGTCTTTGGCGAGGCGATCGCGACGGCGAACTTGTCGCGGCATGCCTCGCGCGAAAAGCGCTGGAGCGAGGGTAGATCATCCGCCGACATGCCAATGACGGTTGCCCCGGCGGCCTTGAAGTCGTCGCTGGCCTCGGCAAAGGCGTGGGCTTCCAGCGTGCATCCCTGGGTAAAGGCCTTGGGGTAGAAATAGAGGACCACCGGCCCCTTCTTCAGCGCCTTTTCCAGGTTGAAGGTGAAGGTGTTGCCCGCAAGCGAGCCCTGGGTGACGATCTGCGGCGCGCGCGCGCCCTGCGGCAGATTGGCGGGAGCTGCGGTTGTCAGGCCGAGTGCCGCGACCGTGCTGAGGGCAAGAAGGAGTTGGCGTTTCATAGCGCGCAGTTTGCGCCTGCCGATCCGCCTTGTCCAGCCGACTATTGCCCGGCAGCCGCTCCATCGGCCGCGATCGTCGGCACGGCTTCGGGTTCAACGGCATCGTCCGGACTGGCCGATTCGGCCTTGGGTCCGCGATCACGGGCCCCGGCGCCGCGCCGGATCATGTTGAGCAGGGCTTCGCGCTGCGAGGCAAGCTCTTCCGTGCTGGGGCCAGTGCGGACTTCGGATTCGGCCTTGAACGCTTCCCAGATGATGGCCGACTTGGGATCGCTGCTTGGCATGCCGTCGAGCACGCGCTTGCCGCTGATCCGGTCGACCCGGACCATGAACACGCCCGGCGGCGCCACGAACGGCCGCGCGCTCCAACGGGGGCGGGTTTCCTGGACAACCTGCTTGAAGATCGGCGCGGCCAGGGTCCCGCCCTGGGCATAGCCGCCCAGCGACCGCGGCTGGTCGTAGCCGAGATAGACCCCGCCGACGATTTCCTGATTGCCGCCGGCAAACCACACATTGGTTGGGCCGGATGTCGTGCCGGTCTTGCCGAACAGCGGCAGGTTGAGATCGCGCAGCGCAACCGCGGTGCCGCGGGTCACCACGCCTTCTAGCATGTGGACCACCTGGTAGGCGGTGCGAGGGTCAAGCACCTGTTTGCCGCGCGGGGCAAGCTGCGGCATCGGCTTGCCGTCCCATTCGGCCATGTTGCACTTGTCGCAGCGGCGGGTGTCGGCGCGCCAGATCACCTTGCCGTTGCGATCCTGGACATAGTCGATCAGCGACGATGGGTATTGAACGCCGTTATTGGCCAGCGCGGCATAGGCGTTGACCATCCTCTGCACCGTGGTCTCGCCCGCGCCGAGCGCGAAGGAGAGGTAGGCGGGGTACTTGCCGATCCCCACCCGGTCGATCGTGCGTGCTACATTGTCCATGCCCGTATCGTTGGCGATCCGGACGGTCATCAGGTTGCGCGACTGTTCCAGCCCCCACCGCATGGTGTGGGTGCCGCCCGCGCCGCGCATGTCGAAGTTCTTGAAGCACTTCTGCCCCAGGGCCGCGCCCTGGTAGACGCAGAACTGTCCGTCGACGACCTCGCTCGACGGGCTCATCCCGAAATCGAGCGCCGTGCCATAGACGAACGGCTTGATTGTCGATCCCGGCTGGCGCTGTGCCTGGGTCGCCCGGTTGAAGCTGCCAAGCCCCGAATCAAAGCCGCCCTGCATCGCTAGCACCCGGCCAGAGAACGGCTCCTCCATCAGCATCCCGCCCGCGATCTCCGGGATCACCCGCAGTGCCCAACCGTTACCGGACGGCGCCACGGCAATCACGTCGCCTTCGCGCAGGGCATCGGGCACGCCGATCAGTGGACCGCTGCTGCCGTCAGCCAGGCCAACCGTGGCGCGCGGGCCGCTGCGATCGATCACGATCGCGGTTCGCCAATCCTGGTAGGTGATGGTCTTGTTCATGGTCAGCAGCTGTGACTGCCAGTTCTTGGCATCGAGCGAGACATGCTCGATCGGCTTGCTGAAGGCGCGCCCACCACCATAACGCATCAGCCCGGCGCGCAAGGCATCCTGGGTCGCTTTCTGCAGTTGCGGGTCAAGCGATGTGCGGACCCACAACCCGCCGTCATAGACGCTGTTCGGCCCGGTATCGGCGTTCTCACCGTATTTCTCGATCAGCTCGCGGCGAACCTCCTCGACGAAATAACCGGTTGAAGGATCGTAGCTTTCAATCCGGCGCGGCACGATGCCGAGGGGCTGGGCCTTGGCCTGCGCTGCCTCTGCCTCGCTGACCGCGCCGTTCTTGACCATCTGATCCAGCACCCAGTTGCGCCGTTCCAGCGCTTCGTTGGTGTATTTGGCCCGGCCATAGGTTTCCGGCGCCTTGGGAAGGATCGCGAGGAACGCATCCTCGGCCAGGGTCAGATCGCCGACGTCCTTGCCAAAATAGGCCCGCGCTGCCGCCTGAACCCCGAAGCTCTGACGGCCCAGCGGGATCTCGTTCAAGTAAAGCTCAAGGATCTGCTGCTTGCTCAGCACGCCTTCAATCCGGCGAGCAAGGATCATTTCCTTGAGCTTGCGGGTGACGGAGTATTCGTTGCCAATCAGAATGTTCTTCGCGACCTGTTGGGTGATCGTCGATCCGCCGCGGGCGCGTTTGTCCGACCCGAACTTGGTGACATAGTCCACCACCGCTCCGGCCAGCCCGGTGTAGTCCACCCCGCCGTGGGTCCAGAACGTCTTGTCCTCGGCGGAAAGATAGGCGTTGATCAGCGGCTTGGGGAAATCGACGAAGCGCAACTGTACGCGGCGTTCGCGCGCGTAAGAATAGACGATCTCGCCGTTCACGCCGCGCACCATCGTCGGCAGCCGCGGTTGGTAGGTCAGCAGAGTGCTGGCCGAAGGCAGGTTCCAGGCCACGGCAATGTACAGCAGGACCAGGCTCAGGAACCCGCCCAACCCCGCATAGTTGAGGATTCGAAAGCGCTTGCTCTGCTCCCAGCGGCGCGCATGCCATTGCCCGAACCGGCTTTCGGCCAGCCTGGCGCGCAGACTGGCAAAGGCTGCACCCAGTCCGCCGAGCCGGGATTTAAGGCCGCTCAGCAGGCCACTGGCCTCACGCCGGATGCGCAGGTGAACGGATTCGGGTTGTTCGCTGTCAGCCATGGAAGTCGCGCTCTAGCATGGCCTTGAACAGATTTGCCAGACGCATCGGCAATCAGCCCGCCGCAACCGCGCTGCGGGCAAAAAACACGCGGATCGCCTGGGCGACAACCGCGGCAAAGGTGTTCCGCCCGGCCGGAGAGGTCAGCCGCGCGACGTCTTCGGGATTGTTGATATAGCCGCTTTCGAACAGCACTGATGGCACGTCAGGCGATTTCAGCACGGCAAAGGCGGCCGATTGCGGCTCAGTTTCCTTGAACGGCATCCGGCCCTGGCCCTCGCGCAGAATCAAGGCGGCCAGGCTCTCCGACCGGGTCTGGGTTTCCCGCTGCGAAAGATCTACCAGGATCGCATTGACGCTGTCGCTTTGTCCCTCGACCCGCACGCCATTGATCGAATCCGCAGCGTTTTCCCGCGCGGCCATGCGTTCCGCAACCTGGCTGCTGCCTTTGCCGGAGAGAGTGTAGACTGTCGCCCCGGCCGCTCCCGTATCCGCCTCGGTGCTATCGGCATGGATGGAGATGAACAGGTCGGCCCCCAGCTTGCGGGCGATCGCCGGACGTTCGCCAAGGAACAGGTAGCGGTCATCGCTGCGGGTCAGGGCAACCCGCACGCCGCCTTCGCGCAACAACTCGTCACGCAGCGCCAGCGCCAGGGCCAAGGTCAGGTCCTTTTCCTTGACCTTGTCAGCCCCGGCCCCGGGATCCTTCCCGCCATGCCCGGCATCGATCACCACCAGCGGCCGGCTTGCATCCTGCGGCCCTTCGATCTGAGGCAGGCTGGCGGCCGCATCTGGTGGCGGCAGCAGCACGGTGACGACATAGTCATAGCCCCGCCCTGGCCCGCCAAAGTTCCGGTCCGCCAGCACCATCGCCGCAAATACCGCGATCGGCGCAAGAAAGATCACCAGCAGGATCAGGAAGCGACGCATTATGCACCGTGCCTTAGTCGGCGCGCGGTCTGCCTGCAATCGCCTTGCCGCCGCCGTCGAGCGATGCTAGGCACCCGCAATCCGAAGGCGGCAACACATTGTGTGCGCCACATTTCGGAGGGAGAATCCGGCTCGCAAGCCAGTCCGGATCAAACAGGTTGATGCCGCAATGAATAGCCTTTCGCCGTCCTGCCTGTCGCAAGCCTCCGGGTTTGCGGCTTCGCAAGCGGCGCATGGCGTGCGCTTTGATTCGCCGCACGATTTCCTTGCTGCAGACACGCTCATCGCCGCCGGAGTGTTGCAACGCCCCGGCCTGATCGTCACGTCCGCAATCCGGCATGGGGGCAACCCGTCGGACTGCGGATTCCACGTACACAGCCGCGCCAGCAACAGGATCGCCCGCAATGGGCTGGTCCCGCCTTGGCGCGCACGGAGAATTCATAATGACCATGCGCATGCTGATCGATGCGCGCCACCCGGAAGAAACAAGGGTGGCGGTGCTCAAGGGCAATCGGATTGAAGAGTTCGACT
>JBJTMC010000227.1:0-2779 GCA_046063325.1 Novosphingobium sp.
GCAACGATTGCAGTTTCGGCAAGGCGCAGATTATAGCGATGTTGCGCAAATGCGCGCTTATGCCCAACCTTCCAGCACCTGGTCGGGCGGACGGTGCCCATCGACCCAGAACCGGATGTTGGCGATCACCTTTTCGCCGGCGTGTTCGCGCCCCTCGATCGTGGCGCTGCCAAGGTGGGGCAGGGTGATCACGTTTGGCAAGGCGATCAGGCGCGGATCGACCTGCGGTTCGCGCGCAAACACATCGAGCCCGGCGCCGCCGATCTGGCCATTCTGGAGCGCCATGACCAGGGCGTCTTCATCGATCAGGTCGCCGCGAGCGGTGTTGATCAGATAGGCCGTGGGCTTCATCGTGCCGAGCCGCTGGGCGTTGACCAGATGGTGGGTTGCCCTTGCCGCCGGACAATGCAGCGAAAGGATGTCCGCTTCGGCGAACAGGCGGTCAAGATCGGGTTCGTAGGAAGCGCCGAACATGTTTTCGATGCTGGGCGGCAAGCGGTGACGGTTGTGATAGACCACGTCCAATCCGAAGGCCCGGGCACGATGAGCCACGGCCTGGCCGATCCGTCCCATTCCAACGATGCCCAGCCGTTTGCCGCTGATGCAGTGGCCCAGCATCGAGGTTGGCGCCCAGCCGGTCCACTTTCCGTCGCGGATCAGGCGGCTTCCTTCGCCAAGGCGGCGCGGGACCGAAAGGATCAGCATCATCGTCAGGTCGGCGGTGTCCTCGGTAAAGACGCCGGGCGTGTTGGTGACGATCACCTTGCGGCCGCGGGCTGCAGCCAGGTCGATATGTTCGATCCCCGCACCGAAGTTGGCGATCAGGCCAAGGCGATTGCCGGCTTCCTCCAGCATCGCGGCATCGATCCGGTCAGTAACGGTGGGGACAAGTACGTCGGCGTTGGCCATGGCGTCGACCAGTTCGGCCCGGCTTAGCGGCCGATCCTCGACGTTGAGGACCACGTCGAACAGTTCCCCCATCCGCGCCTCCACTGACGGAAGCAGATGGCGGGTAACGTGGACGCGCGGTTTGCCAGCGATGCGGCGCGTCAGCCTGGTATCGGTCACGACTGTCATGGCTCAAGCGCTAGGCCGGGGCGGGCCGGGCGGTCAAGCGGCTTGAAGCGGATTGCCGGGGCAGGCTATCAGGCCGCCATGACATTCAAGCGGATTCTCCTTGCGGCGGCGCTCGCCGTTTCCTTTGTCCCTCCTGCGGCGGGGCAGGATTCGACCGAGGTGCCCTATTGGGCGTCGGTCCGCGCCAGCGAAGTCAACATGCGGGTCGGCCCGGGCGAAGACTATCGCATTCTGTGGGTCTACAAGCGGCAGCACCTGCCGCTCAAGGTTTTGCGGATGAAGGAGGGCTGGCGCTTCGTCCAGGATCCTGACGGCGCTCAGGGGTGGGTGCTCGCCCGGTTCCTGACCCGTCAGCGCACGGCTTTTGTCCGTGGCGGCGATGCGGCCGAGATGCACGAAGCGGCGGATCCCGCCAGTCGGCTGCGCTGGCGGCTTGCCCCCGGTGTGGTCGGACTGTTGGGCGATTGCGACAAGGGCTGGTGCGTCCTTACCGTCGGCCCGCGCAGAGGTTTTGTCCCCGAGGCGAGGCTATGGGGAGCAGGGGAGCCCTGAGGCCCCCCTGGATTTGGCGCTCAGGCCAGTTCGATCGCAATCGCGGTGGCTTCACCTCCGCCAATGCAGAGGCTGGCGACACCCCTGGTCTTGCCGTTGCGCTGAAGCGCAGCAATCAGGGTGGTGACGATCCGTGCGCCCGAGGCGCCGATCGGATGGCCAAGCGCGGTGGCGCCGCCGTTGACGTTGATCTTTGCGTGCGGGATGCCGAGATCATGCATCGCGAACATCGCGACGCAGGCGAAGGCTTCGTTGACTTCGAACAGGTCGACATCGCCCAGCGCCCAACCGGCCTTTTCCAGTACCTTGTTGATCGCACCGACCGGGGCGACGGTGAAGTCCTTGGGCTCCTGGGCGTGTGCGGCAACCGCGATAACCGTGGCCACCGGGGCAAGACCCTTGGCCTTGGCCACGCTGCCGCGGGTCAGGACCAGCGCGGCGGCGCCGTCGGAGATCGAACTGGACGTGGCGGCGGTGATGGTGCCGTCCTTGGCAAAAGCAGGGCGCAGCCCCGGGATCTTGTCCGGACGGCCCTTGCCGGGGCCCTCGTCGGTATCGACCACGGTTTCACCGGCCCGGCTTACCACGGTAACCGGAACGATTTCGGCCTTGAAAGCCCCTTCCGCGATCGCGGCATTGGCCCGGCGCAGCGACTCGATCGCGTAGTCGTCCTGGTTTTCGCGGGTCAGCTGGTATTCGTTGGCGGTGTCCTGCGCGAAAGTGCCCATCGCTCGGCCTGGCTCGTAAGCATCTTCCAGGCCGTCGAGGAACATGTGATCGTAGGCCGTGTCGTGCCCGATCCGCGCGCCCGAACGGTGCTTCTTGAGCAGGTAGGGCGCGTTGGTCATCGATTCCATGCCGCCCGCGACGACCAGATCGATCGAACCGGCGGCAAGGGCTTCGGCCCCCATGATCACGGTTTGCATGCCGGAGCCGCAGACCTTGTTGACTGTTGTGGCTTGGACCGACTTGGGCAGACCGGCCTTGATCGTGGCCTGACGGGCCGGGGCCTGGCCCAGGCCGGCGGGAAGCACACAGCCCATGTAGACCCGCTCGATCTCTTCACCCTTGACCCCGGCGCGGTCCACCGCGGCCTTGATCGCGGTTGCTCCAAGGTCGGTGGCGCTGACGTCGGAAAGGACGCCTTGCA